>NZ_JBIFFO010000036.1:0-13373 GCF_043557115.1 Sulfitobacter sp. 1A13679
GAACCTCGATGTGAGTGATGCCGGGTGAGAACAGTTCATCAATGGTGGAGGTCATATCTGATCGACATACGCCATTGGCATCATGCCGCCAATACAGCGGCCGCGAGGGTTTCTCCCTCAAACTCTTCCTGCGTGTCCGCGCAGGTGTCGTAGGTCAGCTGGTCCAGCAGCTCCGCCACCTGGTTAACACGCGCTTCAAGTGCAGGATCGGTCAGCCGGGGCAGGGTGGTTAGAATTTCGTAGGCATTGTTGAGGTCGGCGTTGAGGTCGTCATAGGTAATGGCCCACGCGGACTTTGTATTCATGTCGCCCTTAGAGGGGGTCACCCCCAGAGCGACAAGTTCGCGGTAAATGTAGCCGGCGGCGATGTCGGCGGTGTCGTCAGCGACACAAGGATCGTCAATCGGGCTATTGGCCAGGAGATCCCACGCATGCTCGAACAGAGACCACCAGCGGCGTAGCGTCCCGATCTCAACCAGGGAGCGCCCCGCGACGAACTGGGCTGTGGCGCGCCGGATAACTGCGGCGTGCTCGATGTATCCGTGACGTTGCAGGGCGGAGATCGTATCCTGTGTAGCCTGAACCAGGCCGCCTGCGTCAGCCGCGTGAAAGATGGTGGTGTCGTCGTCAGAAATCTTTGTCAAAATGCTTGGCTCCTATGGTGATAGGAACAAGGTGGTCATGTTCGACAGATTCAAAAAATAGAATCTTTGCGGACGGACTACCGGTGGCACAGCAGCCACGCATCGACCCGCTCATGATCAGGAAGAATGGCCCACGCGCATGGTCAGATTTCGCTGGATTATTCCAGTTTAACACCGTGGGAGCGTCAAAAAAGATCCGGATCTTTTGGTGTTAAGGTTTTCAATCCACATATTGTATATGTAGAAAAGAAGGACTCTATATATGCTATCTCTCTTATTGATTTAACACTTTGGATCATAGTGGCGGAAGGTGGTGTATTAGAGTCCTCGAGGCTTTTTTACCTATATAAAACAATATCTTGTATTACGCTGCAGTTAAATGTTCCGGTTATGTCCCGTGATGGGGGTGTTAAACTCGGATTTTTCCGTCAAAATCTGCCTAAAATTATAGGTCTGTGTATTTCACCATCAAAAAATGGGTATCCGGCACAATACGTCATCGATTCCCTTATTTTTAAGGCTATATTAGTTGTCCCGGTTACTGTTCTGGAATTTCTCTTCATCATGTTACCTGGCCTCCTCCCTCGCCCGTTCTGAACATCCTATCATCTTCTTTATATTGGAAAAAAAAGAAGATGATGTGCGGAACAAGCACTGTGCCGGTCTCTGTGCTGGATACGTTTAATCTGTGCCGGATAGGGTGTGCCGGCACAAAGTGCCAGCACAGGGTCGGAGCGGCATCCAACACAGAAGAAAATCACTATAGATCAACAGGTTGATAGAAAGTTGTTCCGGATATCGGATTTGTGCCGATCTTCTTTTGTTCGGCTTGCCCTTTGGTTCCGAGAGAAGTCGCCTATATCGTTGGCGCCCGAAGTTTGCGTAATACGCATTTGACTTTGCGCTATAGCGCAAACTACCATTGGGCGAATGGACGTTGGAGGAATCAAGTGAAGCCACCCACAGATCGACAGATGGCGATCGCAGAAGCGATGCTTCGGTATCACGAGGCGCATGGCGAATGGCCGACGCAGCGTGAAATCGCTGATGAGATCGGGCTGAACACCACCAACATGAGCCCGTATTTTTCGGCGCTGATCAAGAAAGGGATCGCCATGAAGATCCCAGACGTGGGACGGCGCAACGTAGCTTTGACAGACAAGGGAGAGACGCTGATCAGGCAAGGCTGGCAACCCAGCATGCTATGACGTCCCAAAGGTAAAGAAGCCCCGGAGTGGTGGAACACTCCGAGGCCTCTGAAATAGGTGTAGTTTCGCGGCTACCCTATGATTCTACCCGGAGGACGTCTCGGTTTCAACAAGGAACGAGACGTATATGAAATATGAACGAGTGCAGCCCGAAGAGGCTGCCACTATCGAGCAGGGACATGAAACACCGCAGATCACCTATGGAGATCTGTTGGAGCATGTTCGAGAGCGTCGCAGGGTCGAGCTCGAGGCCGAGCACCCCGGGCGCAGCAGCAACCTGAACGCGGTATCTAACACTACGCGCTCACTGACTGCCTTCATGGAGGCCAATGACCTGGCCGAGGTGGATGTCGTCGGCGAGGAGCTGATCGGCACCACGCCCTGGAACAAGGCCGTGAAGGCCCTGGGCACAGACAGCACCGCCAAACGCCGAAGAACCGAGATTAACAAGCGTGTTCGTCCCTGGGCAATGGAGCTGATCCGGGCAGCAGTGGCGATCCACGATGACGAAAGCTTTGGAGAGAGGCTGCAACGCCTTCGAGAGGCTGCCGGAATGTCGGCTCAAGGGCTTTCCGATGCGGTGTCACGGGGCGAGATAAAATTATCTACGGGCGCGATTCATCATTGGGAGCGAGGGGGAAGATTCCCCAGCCAAGATTGGCGAAGTCAGCTGCATCATGTTGAGCGAGCCCTCGGCGTCCCTACCGGGTATCTCTCAGAGGTGCTTCCGACATCCAGCTTTTACTCAGCACGTATTGAAACGGGGCTGCCGAGAAGCATTCAGCGACGGATTTCGCAGCACCTCCCTGCGGATTTCGGTAGCCGCCCTACCCCTGAGCAAGACGAAATACTGGCGTGGGTTTCGCGTAACATCCTATCGACTCCGAAAGAGATTTTGGGAGAAGGGGATGACGGGAACCCCATTGAGTATGATTTTTCTGTGTATGCTTTAGCGCGCACCGAAAAATCCCGGCTTAGGAAGGCCCCTGACCACTTGCTCGAAGAGCTCGATGAGGTCAGGAACTTCAAAACCTCCCCAATGCTCCCCGAAGGCATAGTTAGAAACGAGCAATGGGGTAAAACCACTGCGGAAAAGGCAGACTACGAGATCCTTGCCTTCATGGGGGCGGTTGGAAAAGTGGGGCTGCCGGATGAGATGCTATCTCTGTCGGCAGTTATGGTGCCTCAGGTCATCGACCAGTTTATCCAGTGGAAGGTTGCTCGCCGAGGTGGTTACACCAACGCCATCGAAAAACCTCTCCTGGTGTTCGCAGGGATGCTCCATCGAGAGTTCGGTTTCCTTACGCAATCGCCAGGATTTGGCGAGGATTTGGCTCCGGTTAAGGGGCTGATATCTCGCGCAGATGTCCAGATGATCCAGCAGGACTGGAAGGGGGCATGCGCTCGTGCAGTGAAACACATCAACAGTCGCCTCAAGGAAATTGCGAAGGCGTCGCAGAAAGGGAGAGATCCATTCGAGGCCTTGCTGCCAGTGCTCGAGGCGAGGGAGCCGCTGCGCCAATACTACCGGATCGTCCCTGAGATCCGTAAGCGGATGCCAGACGACACCTACCCAGTTCGGAAGGCGGAGACATTGAGAAGTCTCTTGGTGCTACGTCTCGGCCTTGAGCTCGCTTTTCGACAGAAAAACAATCGGGAGCTGCTGATTTGCCCTGATGGGCAGAAGCCTCGGTCTTGGAAAGAGTTGAAGCGGCGGCAGCGCGGCGAGCTATCGTTCGATGGAAGCCGCTGGATCGTGCGCATCCCGGGGGTAGCATTCAAGAACGCGACCTCGAAAGCGGTCCATGAGGAGAACGTATTCCATCTGATGGACCGCGATCACCTATATTCCGAGATCGCCGAATATCTCGAGGCTCGCAAAACGCTACTCGGAAATCGTCGAGATCCAGGAACGCTTTTCGTAAAGACGATGACTGCTCGTTCGAAATCGGCTGAGTATTGCTTGAACGCCTACTATGAGATGTTCCGGTCGATTATTACGACCTACGGCATCCACAACCCCTTCACGGGTCGTGGCGCCATCGAGGGCCTGCGCCCTCACGGCCCGCATTCGATCCGCCATGTGGTGGCGACGGCCTCGGTGAAGAGGACCAGGGGCTTTTCCGACGCCGCGGCGCTGCTGATGGATAGCGAGGAAATGGTGAAAGAGGCCTATGCCCGCTTCCTGCCCGGGGAACGCCATTCGTTGGCGAGTGACGCCCTTTGGAATTCCATGTTCGATGAAGGAGACGCCGCATGAGCCGTCGCTATGACATCAAGGCGATCCGCGATCTCCTGACCCGTCCAGACAACATCGAGCGCGTAATTGCTGATCTCTACGGCGCTGACGCCGTGCGCGACAAGAGCGCCTATTTGGTGGCAGATGCCACCGGCGGCGCAGGACGCAGCTGCCGCTTCGAAACTACCGGGCAGTTTGCTGGCCGCTTTACGGATTTCAATCCGTCAGGGTCAAAGCCCCATGGCGATCTCATCGACGCGGTTCAGTGCGTTCGCGGCTGCTCTACGGCGGACGCGATTCAATATCTGGGCGATCTGTTGGGCGCGGCACCGAAGCTTTCCGTTGTTCAAAGCAAGCCGAAGGCATCGCCATCAGTTCAGGCGGACGATCTTGATCCGATCTCGGCCGAGACGCTGCGCAAAAATCGAGCCCGCCTTGCCAAGGCGCCGAAGGCTCTCGCCTACCTCGAGGGCCGCGGTCTGAACCCCGAGTTCCTGATGGAGCGCTTCGGGGTTGGCCTGACGGGCCTTTTTCAGCCCAAGACCGGTGATGATGGCGAGCCGAGGGGGCACGCGATCACCGCGCCAGTGATGAGCCGCGAAGGCACGTTGATCAAGCGTCAGATGAAGATCGCTGTGCCAGGGTTCTCGGTAAATCCGGTGGATACCAACAGTTGGGCCGTTGGCAGCCCGATCACCGCCTGGTCTGGCCCAGCTGAAGGCAAACGTTGGCTCTTCGTGGCCGAAGGGGTGAAAGATCTCTGGCGCCTCTACGAGGCAATCCGAGAAACATCTCTGGTCGGTCGGATGGCGATCATCACTTCGACGCACGGCTCTGGCGTGCCGGAAGAGTGGAAAAATCCGGAATTCTGGACCGGATGGGAGAAAGTATTTCTCGGCCAGGACAACGACCCTGCGGGCGAAGAAATGGCCAAGCGCGTGCGCCAGCTCGCACAGCGTGAGTTCTTCCGCGTCGAGGTCCCGCGTGAGATCGGGAAGGACTGGACTGACTTCTTTGAGGCCGATGATCGGCTGCGCGGTGTGGCTGAGTTCGAGCAGCTGCTCGATGGTGCCCCGGCCATCGGTGTAGCTATGCCTGCAGAGGCGCCCACCGCGCCGCTGGCGCTGCAAAACGACGGTGAATACGAAGACCGCCGTATCAACATCAACGGCGCGTTCCACAGCGGCCAGATGTATTATCCGTTTCAGGTCCGCATGGTCGAGACAGTGAAGCGGAAGCGCCAGGCACCTGACGGATCCTCTTTCATGGTCGATGTTAAGGCCAGCTACTACCAGACCAAGGTTGTTCGTTCCGACGGGTTGATGCTTGGCATGAGCACGGCCCCGGCACCTCACTGGGTCGAAGACGAAGACAAGGTGATCGTTCTCGATGACGGAACAGAAGTCCTCTCGATGCCGAAGCCGAGGGAGTTCTCGACTTGGACCTGGCCGAGCATCCAGAAGTTCGTAAAGAACACCGAGGAGGGCAAACCGACCCATCGGCCAACCGCCGAGATCACGGCCGATATCGTCGCTTTCCTGCGCCAACTGACCTGGCTGCCGAATGACACCGATTACGAGCTCATCGCCGCCTACGTGATGATGAGCTACTGCTACAACGGCTTCGACGCGATCCCGCTGCTGCTTTTGAACGGCGAAAAAGGATCGGGGAAGACCTCGTTGGCCGAGGGCATCGCAGACCTGTCTTTCAATGGGCGGGTCCTCGGCGGCGGCTCCGAAAAGGCTTTCGTGCGCTTCATCGACCAAGGCCGTGGTTTGCTGGTTCTCGATGACCTGGAAGCCGTTGGTCGTCGTGGCGGTGACGATGGCGGCTACGGCGACATCAATCAGGTTCTCAAGGTTAGCTACTCGAAGACGACTGGCGTGAAATCGGTCGTCGAGAAAAACGGGACGACCCGGACGCTGAACTTCTACGGGCCGAAGGTGATCACCAACATCCTCGGGATCGACGCCGTCAATGCGACGCGGATGTATCAGATCCTCTGCCGGCCAATGCCGAAGACCGTCCAGGACGAAGGCCGCATCCGAGGCCGCGATCTGGCGATCACTGAACCGCTGCGGCAGGAGCTGCACGCCTGGGGCATGGCGAATATCGCAGAGGCCAACCGAATCTACCTCGAGAAGGCTGCCAATCGCGGCGGCCGAGCGGAGCAGATCGCAGCACCTCTGGAAACCATCGCCGAGATGACCGACGATGAGGACTTTAGCGGCGCGGTGAAGAGTGCAATCCAGCGATTGGCGTTCAACAAGAGCGACAACCTCACCGCAGAGGATCTGTTGGTTCAGGCGGCTGAAACTATCGTGGAGCGCGGCAGCCGAGTCTCGATCTCGTTGTCACAGATCCAAGCTGAGCTCGCGTTGATTCCAGAAGCGAGGACACTTGATGCAGCAGCTGCCGTGCCGCGTGACCTTCTTCCGCTCCAAGATCCGGCGACAATCGGTCGAATGCTGAAAGCCCTTGGGATCCGGAATGATCAATCGGGGCGTGCTCGTCTCAGCGGCCAGACGGTGCGCTACTACGGTCTCGATGAGGATTTCGTGGCTGGCGTCTTGGAACGTGCCGAGCAAGAGAAGCGCGCTGTCGAAGACCCGTATGCGGCACTGGGCCCCGACATGGCGCGACAGGCCTTCGCTTTCTGCGAGGCCACACGGTGTGGAATGTGTGCCTACAGCACAGTTTGCGAAGCAGCCTTGCCGCAGATCAAGGAGGGCAAAGTCGCCCAGGATCGCCATCGTAGTGGGCCGTCACCTATACAGCGGAGAACGCGATGAGCAGCGCCGTCGAGGTTTTCTGGGACGAGTTCGGCCGCCAGGTAGTCCGGACCGAAACCTGCATGTTTATGCTTTGGCGGATGCCAAAAGATCCCGATGCCAAGTGGAATATCGATGCTGAGCGCCTGCGGTCGGGCCGCGTCGTAGGCTGTGGATACCGTGAAGGTATCGAAGACATTTTGGAAGGCCGTGCAACGTGGGCCAGCTGGCCGCCGCATCTGTTTCGTTTTGTGCAGGAGCACATCGCCGAAGCAATGCAGAGGGAAGAGTTTTCTGCACATGAAGCAATCTCTGTGGTTCAGGCCATGAATGAGATTGAGGCCGAGATCGTGGAATACAAAGCCCTCGAACGCAAACTCGCCAAGCTTACCTGGCACAAAGTCTGAATTACCACGCGCCCGTATAGGGCTGCGCCCGACATACAAAAATATTTTTGTATGATCGTATTAAAATATCAAACCAACAAATACTAAGGAGTGTCGATATGTATCCACTCGCTAAATCTGGGCAAAGCGAAGTTGAGGTTCGTCGAGATCAGTGCGGTCGACAGTGGGTCCGTGGCAGCAACTCTCAATTCACCCTTGGACAGAAGTTCTACTTCGGTAGGCCCCATTGGATAATCCAGTCTTACTGCCGACCTTTTGGCATCAATGGCGATGATTACATGGCCGGGGTCTATGCCATATTGGAGGGCCGCGAGAACTGGCTCAGCTGGCCGGAGAGTCAGTTCGACTTTGTGCGGACGCATATAGTCGATGCAATGCTGAGGGATGGGTTTTCTGCTCATGATGCCGTCGCGGTGGTTCAGGCTATGAATGAGACGAGGGTCAGAATTGCGAATGGAGAGAATAGGGGCCCACTCCACCAAGATCGCATTGTTCGCCAAACAGGTGAGGGCATTACAATCGGGCTTTGATCTTCGCTAACCCTCCCCTCTTGGTTCCCATCCGCGCCCGGTCAAGTGACAGGGCGCGTCTGAGGTTCAGAATGGAATCTCGTTATCCACATCCCGAGGCTCATAGTCGTATCCGCGCTTCGCGAGGCTTGATGGGCTCAGGTAATGATCTTCGGGCGTTCGGCGGAGCGTTTCGTCGAGCGCATCGGTAAGGCACACTATGAGCGACGAGTAGTCGGTGTCATAGGGGCTGCCGGTTCTGGCATAGACTTCACCAAACTCAGAATAGTGTATCTTTTGCTCCCGAATCGTGTAGCTCCCGAGCATTACACGAAGGCCGAGTTCTTTGAGCTCGTCGATAATCTCTCCAGCTGTGATCATCTCATCAAAGATCTGCTCCTCGGTTGGTTGGTCGGCGTAGAGGAACGATCTGGGCACCCATGGATTGTCCCAGACTTTATCAATAAGAGCCCCAAACCGTTTCACGGCGTCTCGGTGTTCTGTTCGTGGGTCAAAATCGCGCTCCACATGCAAAAAGTCCGTCTTGCAGAGATGTCGGTGGAAGTCCTTCCCTGATGGGCATGGAAGCAGGATCACCTCGGGTTTCTGGTCGGCCTGCGGAAGTTCGAACAGGTTCTCCTGTCGCGGAATAATGCGATCGAGACTGACTTCGAGTGCTTGGGCAATGGTAGCGGCCGCCTGGTTGAGGACGGGCGTTCCGGCTTCGGCGCGCTGGATGGTGCGTGTGTCATAGCCAGACTTCTTGGCAAGCTGGGCCTGGGTCAGGCCTAAGGTGGTGCGATGGCGTCGAATAAGATCTCCGTCGAGTTGCATGGATCGGCTCCTTTGGTGTGATCGATGTCTCGAAACCATGGCTCAAACCTCTCCGACAGCGTGACGACGCGCTAACGACAGGAACACGTCAGCGACGCGACAGTAGCACGACAGAAGACGCCCGCGTGATGGATCAACGGAAAAATTGACCGGTGGGGCCGTATGGCGTGTAATACACGTATGATTAGAACTATTTTGATTTGTTTTCTTGTTTTCGCTGGCTGCGCTTATGCGGATAGCGATGCCGTGGAAAAGTATCGCCATTACCTGCCTGAACAGCTTCTTGCCCTCCCCGAGGACGAGAGAAGTAGTTCAGTTCCAATGATGTATAGCAGCGCGGCTAATCTTGCCGCATCGCCTGCCGGCGACTTCATCACGCAGGCACGACTGAACTCGCTTATGTATAATGGCTTTGCTGAATTCGAGAACGCAAAACGCAACTTTCAATCTGATCTGGGCGAAGAGCCCACGGGCAACTTAACTGTTTGGCAGCTGCATACGCTGGATTATCGGACTTCACGCCTAAACATGACGGACGTCAGTTTCTTTCCATTCACCTTCAACGGAGCAATTGTTGGAAATTGGGCCTTTGTGAAAGGCACCGTGACTATCCTCGACGATAAGATCGCCTATCCAGTTAATCATGTTGATATTGTCTGCGTTAGACAGGAGGGAACGTGCGAATATCGCCAGATCGCGCTAATGCTGCCGGACGAGAACTCGTGGGTGCAGTCCTACCATGTCAGCGAAATCGCCGATGAAACCTATCGGATCACTCGTTGGGACGAGAACCAAATTGACGCAGTTCCATTGAACAACACGGCTTGTCGGACCAATCAGCTTAGCTTCAACTTCGAAACGAAAGAGTTCTTCGAGATTGCGCGCAACAACACCTCTGAGAGCTGTCAGCTAACAAGCGGTAATAGCCTTGCACGCCTCGAAAAGCCGCGCATATCTCAAATTGTAGATGGCACCGACATCATCAATGAAGAGTTCGCAGCGATAAAGAGCGAAGCCTACTCGTTTTATTCAAGCTCATTTCGCTCCCAGCTGGAGGCATTGATACCTAAGTGATCTTTCGCGCCACGCTGATAGTTTTTGCATTTCTTCCGGCTGTCTGCATTGCGCAGGACCGAACTGAGCTATGTGAAACCCTATCAAGCGAGCTGGTTGCGCTTATGGCATCTCCGCCCCTCAATCGTGACTACCGTCTTTACGATGTTGATGCCTTTTACAGCGACAAGCTGGATGCCTGCATCCATGTAGAGAAGAAGTTGATCGGGCCAGAGGTGTTTGTTCGTGACCTAACACGATCGGTTATCAGAAATGACAATGCATATTACCCGCCCGCGCTGATGCACTGTGATGTGTCCGGTATAGATGAAGCTGACATCAGCGCCGTTCGTGAGCACCGTGGATCTGTCAGCCATGTGCCGCTGGAGGAATGGATGAGTGATGGGCAAGGCGGCCTGCCTCGCGCACTAAAGACACCGAGCGAACCTTTCCGTCGCGCAGACTGTGAAAACGCTCTTACCCGTTGGCTAAACTCCTGGGGGCCGTAGCTGCTGGGTCGAATGTGATCAGATGCCATTCTTGACATCCGTGCTATTAACATACAAAAATATTTTTGTATGTTAATACATTATATGTAAGTGCTTCAGGGATCACGGAAATGAAAGTTTTAACCGTTTTCACGTCTAAGGGCGGATCCGGCAAATCAACTCTGGCGATCCATATGGCCGTTCTTGCTTCTCAGCAAAAGCGCGGCAACAGCGTTCTCATGTTGGATTACGACGTCCAGGAGAGTTCGACCTTTTGGACGCGGATCAGGGAGTCCGATAACCCGCCGGTCTTGCCGGCGGATCCCGGATCGTTCAGCGGCTACCTCGAACAAGCAGAGGAAGAGGGCATCAACCTGGTGGTGGTCGACATGCCGCCGCACTCCGCTACCCAAGCGGACCTGGTGCTGTCTCGCTCTGATCTTGTTCTGGTTCCTGTCCGTCCCGGTGCACTCGACATCTGGGCACTTGAAACAACAGTCAAAGCGATCAACGACAACCACGCCCGCGGGGTGTTCGTTTTGAACCAGGTGCCTGCCAGGGGCACCGAAGCAGATGAGACCGAAGAGGTCCTGACGGAGATTGCACCACAGATACCTGTGGCCAAATCCCGGTTGGGATATCGCAAGCCGTTCAGCTCTGCGCTGAACGCTGGTCTGGCCATCACCGAATTCGCAAGCCCGCGAGAGAAGGCGGCACAGGAAGCGGCGGCCCTGTTCGCCGAGATCAAGAGGATGCTAAAATAATGAAGAAGACACGCCTTACAGATATGGCGAAGACCATCAAGGCGGGCGATGCTCAGCCCGAGGTTGTCGTCGAAGAACCGAAGCCAGCCAAGCCGGCCAGGAAGAGGGCGCCCAGCACGAGCTCAGGCACGGCAAAGCCGATCAGAGACATGGACAAGGGCGACCTGTCCGCAATGCACATCCGCGTCCCGAAGGCGACGCACAAGCGACTCCGCTTGCAGCGGATCGAGGAGGATCGGCCCATGAACGACATCATCGCCCAGGCCATCGAGGAGTATCTTCGGCGGGCAAGTGGACCCGCTCGCAAGAGCTGAATATCTTTGTATTAAGCTACAAAAATATTTTTGTAGCGTTTGTGGTCAGGGAACCTGAGAATGGATTCCGACGTCGAGATCAGCCGAGGGTTTGGCCGCGTTCAAATGGTTCGCGGCCGGACCTGCATGTTTGAGTTTTTTCCACTAATGGACGACGGGCTCATCGTCTCGGCCAAGTGTCTTCGAAGAGGCATGGCTGTCGGAGAGGGCCACGGCTTCCTCATACATGATGCGATCGAGGGCCGGGACTCTTTTGCATTCTGGCCGCCACACCTGTTCCGTTTTGTCAGGAAGCACATCGCCGAAGCGATGATGCGGGAAGGGTATTCCGCACACGATGCGATGGCGGTGGTGCAATGCATGAATGACGCCGAGGCCGATGTCGTCAAAGGCGCAAAGCAGCGACGCATATCGAGGCGTGCAGAGTTGCGATGGCGCGAGTCTGGTGGGCCTGCCCGTAAGGGCTGAATATCTTTGTTTTAAGCTACAAAAATATTTTTGTAGTCTATTCCTGTTCAGGGATTGTCCGCGCTCGGTTTGTTGTCCGAAGGGCGTTCCGGCGCGTCGTAAGGCGCATTCTTGATGAACCTGCGCAAGCGCTCTGGATCATGGGGCCGATCTCGGCCCGCGGTCCTGCCGACATAGATCGCATAGACGATGGCGGCCGTGCCAAAGACGACAGATCCAATCGATACGATGATGTCGAATGTGGTCATGATCCCTCCGTAGCGCCGCCGTTCATGTCACGGTGAATAGGATATCACATAGTTCGAGTTCTGTCGCAGACCTCAGAGTCTATGGTGTGGTAGAGTAGGTCAGCCGTTGGGAGAGCGCATCGATGACAGACCCAAAACCGGATGAATCAGACCCCGAGTGGGAGGAATGGTTTATAGAGAAGATGGGCCAGCCTGGACCCGATGAGGAAGCGTATTTCGAACGACTGCGGCGCCTTGGGCTTGGAGTTGGCCTCGATGAGGACGGGAACCTTGTTTATGACAAAGACTTTCCCGAAGCCTTGAAGCCAGAGAGCAGGAAATAGAGGCGTTTATTGGTGGTTAGCCCCTGTCGTCAGATGACGATAGGGACGCAGCGAGTGCCTGCATGCGCTTTGATGGGCCTTTGTAACGCGCCCCTCGGACGAAACCGCCGTTAGCGCGCGCCATATCAGCGGGCGAAACTTCACCAGAACGAAGTAGTTCTTCATCGCGTTCGCGCGCGGCGGCTTTCTCAGCTGCGCGGTCTTTGAACGAAAATCTGGGCGCCTTGGGTTTCATGTTGCCTCCCTCGCGTGAAGCTTATCACATCGATGCCGATTTCTTCCTGGGAAACCGGGACACCTGTGGCCAGCCTGTGCCGCACTTGCACACAGACCGGCACCGGACTTCGGGGCAATTACTTCGATTGCACAAGTGCGCCAGAACCTAAATCTGGCGCACTAAGGGAGAACAGCGATCTCTGATCTACTGTTACTTACCGGCTGTCGTTGCCAGCGCCGTAACCACCGTAGATGTAGCCTTCGCCGGCGCTGCGTGCTTCGGAGCGGGTGCTCATCACTGTGTCGTCGTCGAAGCTGTTGTCGGCTGTGCTGAATGTGATGTCATTGGCTTTGGTCGACTCAAGGGGTGCCAGCATGCGGGCTTCATCACCGTAGGTCTTCTCAGCACCGATCGAGGTATCCAGGAAGAGGTCCTGGCGGTAGGTCGATGTGTCAGCCAGAGCGGCAGTGGAAATCAGGGCGGCGGCGGCGGTGGTCATAATCAGTTTCATCATCAGATCCTTTGATCTTACGACTGTCGCGTGATTGCGACATCATCGTTGCTGTAGGAGTAACGGGACCAGCATGATTAAAGTTTCTGCAGTGCAGCGCACACGGTCTGTGCATCACCGAACAACTTACCGATCTCGCGAAACAGCCTACATCGCCGTAGAGGCTTTGCGCGGATATCTGGTCACCTGTGGCCACCCCGTGCCACATTTGCAGACAGACCGGCGCTCAAACTCGTGTTGGGTAATGCCGTTAGGCACATCGCCAGGCCTGCGGGTCACCGTATGACCACATTCCCAGCATCGAACCTCGATGTGAGTGATGCCGGGTGAGAACAGTTCATCAATGGTGGAGGTCATATCTGATCGACATACGCC
>NZ_JBIFFO010000037.1:0-13251 GCF_043557115.1 Sulfitobacter sp. 1A13679
ATAAACCACGACGCATAACTGAGGGTGGGTCAAATCTCGGTGAAAATACCGGGTCAGTTCTCAGTGACAATCAACAGGTCCGTTTTGCGAGTGTGCCGATCGCGAGCATATCTGACCCCTTTCATTCTACAGTCTCTGTAGGTTTTTTGAAGGGTGTCGCACAAGCCGGCAGTTCGTGAACTGGATGACACTCAACGCTGAGATTTCTGCAAATCGTTGTATCACGTTCCGCCACGCGGCCATTCTCGCAGCCTATTGCAAAGAAGGATGATCGGGAGGAGAAAAGTTAAACAAACCACTTGAAGCTACAGTTGCTGTAGGTCGTATCTCTGTGTCTGACGGTGAATCGGATTGGAAGCAGACATGACGGACGGGAGCACAGCACAACGGGAATGGCGCGTCACGGGGATGGACTGCGGCGCCTGCGCGGCCAAGGTGCGCGGCGCGGTGGAGCGCTTGCCCGGGGTCGCGGATGTCGATGTCGCGCTGATGTCAGAACGGCTGTGCCTGACGCTGGATAAGAATGAGACCTCGCCCGAGCGGATCGAGAAGGCCGTGCGCGGCATCGGTTTTGGCATCTCTCCAAAGGGGGCACAGGCAGAGAGGCCGAAGGGCGGTTTCATCCTGCCGGACGATGCAGTGATCGGTGGGACAGCGGCATCACCTCAAGCGCATGCGCCCGAAGAGATGCCAGACCCCGCTTGGTATCAAACCGCGAAAGGCCGCTTGGTCCTCGGCAGCGGCGCTCTGCTCGCAATGGCATGGGCCTCGCGGCTTGTCCTGCCTGCTGAGGTTTCGCATTGGGGCTTTGTCATCGCCACGTTGATCGGGCTTATTCCCGTCGCGCGCCGGGCCTTTGCCATGGCGCGGGTGGGCATGCCCTTTACAATCGAAATGCTCATGACCATCGCCGCCAGTGGCGCGCTTGTGATCGGAGAGCCGGAAGAAGCCGCGCTGGTGGTCTTTCTCTTTGCCGTGGGCGAATTGTTGGAAGGTGTCTCTGCCGGGAAGGCCCGCAACAGCATCCGTGCGCTGACCAAGCTGGTGCCGAAAACGGCGCGGCTTGAGGTGGGCAACAAGACGCGGGAGGTGGCGGCAGAGGCGCTCAGCGTCGGCCAGATTGTGCAGGTGCGCCCCGGGGACCGGGTGCCCTGTGACGGCGAGGTGGTCAGCGGAACTTCGGGCGTAGACGAAAGCCCCGTTACCGGCGAAAGCGTGCCGCGCCTTAAGGAGCCGGGTGCGGATGTCTTTGCCGGATCGATCAACACAGAAGCGTTGCTGCGCATCCGAGTCACAAAGGTTGCGGCGGACAACACCATCGCGCGTATTGTGCGGCTGGTGGAAGAGGCCGAGAGCGCCCGCGCGCCGACCGAGCGCTTCATCGATCGGTTCAGCCGCGTCTACATGCCTGCCGTGGTCGGTATGGCCGCTTTAGTGGCCGTGGTGCCGCCGCTTGTCTTTGGTGGCGCCTGGGGCGAATGGATCTATCGGGCGCTGGCTCTGTTGCTGATCGGCTGCCCCTGCGCGCTGGTGATCTCGGTGCCTGCGTCGATCACCTCGGCCCTGTCCACCGGGGCGCGCAACGGGTTGCTGATGAAGGGCGGCGAAGTGATCGAAGCGGCGGCGCGAGTCACCCATGTGGTTTTTGACAAGACTGGAACGCTGACCCACGGCAAGCCCCGCGTAACTGATGTTCAGGTGCTTGTGGGAAATGAAGCCGATCTTCTGGCCCTCGCCGCTGGAGTTGAGAACGGTGCGAGCCACCCGCTCGGCCAAGCGATTTGCGGTGCGGCTGAGGCACGCGACATCGACCCCGCCGCAGCGACACAGTCCCGCGCCTTGCCCGGCAAAGGGGCCGAGGCGGTGATCGCGGGGGCAACCATCTGCGTCGGCTCGCCGCGTTTGGCGGCAGAACGCGGGGCGCTGTCAGAGACTTTGCGCGCCCAGGTCGAGACGCTCGAAGCGCAGGGCAAGACCGTGGTGATTGTCTTGCGCGATAACGAGGCCCAAGGCCTCATTGCTCTTCGCGATGAACCCCGCGCCGATGCGGCAGAAGCAGTGGCGCAATTGAACGCTTTGGGTATTTCATCGGTGATGCTCACCGGGGACAACCGGCGCACCGCTGCGGCCATTGCAGAGGGGCTGGGCATCGACCACCGCGCTGAATTGATGCCGGAGGATAAGGTTGCGGCCATTCAAAACCTCACGGCTGAGGCGAAGGTCATGATGATCGGCGACGGCATCAATGATGCCCCTGCATTGGCCGCAGCGCACGTGGGCGTCGCAATGGGCTCCGGCACCGATGTGGCGCTCGAGACTGCCGATGCCGCGATCTTGCGTGACCGGGTGACAGATGTGCCCGGCCAGATCCGTCTCGCCCGCGCCGCGATGGGCAATATCCGGCAGAACATCGCCATCGCGCTTGGGCTGAAAGCCGTGTTCCTTGTCACCACGGTGCTTGGCATCACCGGCCTCTGGATTGCGATCCTGGCGGATACTGGCGCGACTGTTCTGGTAACGCTCAACGCCCTGCGGCTGCTGTTTTTCCGGTCAACTACCGCCGAGCGGTTGGCCGAGCCCGGTTGCCGCCCTACAACCCATGCAACCAACGAAACGACAGTCTGAACCTTTGGAAGGATTTTACATGACCCTCACACGACGCAGCCTGCTGGCCTGTTCCGCAAGCTTTGCCGCCGCCGCACCATTTGCGGCATGGGCCGAAGACAAGCCCGCCATCCACGTGATGAAAGACCCCAACTGCGGCTGCTGTTCGGCGTGGATCGAGATTCTGGAGAACGAGGGTTTTGCCGTGACGACCGAGCGCAGCTTGGGAACGCTCTTGATCAAATACAAGCAAGACAACGGCATCCCGCAGGACATGGCCTCTTGTCACACCGGAAAGATTGACGGCTATATGATCGAAGGGCACGTCCCGCCCGCCGACATCCGTAAATTGCTTGCCGAGCGCCCGGATGCCATCGGCCTTGCCGTGCCGGGGATGCCCTATGGTTCGCCGGGGATGGGGCCGGAGAGTGAGCGCGACGCCTATGATGTCTATCTGATTGCTCGCGATGGCAACAGCGAGGTGTTCACAAGCTACGAGGCTGCCTAAATCGCAGCGGACTTGGACCAAACAAGCAGGAAGCGCGCATGGCACATGATCACGCCCATATTGACCCCGAAAGCGGGGACCGCAGAGTATCACTGGCCATCTGGGCGAATGCCCTTCTGACTGTGGCGCAGATCGTGGGCGGTGTCTTTGCGGGGTCGCTCGCCCTTATCGCGGACGCGCTTCACAATTTTTCAGACATGGCCTCCTTGGTGATCGCCTTTGTGGCTCGCAAAATCGCACGGCGTCCGGCAGATGCGCGGATGACCTTTGGCTATGGCCGGATCGAAATCGTTGCCGCGCTGATCAACTACACCACGCTTATTCTTGTCGGGGTCTATCTGATCTACGAGGGCGGGATGCGCATGATTGATCCGCCGCAAGTGGCGGGCTGGACGATGGTCATTCTGGGCGGGGTCGCGCTGGTGGTTGATACGATGACGGCGCTGCTGACCTATTCGATGCAAAGGGGTAGCGTGAACATCAGGGCATTGTTCTTGCATAACCTGTCAGACGCTCTGGCCTCGGTCGCGGTGATTATCGGCGGCACGCTCATCATCCTTTACGACCTGCGTTGGGTTGATCCCGCGATCACCATCGGTATCGCGCTTTATATCCTTTATCTGGCACTCACTGAAATCGGCGGTCCGATCCGTATGCTGATGCTGGGTAGCCCGCCTGACATGGATGCAGGCGCAGTGGTCGACGCGATGACTGATGTCGATGGGGTCCGGGATGTGCATCACGTCCATCTCTGGCAGATGCAGGAGCATGAGGTGGCGCTTGATTGTCATGTAGTGTTGATGGGGCGAGATTGGACGGACCTTGAAGCTGTAAAGCAGGCGGTCAAGAAAAAGCTCGCGGATGACTTCGGCATCACCCACTCGAGCCTTGAGTTTGAAACCTCAGATAATGCCCATCAGGGTGCCGCGTTGTTTGGCCATAAAGACGGTGGAAACAACGCCGGCGAAGAACCTGGTGCATAAACATCTTGAGATGCCGAACAGCGTGGCAGCACGTTTCACTTGGCCAGTTTCCGACCTTTAATGCATTTCGGTAGACGCTACGGTTTCTATAACTTCTCAATAATGGGTGTGGGCAATGTCCGGTTTGGCGTGCCGCACCGTATCATAAGGTATAATCGGTGAAGATCTGCTAAGGGTCGACCGTGCCGGCCAAGCTTTTGGCGCAACCGCGAAGAACTCCGTCCCTCATGCGGTCAGCTGGGGCTCGAAGCCGTCATTCGCTGCAGACATCATCAAGGTCGGCTAAGGTGAAGGTTTTCTGATGCGGGTCGCGGCGTGAGGTTCGCGTCTTGTTGGGCGGACGACCCGCGTTGGAAAACCTCCCAAGGTCGAAGCCGCGAGGGTCTTGGTGATGCTATGGGTAAAGTTCGCTGACGATCGAGACGACGGCTGTTTCAGCGGGCCGTTTGGCCTTTTGCACGAGGCTGCAGATGCGGACTTCCCAGCCCAGTCGCCAAGCGCTGCCCGCCGGGCTGGGTGGATTTGTGGTTTGGGAACCTGCTGATACCTGATCGGCGCAGGTGGCTTGGTCCGGTTCTGCACGGAGCAGCCAGCGTGGGTTGATGATCTGTGACAGGCGGTCGGTCATGCGGCCTGCTCCCGTGGTGGCGCGCGTGACATCGGTTTCTGCCCGCGACGAAAGATCTCGATGATGCGCATGGGTCCCCCGCAGCATGGGCATGGTTCACGCAGCGTGAGCGGGGTGACGTCTGGCTCAGCGTCTTGGACATCTGCCTGATCTGGTGGTTGGACGCAGAGCAGTTTGCGGATTTTTGTGAGATTAGCTTTGCGAGCGCTGCTGGCCAGCAGGCCGTAGTGGCGGATCCGGTGGAACCCGTCAGGAAGGACGTGGATCAAAAAGCGTCGGATGAACTCAGGCGTGGCTAAGCGCATTATCTTCTGGCGGTCCCCATTTTTGAGGCGGTAGTCTTTCCAACGGAAGGCGACGGTGTCGGCATCAGCGCTGACCAAGCGGTGGTTTGAGATGGCGACGCGGTGAGTATAGCGGCTCAGGTAGGCAAGCACGGCCTCTGGGCCGCCAAAGGGCGGCTTGGAATAGACCACCCATTCGGATTTGCGGAAAGGGGTGAGCCAGGTGGTGAAGGCGTCCGTCAGCGCCAGCCGCTCCAAGTCCCCATAGAAAGCCAGGTCTCCGGCTTGGTGCAGCGCCACGAGCCCGTCCAGAAAGAGGCGGCGGAACAGGCGCGACAGCACGCGCACATGCAAGAAGAACCCAGGCTTGCTGGCGACCCATTTGGTGCCGTCCGGCGACAGGCCGCCGCCGGGGACGATCATATGGATATGCGGATGATGGGTCAGTGCCGATCCCCATGTGTGCAGCACGCTGGTCATGCCCACTCGCACGCCCATGCGCTTGCGGTCGGCCGCGATGTTCATGATGGTCTTGGCCGACGCCTTGAACAGCAAGCCATAGATCGCCTTCTTGTTCCAATAGGCGATCTGCGCGATCTCAGCTGGCAGGGTGAAGACGACGTGGAAATATTCCACGGGCAGCAGATCCTCGGCCCGTGCCTCCATCCAGTCGCGCGCGGCCGGTCCCTGGCACTTCGGGCAGTGTCGGTTC
This sequence comes from Sulfitobacter sp. 1A13679, assembly GCF_043557115.1. Classification (NCBI taxonomy): domain Bacteria; kingdom Pseudomonadati; phylum Pseudomonadota; class Alphaproteobacteria; order Rhodobacterales; family Roseobacteraceae; genus Sulfitobacter; species Sulfitobacter sp. 1A13679. The sequence continues at coordinate 5,720 of NZ_JBIFFO010000037.1, forward strand.
TTGCAGGAGTTATAAGCGATGTGATGGTGGCCGCATGTGGCACAGCCAGCCACATGCCCGCCAAGAGCCTCAGTCCGGCAGGCCTCGATCGACGACATCACCTTCAACTGGGAGAGGCTGACATGCCCCGCATTGGCCAGCCGCCACGCAGGACCATGGGTGCGGAAGATATCAGCAATCTCCAGTTCGGTCCGGGGCACCCCGGCGCCCGGTCACTCCAGACTTCGCTTCACCGTCTGATCCTGCAATTTGGCCAGCATCTCGTAGGGGCTGACAGTGTCGCGGATCGTCTTGGTGGCCACATGAGTGTATCGCGCAGTGGTCGTCAGCTTGGCGTGGCCGAGCAGCACCTGAATAACCCGCACGTCGGTGTTTGCCTCCAAAAGGTGGGTGGCAAAACTGTGTCGCAACGTGTGCAATGTCGCCGGCTTCTTGACCCCTGCCATACATTCATGAACTCACTCTGCGAAAGATTGAGCGCAGCCTCCCGCCACGCGTAATGCTTCAGAGTGATCGACAGGGGGCACGCGTTTCATGCCAGTCCCCGACGATGCCCCCCCGTGAGGCTGGGACCGGCGCACCCCGGGGGTCGGAACTTCCACCCGCCTGACGCGTTCCAGCCCTATACAGTTTTTCAGAGATCGGCTCGGCCGGAGGGGGAGTTTCTCATGGCGGAGAACAAAAGCTCAACTTGGGATGTAAAGACAATCGGGATCGCGGCGGCGGCAGTCGTTGGGTGGGGGGCTGCCTTATATGCATTCACCGACACTGCAGAACTTCAGAAGCAGACCGACCGCACTATCTCGCGCTTGCAAAGCGCTATCAGCACGCAGCAGGAAGCAGCCGGAAGCGTCGAGGAATTGCAGGCGGAGCTCGCATCGCTGGAAACGGAGACCCAGTCCCTGCAGGAGCAGCGCGACGGCATCCAGTCGGACATCGACACCTTGCAGCCGAAGCTTGACGAATTGATCGTACAGCAGACCTCCATTGACGAAACGGTGGCGCAGAAGCAGCAGCAAAACAATGAGCTGGAGCAGCAGATCTCGTCGATGCGTGAAGAAATGACCAGCTTTGAAACCCGCAAGGCAGACATCCAAAGTCAAATTGTCTCCCAGACGCAGGAGTTGACCGACATAAATACCCGGGTCGAAGAAGCTCGGGCGCGTGAGGCCGAAGTTCAGGAAAGCCTCGCAACACTTAGTGAGGACAACGCGCGGCTCGCCGAAGAAGTCTCCACCGGCGAAAGCGAGCTCCAGTCTCTGAGGGCGCAGGAAACGAATTTGAGAGACGAGGTCGCAACCCTGGAAAGCAGCCTGAACGACATGCAGGCCCGGCAAGCGGAGCTTGAGCATAGCTTCGCCAGCATGACCGAGCGGAAGACCGCCCTGGAAACCGATGTCGCTGACGCCCAAGAGCAGCGAAACGAAATCCAGAAAATTGTAACGGACCTTACCAGCAATGTAGAAGAACGCTCCAACAAGCTGTTGGAGATTGAGGAGCGGATCTCAGCCGCGGAAAACGGTCAGGGGTCTTCTGCGGGCGGCAACAACAGCAACGGGTCGGAAGACAGTCATTCGGAGGCCGAATCAACCGCCACGCGCGAGATGCAAGGCACGCAGGAAAATACTGGCAACGGCGATGATCCGGTCGCTTCCCAAGCGGAAACTTCAAATTCAAACTCCTCCGGGCAGCCCGCCGAAGAGAATGAACGAGGCGACATGTCGTCCGACGCCGAAGATGAGGGCGTAACCGAGATCGACAGCGACATTAACGACAGCGCCGACTTGGTGGATTCGTTGCAGGAATCTGGCGGCCTCCCGCCCGAAGACCTGTCAGAAGCGGGTAGTCAGAATGCCGGATCCTCCGGCACATCATCGAAAGATGAGATGCAGAGCCCGACATCGAGCAGCGATCAGAAGACTGACACAGCGACCGATGGCGCATCGGGTGATACGTCCTTGATCGAGGGCAACGCGTCTGACACGTCATCGTCGGCGGAGGCGGAAAACCAGAACACCGAAGGCGAATCTGCTGGTTCTGATACCGAAACCGAAAGTGAGAACGCCGCCGAACCAACTCAGAAGCCACAGAAAGCCGGTAACTAAGCAAAGATACTCACGCTTTCGGCGATCCGAGGGCTCGTGAGACGATACTTGCGCTAATTTACCGGCAAGACACAGCCTCCCAAGCAAAAAAATGCCGATTGATAGGCGCGGAAAATATTGCGAACATCGCCGTCGTTTAGCAGCAATGGCACTGGGCCCAAGGTCAGCTTTGGCGAGTGCAGTGCCGCTACAATAGATAGACCCCGAAAGGCAGCTTTGGGAATGACTGGCGTGCGAACCATGTTTAGGGACAATCGCTGCCCCTTTGTATGACGTCTCCAGATCCCGAAACGGACATGGCTTATGATTTGAATCAAAGCTGGGCGACCCCTTGGTCCTATACTGATCTCTCAGGAGGTTCGAATTGTCTGAGCACGGCCATAGCCAGCAAGAAATCGCAAAGCGAATCGGAGCCCCCCCGGGTAGGGGTGTGCTGCGCGACGCTGTTTACGGCGCAATTGACGGAGCGGTGACGACGTTTGCCATCGTCGCGGGTGTTGCTGGAGCCGGGCTCTCGCCTTTCATTATCATTGCGCTGGGAATAGCGAACGTCCTGGCCGACGGGTTTTCCATGGCGGCGGCCAATTATTCAGGCACCAAAGCCGAACTCGACAACATGCGTCGCATCCGCAAAATCGAGGAGCTTCACATACAAAACTACCCCGAAGGCGAACGTCTTGAGGTTCGAGAAATCTTGGCCCAAAAGGGCCTGAGGGGCGATGTTCTGAACCAGGCTACCGATGCGATCACGAAAGATCGCGAGAGCTGGATCGACTTGATGATGGAAGGGGAATACGGGCTAAGCGGTGTCGATCCACATCCTGTGAAATCCGCCGTAACCACCTTTCTGGCCTTCCTGGCGGCCGGAATCGTGCCGTTATTCCCGTTCATTCTCGGACTGGGCAACGCATTTTCTGTCTCGGCCGCGCTGACCATGATGACCTTTTTCGCGATCGGCGCGCTGAAAAGCGTCTGGTCTCTCAGCCCCTGGTGGCAATCTGCGGGCGAGACTGTGGTGATTGGGGGGATGGCCGCCGCAATTGCGTTTTTTGTAGGAACGTTGTTCCATGCGTAGAGGGCGTCTCATGCGCCTATGACCGCTTCGTCCGCACTTTCCCAGTTCGTTGACGGCGCGGCGAATGACCGGATCTAATCCGGGGCAGGTGGGCAATTCTACGACCAGTTTAACGAACTTTGAGAGGATTTCTTTACGGTGACAACGCATGACGTCTTTTCCGACAGCGGGAACCAAACAGAAAAGTTGCGCCGGGCACTGACCACCCCCTTGCTCACCCTTTATGGGCTCGGCGTCACAGTCGGGGCAGGCATCTATGTACTCGTGGGAACAACAGCAGCGGAAGCCGGTGCCTACGCCCCAGTTTCTTTCTTGATCGCTGCTGTAGTTGTCGCTTTTACCGCTTTTTCGTACGCAGAGCTCTCAACCCGATACCCCGTTAGTGCAGGTGAAGCGGCTTACGTCGAAGCTGGCTTCCGCTCGGGGGCGATGGCGACTTTGGTGGGTCTGGCAGTTGCGTTGTCAGGGATGGTTTCTGCAGCAGCTGTCGCCATTGGGGCTGCGTCATACCTTCAGGGGTTGTTTGCAGCGCCACAGTGGGTGCTGACGGTAGTGGTCGTAGTGTTGATGGGGCTTATTGCGTTGTGGGGCATTACTCAGTCGGTCACTGTCGCTGCGATTATCACTCTGATCGAAATCGGCGGCCTAATTTTTGTGGCTGTTTGGGGTTTCGGAATCTCTGAACCTCTCGGGGTCGATCTTGTTGATATGCTGCCGCCCCTTGTTGGACCACATTGGATAGGAATCGGCGCAGCCTCTCTACTGGCGTTTTTCGCTTTTGTGGGCTTTGAGGATATGGCGAACGTTGCGGAAGAGGTTAAAGACCCCGTTTCGACCATGCCTAAGGCTATTGTTCTGACCCTGACCATCGCAACCTTGCTATATCTCGCGACAACAACCGCGGTACTTACAGCCGTGCCGCTCAGCAGGTTGGCGTCATCTTCCGCCCCGCTTGCTCTCGTTTTTGAGGCCGCCCCAAAAGGTGTCCAGCAGAGCTTTGCCATTGTTGCAATTGTTGCCACCGTCAACGGTGTCTTAATCCAAATGATCATGGCGTCGCGGGTGCTCTACGGTCTGGCGGATCGCGGGCACCTGATTGCTGCCTTGGCCACGGTCTGGCCAAGAACCCAAACTCCGGTTTCTGCAACGGTCGTGGTGATGTGCATCATCATGCTATTGACCTTAGCATTGCCGATCGAAGCACTGGCCGAACGCACGTCGCAGATCGTTCTCTTGGTCTTCGTTCTCGTGAATTCTGCATTGATAAGGCTGAAGATGCGGGGTGGCACTGTACCGCAGCATTTCAATGTGCCTATCATTATTCCCGTCCTGGGCGTGCTAACCAGTTTGCTCCTGTTCGGAACGGCATGGCTCTAAAATAGGAGTCAGCAGCCGTACTTCCTACCTCGATCCTCATACCGAAAGAGAACTCAATTGCGCAGGGTATTGTTTGCCAAAAAGGGCGGACTGGGGTGATCGGAATAAAAGGTGACGAGCCTTGCAGCGCCAGCTGCAGGCGTTGCTAAGGATCCCGAGAGGTCCGCCGATGTCGCCGGTCATGCGTCGCTTCAGGGTTAGGTCAGATTTCGCCAGCAAGCTTTTCGCGCAGGTCGAGAAAACCTTGCTGAAAGTGGTTCTTTTATCAGCGCTGTACGCTTTCCAGATACGCCAGAAGTCCTGCCAAGACTCTTGGCGTCGGGGTCATCACACCATCCACCGCAATTGGCACAGTATCATTTGCCATAGCACCTCCGAATTGAGGCATCACCCGGGCGAGATGCCCTTGTTCAGGGTCACCATAAATATAGCTCAATGCACGGGCGCGGGGAAAAGAGCCTCCGTTTTCACGGGCCAACAACGTGAGATCCGTCGGTTTTGGATCGAGCCCTGCCGAGGAAGGACCGTCGCCACGGCCCGACATTCCATGGCAGGAAACACAGTTCTTCGCAAAAAACCTCGCGCCATCAGGTGCTTCGGGCATCGAAGGTACTGTGCAGGCGGCTAAACCAGCGCTGGTGATTGCGAATGTGAACAGCAATGATTTCGGGATGGGCATAGGAACTCCTTCAGTTCGTAGACACGGCTAAGCTTAGCACACCCTGTAGGAATAGGCGCAAGCCTCAGATGCTAAGAGTGAGTATATGCTGCCACTGGGAATAGCTTCGAGCTCGGCACGGTCACTAACGGCTCGAAGCTGACCTTTGCTACGCAAGGCGTGAAGGTCGGCTTAGGGCCGGGGAGCGAGAGGCACGCCCATGCTGCGGCTGCAAAGCATATTACGTCCAGCGTAGTCAGTTTGGGCTCATACCGGGATTTCGCTGCGCTCTCCACGAATGTCTCCTGTTGGACAAAAACATATGGTCACAACACACGGGACAAATACGGTGGTAAGCGCCGGTGACAAAAATGTACGGATTTGGGCCCATACTGCGCTGCGGAGAACGTCCGGAAGGAGCCCAAACCGTCTATCACAGATGGTTATGGCTTGCCCTCGAATGCCAGAGCATTTGATTTCAGATCGTCCGGCGTAAACCTGAAAATCGTCATCTCGTCTACGCTATAGGCGCCAAGGCTTCTGTAGAATTCTATGGTGGGTTTGTTCCAGTCCAGAACCCCCCATTCCATCATCTCGCAGTTTCTCTCGAGGGCAAGAGAGCAAAGATACCCCATAATGATCTTGCCAAGACCCTGATGGCGGACTTTCGTATCCACGAAGAATCCATCGATATAGATTCCTGACCGTCCAGTAAATGCAGATGACTTCTGGCAAAAATAGGCAAAGCCCGCAATTTCGCCCTTGTAGTATCCAAACAGCGCCTCGCCCAGTTTTTCATTCAGAAGCCGTTTGATCTGAGCCTCAGTTGCCGTGATCTTGTCCGACATCTTTTGATAGGCGCCCAGTTTTTTCATGTATTCGACAACAAGCCCCGCATCATCCGGAGAAGCGTGTTGGATCATGAAATTCGGATTGGATGTCGCTATTTTCTGCACAGTTTCATTCTCCCATACCTGTGTTTGCGAAGGTAAATGTCCTGCTGGTCACAGCAAGTCAGAAGATGTCTGCTTTTCCGCCAAGCCGACGTTGGCCTGCAAACCTCAGCGCCGTTTGGGTGGGCGACCGCAGCGAATGGCAGGAACGAGCCCAACCTACCAGACTGAAGAATGGTGGTTAATGCGACCGCGACGATCAGTACAAGGTTTCTCTGTACCGCTGTTCAGAATAAGACTGTTCAGTAGAGGCAACTTCCATTTTGGAGTGGTCTCTGATCATTTCATAGAGCGGAGCGATGGGGCGGCTTTCCGACCAGGTCGTAGGTTTCCATAAGCCACCCCGCATAGGTGCTTTGCCGCAATGAGTGAAAACCTCGTCAGCAAAAACACGCAGGACCGTCTTAGGGCTTCTTCCGTTGATTTCGAACCTGTCGCAGAGTTCTGGGGCATCGCTTATTTCAGCTGTACCATTCACCCGAAGGGTCTCCGTAACTCCCGGAATCATGAACAAAAGTGCTACTTTGGGATGTGCTAAAATGTTCAAGAGACCATCAATCCGATTGTTGCCTGGGCGGTCAGGGATCAAAAGCGTCTTTTCGCTTTCTACTTCAACAAACCCAGCAGGATCACCTTTTGGCGACACGTCAAGATTTGTACCATCCGAGGTCGCAAGTACGAGGAAAGTCGCGTGTTCTATGAATTTTCTACAATGCTTATCGAATTGCGAAATAACCTTCGCCGCTGCATGTGGCGAAGCGCTGCCATAAATTTCTCTTAGTTTTTCAGGTGTCATAATTCAAACCTCCGATTGCTACCTGATAGCACTAAGGCCAAAGGCAGCAAAGTCCGCTCAGCCGACGTCGGCCGTCGGAAAATGCTGCGCGACGCATGAAAGACCGCTTCGGTGAAACTGCGCCGCAGCGAGACCGCTCTGTCTCAAGGTCGGCAATGGGCCGAAAGCACCAATAAGTGCCAACTCAAAAGTTTCCGCGATTCCCGTTGCTAAGGGTTTTGATAGATTGATTGACCCGATTTACTCCGGTCTTTTTACGCACTTAGACTTTAATCCTTTCAAGATTCTTCAGCACTGCATGCACGGCAAGGCCTGTTTCAGTCAGCCCATAGGTCACCTTGGGCGGAATGGTATTCTCCTGTTCGCGCCAAACCAGCCCATCGGCTTCCAACTCCCGCAGGCGGGTGGTCAGCACCTTGGGAGAGATGTCGGTGATCTGGCGTCGCAACACACCGAAGCGGCAGGCACGCTGATCGCCTAACACGTAGATCACATGGGTTTTCCATTGTCCCCAGAGCTTGCGCAGCAGCGTGTCCGCCGCGCAGGGGATATCAACTGCGTCCCGGTC
>NZ_JBIFFO010000038.1:0-12363 GCF_043557115.1 Sulfitobacter sp. 1A13679
GCCGGGGGCGAAGGCACCGATCGTGGCGAATACCGAGGAACGCGCCCTCTATACCATCCACGGCGGGATCGACGTGGCTGGGGATACCTTTGCGCCGGGGCAGCTACTGGTCCTCCGCCCCGGGGACGAGGTCACCGTAACGGGCGTCGATGACGGCACCGGCGCACATGCGCGCTTCATGCTCTTCGGCGGCGCGCCGATGGAGGGGCCGCGCTACATCTGGTGGAATTTCGTCTCCTCGCGCCGCGAGCGCATCGAAGAGGCGCGCGAGGAATGGCGGCAGGGTAAGTTCTCGACGGTGCCGGGGGACGAGGCCGATTTCATCCCGGCGCCGGAGGGCAAGCCCAAGATCAAACGGGCGCAGGGAGGCGTCTTCTACCCATGACGTTGCCTCCTGCACCGGCGGTCGACGTTCACGAACAAGGACTTACATGTCTATCATGACCGAACTTTCTAATCAGCCACTGGATCAACTCAGCCTCGACGAGGCTGCCCGCCCGACAGCGCCGCCGGTGCCGGAGGCGACGGATAGGCACCGTGCTCAGGGGCGGCAGCTGGCGGCCATTCATCGGCACTATCTGATGGAGATGGCCCAAATCGGAGCGGTTCTGGCGCGGATCGAAGCGGGGGACAGCCCGCCCGATGACCTCAAGCGGATCGTGCTTTCGCTCGATATGGCAGAGAATTTCCGCGCCTTCGGTTCGCTTTGCGGACGCGAATGCCAAATTCTGAAGTTCCACCACGACATCGAGAGCGCCGACATGTTCCCTCGGATCGAGGCGGCGGGTAAAGGCAAGTTCCGTGAGGTCGTCGCCAAATTGAAGGCGGAGCACGCGGTGGTGCATGAGTTGATCCTCCGCCTCGACCGCGCGGCGGATGTATTGACGGAAGATCCGAACGATGCGAATTTCCTTCATGCCGCCACCGCCTTCAGAAAGTTGGAGGAGGTCGTGCGATCTCATTTCAGATACGAGGAAACTGAACTGGCAGAGGCCATCGGTTATTATCTCGGATCGGTCTAACTATTCCTATTGGCCATCACTGCATTATTGAGATCGAAAAGCCTTTCGACAACTTGGAAGGGGCAAGCAATCTTCAAATCAAAAAGACCCTTCGTTTCGCAGCGAACGGCGGCTCCTAATCTACACCAAGGGCGTATTTTGTTGAAAAACTCGCCCTTGATCGACGGTCCGTCGGCTGATTCAATTCCTGTAGGGGATAGGAGGATCGGCGATGATGGGACCGAGGCAGGAGGCGCAGCCGGCGCTGTTCTATGAGTTCTCGCTTGAGGAGCATGTCCCACAGAACCACCTGTTGCGCTTCATAGATCGGTTCGTGGACCTGTCCGGCATCCGCAGCTACCTCGCCGAATTCTACAGCCATACGGGGCGGCCGTCGGTCGACCCTGAACTCCTCATCCGGATGCTGCTGGTGGGTTATTGCTTCGGCATCCGGTCAGAGCGGCGGCTTTGTGAGGAGGTGCATTTGAACTTGGCGTATCGCTGGTTTTGCCGTCTCGATTTCAGCGACCGCGTTCCTGACCATTCCACGTTTTCGAAGAACCGGCACGGCCGTTTCCGCGACAGCGAATTGCTGCGGCACCTGTTCGAAGCGACTGTCGCACGGTGCATCGAGGAGGGCTTGGTCAGCGGCCAGCGCATGGCGGTTGATGCCAGCCTCATTGAGGCGGATGCCAACAAGCAGAACTCGACTCCAAAGGAGGATTGGGACCCGGCGCAGGTCGATCCGGCAAATGCGCCCCGCGCGGTTCGCGAGTATCTCGCCACCCTGGATGAGGCGGCGTTCGGTGCCGCCAGCGAGGTTCAACCCAAGTTCACGTCGCATTCCGACCCGGCCAGTCAATGGACGGCCGCCCGTAAAGGTCCGGCTTTTTTCAGCTATTCCGACAATTACCTGATCGACACCGACCATGGCGTCATCGTGGACGTGGAGGCGACGAGATCCATCCGACAGGCTGAAGTCGGTTCGACCAAGACCATGCTGGAGCGGGTGAAGGCCAAGTTCGACTTGCATCCAGAGCGCCTGATCGCGGACACGGCTTACGGCACCGCGCCAATGTTAGGATGGTTGGTTGACCGCGGAATTTCTCCGCACATCCCCGTCTTCGACAAGTCGGGGCGCAGCGACGGAACATGGACCCGCGCCGACTTTGAATGGGATGCGGAGAACGACCAATACATCTGCCCCGAGGGGCACGAGCTGAAGCAGTTCCGCCGGAACTATTCCGACCCGAACCGGGGACCGACCGGCAAGGGGACGGCCCGGTATCGTGCCCTGAAAGAAGTCTGCCAGGCTTGCCCCTCCAAGGCAAAGTGCTGTCCGAACGCTGATGCCCGCAAGATCACCCGCGAGGAACATGAAGATGCGCGGCAGGTCGCCCGCGACATTGCGAAAACTGACCAATACGTGATCTCGATGAAGCTGAGGAAGAGGGTCGAGATGCTCTTTGCCCATCTCAAACGGATCCTTGGTCTGAATCGGCTCCGATTACGTGGGCCATGCGGTGCAAACGACGAATTCCTCCTCGCCGCCACTGCTCAGAACCTCCGGAAATTGGCCAGGATCCTTCCCGCACCGCAGCAACCGCGAAAAGCCTGACAACAAAGGCGCTCGCGTCCCATTCCGGGGTCAGTATTCTGCGCCAGCGAACGGGTGTTTTTCCACAGAATGGGCGGAAAGCCGCCGTTCGCCGCAAAACGCACGAACGGCAGCTATGCGAACAAAGCTAAGACAAACACTTGTGCCATGCACGTTTGCTTCAGTTGACCATTTCCGCCCTGCGAACTCGTGCTAAGCGCAAGATGCTGCGCCCGACCTTCAGGTAAACATCTTGGCCAACATCACGATGGCCATGCCCATCATCATTAGATTTTCGGACAGGCTCACAAATCCGAGCGGCACGTTCGAATTACCCCCAACGCAAGCGCATTTTAACTCGCGCCTGTCGATGTAGACGGCTTTGAACACGCTAATTGCGCCAACCGTGGCGATGAAGAGCGCAGCCGGAGCGGCAAATGGGGTAAGCAACATACCGGTCATCAACACGCCCGCCCCGGTTTCAACCCATGGATAAACGTAGGCATATGGCACCCATTTACGTGCCAGCAGGTCGTAGTTGAGGAACATCGTCGTGAAGCTTTCGATATTGCTCAGCTTCTGCATCCCCAGCAGGATCATCGAGACCGAAATGAACCAACCGAGCGTCTGCCACGTGATCGCGCCAAGAAAGCCGATGGACAGAGCAAGCGCTGTGGTCGCAGCAACGGCGAAGAGATAGATCACCGGTTTGTAAGTGGTCGCCGTAGGGTCATAGTCGGTAAGTTCCTGGCGCAGGGCGTCATAGCCGCCAACGCGCTTCCCTTCGATCCAGACTTGCGGGGTCGTGGGAACATCGTATTGCGCCTTGAACGCGTCGACTTCAGACCGCGCGCGGAACAGGCGGTCATCGACCTCGTAGCCTTTGCGCTCCAAAAGCCATCGCGCCTTCTGCCCCGCAGGACACAGATGGTTTGGCAGGGCCATGCGGTAAAGCACGGCGGTTTTCCCTGTCGCGGAGGAGGCCGGATCAGTTGTTACGTCTGCAACATCACGGGTGTCTCTGGGCATGATATGCTCCTTGATCTCAGGGTTTGGTGCGGGAAGTGCCAGGCGCTGCATCCCCGTTTGCTTCGATGTCTTCGATATAGAGCTTCATCTCTTCGATCTCGCTGCGCTGCGCCTCGATGATCGCGTCGGCCAGTTCGCGCACGCGCGGATCGGACAGGTTTGCCCGTTCGCTGGTCAGGATCGCGATTGAATGGTGCGGGATCATAGCTTTCATCCAAGCGGTGTCGCCTACCGTATCTTGCGACCGGACCAAGTAGACACCAGCCGCAAAGGCGATGGCGGCACCAGTGAAGATCGCAAAATTCGTCTTTCGATTGGAATACATGCCGAGCATGAAGGCGAGCATAATGATTGCCATTACCCCGCCCATATAGAGCGCCATCCACATCCGCGTCTGGGAGAAGAAGACATGGTCAAGCGCATAAGTGTTGAGATACATCAGGCCATACATCACGACCGTCGAGGTGCCGATCATCGCAAAGAACCGGCCATAGCCGCTGCTTGTGCGATCGTCGTGCTTATTCTTTGAATCCATTGTATTGTCCTCCTAAATTGCCAATGTGTGCCATCGTCTTATACCCATATGGGGTATATTATCCGATCGGCAACAAATCCCGAATGGAGCGACGCCTCATGAAGGCTAACAAGGAAAAGACGCTGGATCGCCTGGCGCGGCTCGAAGGACAAGTGCGCGGCATCGCGAAAATGGTTGAGGCCGACCGCTACTGCATGGACATCTTAGCACAGACTGCGGCAATCCGATCCGCCGTTCTGGGGGTCGAAAAGCTTGTGCTGGAGAACCACGCTCAGCATTGCGTCGAGGCTGCGATTGCCAGCGGCGACCCGGAAGAACAACGCGCCAAGTTTGACGAGTTGATTGGTCTTTTGCAAAAGGCGTCGAAGTAGGCGTTTCGGACCGAATGCCCATCGCGCTCTGGCACCGTAGCCAGCGCCTCTGACCTCTTCTCTGGGTCGGAACGCCAATCCGCCGCCCCGCACTTTAGGCCGGTTTCCGCCAGAAAACCGCAATCCTTCCAGCGCTGGACGCGTTGACAGGCTCTGCGACTTACGACACTGCTAACACCTATGCGTGCTCTGGAAGACATATCCAACCTCTGTCGCGTCCTTCTCGGCGTGGTTTTGGCCTGTGGTCTGTTGCTGCTGCCGCCCTCGTCGGTTCATGCCGAAAGCGGGATGCATGACAGCGCGCAGGCGGCGCATCACGCGGGTCATCAGATGACCACAGAGTCCGAACTGCATCCGGACGCAGCGGCCATGCCCGACCAAACAGAAATATCTGACAGTTTCGAAGGCGAGCCTTGCTGTGGTGGAATTTGCCTGACGGGAGCGCTGACCTCCTCGCAGGACGCCAAAATGACGGCTGTGCGATCCGTTGAATACACCAGCGTGTCCCATTCTGTCGCCTCTGGCCAATCCGCTGGTCAATTGCGTCCGCCTCGAGCCTGAGTTGATCCCGGCCGACTAACGGCCTTTGCATCCGCGGCGTCTGGCTGCGGGAAAGATCACCTTATTCTCAGGCAAAAAACCAATGAAATTACCACTGATTGCAGGGGCGATGTCCCTGACCCTTGGGGCTTGCGCCACGACGCTCCCCCCATTTCCAGACGTCACTGCCGCCTATGTGCAGCAGCCCACGCCTCTGCCCGAAGTCGCCGCGATGACCGCCGCCGACAACAGCACGCGCGGCAGTGCCACGACCGCCGAAGAGCAACCCTTTGCAGGCTACCGGCGTCGCGGCGTGGTGGAGCCGCTCGATTGGCGACGGTTGAACGCTGAACAGGCACCTATGCAAGGGATGGATATGCAGGGGATGAACCACTGATGCGTTGGAAATTGAAAACCGCCGCCGTCATTACACCACTGATCTTGGGCGCCTGCACGGCAACGGACCTGCCGGTGAGTTTCTCGGCCCGTGATGCTGGCTTTGCCACCGTGGAGGCACGCACCTCCAAGGCCATCGGCAAGCGCACCGTCTGGGCGCAGTCGCAGGCCGAGACCGTCGCGGCCTCCAAACAGGTCCGCGCCATGGTGCAGGGTAAAACGATCAGTGCCGAAACCGCTGTGCAGGTCGCGCTTTTGAACAACAAGGGGCTTCAGGCGTCCTATGCGCAGATCGGCCTCTCGGCGGCCGAAGCATGGCAGCAGTCCACGCCAGAAAACCCCGTCGTCTCCATCGGCTTGCTGGGCATCGGCGCGCCCGAGGTCGGGCTTTACCGTGCCTTGGAAAGCATGATCGCCGTGAACCTGCTGGACGCTCGCACCCGCAAACAGCGCATCGCCGCTGCCGAGGCGGAATTCCAGCACGCGCAGATGCAGGCGGTGAGCGACACGCTGGCACTGGCCAATGAAACGCGCGAGGCATGGATCAACGCGGTCGCCGCCTTTGAGGCGGTGGGCTACCTTAAACGTGCTGCCGTCACCACCGATGCGGCGGCGGAACTGGCGCAGCAGCTGGGCAAGACCGGCGCGCTCAACAAGGCCGCACAGGCCCGCGAGCAGGCGTTCAATGCCGAGATGGCCGGACAGCTGGCGCAGGCGCGGCTGGATGCGCAATTGGCCAAGGAACAGCTGACCCGGCTCATGGGGCTCTGGGGGCAGGACGTGGCCTATTATGTGCCCGATGCTCTGCCCCGCGTGCCCAATACGGTCAGCAGCCACAAGGGCATCGAACGGCTGGCGCTCGCCAATCGTGTTGATTTGGAAGTCGCCCGGCTGGGGTTGGCAGCAACGGCCAAGGCCTATGGTCTGACCGATGCCACCCGCACCCTGACCGACCTCGAAGTCATCGCTGGTGCCGAGATCGAGCGTGAGGAAGAGGACGGGGAAGTCGAGACCAGTATCTCACCTCAGGTCGAGTTCGAGTTCGTCATCCCAATTTTCGACAGCGGCAAGGCGCGAATGCGCAAGGCCGAGCTTAGCTATCTTCAAGCCGCCAATGTGCTGGCCGAACGGGCGGTGAACGTCCGCTCCGAAGCCCGGGCGGCGGCCACGGCCTACCGCTCAAGCCACCAGATCGCACGGCACTACTCAGACGTGGTGCTGCCTTTGCGCCGCACCATCGATGAAGAGGCTCTGCTCAGCAACAACGGCATGATCACCAGCACCTTCGATCTGTTGAACGACGCCCGCGAAAAGATCGGAAGCCAGCTTGAGGCAGCCAATGCCAAGCGTGAGTTCTGGCTGGCCTCTGCCGGTCTGACCGCCGCGATCTACGGCGGTGGGAGCGGCGGCGGCGGTGCCGGCGGAGAGACACAGATCGCCGCCGGTGGCGGCGCAGGACATTGAGACAAGGAAGCAACCAGATGATTAACAGACGTCAACTCCTGGGGGCCGGCGCTGCGGGTGCAACGCTCGTGTCCTCCAAAGCATGGGGCCAGACCATGAATATGGGCCTGCCCGAGGCCGCCGAGATGGATTCGGCCCTCACCCAAGCGCCGACCCGTCCCACCAGTGGGCCGGACTATAACCCCGTGGTCACGCTCAACGGCTGGACCCTGCCGCACCGGATGAACAATGGCGTGAAGGAATTTCACCTCGTTGCCGAGCCGGTCGAGCGTGAACTTGCTGATGGTATGGTCGCGCGCCTCTGGGGCTACAACGGTCAGTCCACCGGTCCGACCATCGAAGCCGTCGAGGGCGACCGGGTGCGCATCTATGTTACCAACCGCCTGCCGGAACATACGACGGTGCATTGGCACGGGCTGATCCTGCCCTCGGGCATGGACGGTGTCGGCGGGCTGAGCCATCCGGGCATCCCGCCGGGCAAGACATTTATCTACGAGTTCGACCTGACCAAATCCGGCACCTTCATGTATCACCCGCATGGGGATGAGATGGTGCAGATGGCGATGGGCATGATGGGCATGTTCGTGGTCCATCCCAAAGACCCCGATTTCATGCGCGTTGATCGGGATTTCCTGATTATGCTGAACGCTTTCGACATCGATCCGGGCAGCTACATCCCGAAAATCATGACGATGACGGATTTTAACCTCTGGACATGGAACAGCCGCATCTTCCCGGACATTGACCCCCTGGTCGTCAACCATGGCGACAAGGTTCGCGTGCGCGTCGGCAATCTCACGATGACCAACCACCCGATCCACATGCATGGCTATGACTTCAAGGTCACCTGCACGGATGGCGGCTGGGTGCCGGAATCGGCGCAGTGGCCCGAGGTCTCCATCGACATTCCCGTCGGCGCCATGCGCGCCTATGAGTTCGTGGCCGAGCATCTGGGCGACTGGGCGATCCACTGTCACAAGTCGCACCACACGATGAACGCTATGGGCCACGACGTGCCCACGCTGATCGGCACCAACAGTTCCAACATGACACGTCAGGTCCGCCGCGTGCAGCCTGAGTTCATGCCCATGGGCACGGCGGGCATGGCGGATATGGGCGAAATGTCGATGCCGCTGCCCGACAACACCGTGCCGATGATGGCCGGCTGGGGGCCGCATGGACCCCTTGAAATGGGCGGCATGTTTTCGGTCGTGAAGGTGCGCGAAGGCATCGACGCGGACGACTACGAAGATCCCGGCTGGTATGAAAATCCTCCGGGCACCGAGGCGTATGAATGGACGGGAGAGCTGCCGGACTTTGCGCAGAACCACAGTCCGAAAACCCAGATCACGCCGAAACCAACCTCCAAGGGCTAAGCGCCCCTCAGACCATAATCACCTCTACAACCATACAGGAAACACCATGAATAAACTTCTTCTCTCGACCGCCCTCAGCCTTCTAATCACCTCCCCGGCCTTTGCCGCAGGCACCCATGGGGGCGGCCATGACGATGACGGCCACGGTGACATGCACAAGGAAATGATGGCCGGCATGCCGGGCAAATCCGCCAATGTGGATCGCACCATTGATGTAACTATGCGCGAAACCGACGATGGCGAGATGATTTTTGAGCCCGCAGAATTCGACATCAAGAAAGGCGAGACCATCCGCTTCAACGTCACTAACAAAGGCGAGATCGAGCATGAGTTCGTGGTCGACACGATGGAGGGCAATGCAGAGCACAAGGAAGCCATGGCCAAGATGGACATGGAGCATGATGACCCGAACTCGGTCCGTCTCGACTCTGGCATGGAAGGCGAGGTGATCTGGACCTTCGCCAATGAAGGCAGCTTTGAGTTCGCCTGCCTGATCCCCGGCCACTACGAATCCGGCATGCATGGGCCGATCACCGTCGCTCAGTCTGATGAGGCTCCCGCGGCACCTGCCGTCTACTCATCCGGGAAGATCAAGAAGGTCGACGCTAAGGGCAATAAGGTCACCATCATCCACGGCCCGCTCGAAAACCTCGATATGCCGTCGATGACTATGGTGTTCAAAGCCGATGAAGCGCTGATTGCTAAAATGAAAGAAGGCCAGAACATCGAGTTCGTAGCCGACCGTGTCAAAGGCAAATTGACTGTGACTGAGATGAAGTAAGCGCCAATCGCATGGCTGGCTGAACGAGCCGGCCATGCACTTTTCATAATAATAAGGCACTTCGAGCTATGAAAACGCGTGGAACCATCGCCCTCTGGGCCATCGCAGCACTGCAGGCCATTGTGGCGATCTTCTTTACCGTCTGCTTCTTGTTGGACGCTATGGGAATGGAGCCTGATTTTCTGATCTGGCAGAGCCATGAGTATCAGCAAACGATCTTGGCCATCGGGTTGAACCTCGGCGTGGCGCTTGGCTGGATCGCCCTCAGGACCAGTCTGCAACGGGCCCGGCTCGCCGAAGAGAAGATGCGCCGATGCACCTCGGAGTTCTCGATGGTAATGACGCAGCACTTCACCGACTGGCGTCTGACACCCGCAGAGCGGGACGTCGCTGTTTTTCTGGTCAAGGGCCTGAGCACCCGCGACATTGCGGAGCTGCGCGGCACCTCTGAAGGGACGATCAAGGCGCAGACAAACGCGATTTATCGCAAGGCTGCCGTCACCGGGCGCACGCAGTTGCTCAGCACATTCATTGAGGATTTGATGGATGACGCATGGGTGCCGGCGGACGCCCCGCAAACTGCGGCTGAGCGTTCGCATGTGGCTGCCCACAAATCAACAGCCGCCCCGGCATAACCGCCTGAGGGGAAGCTCCCGCAAACAAAACAGGTAGCTCGTCATGATCCAAGCAATACTTCTATCAATTCTGGTTATCGGCATCTGCACGACAATCCATTATTTCGTCCTTAAATGGGTGTCGGATACCATCGCGCAACGCAAAAGAACTGCGCATGGCCAGAACCTTGGCTTGGCGGTCGGCGCCATTACTTTTGCCCATGTGATTGAGGCTTTCATCTATACGCTGTTCTTCCTCTGGGCGGTGCAGGGTTTGCAGATTGGCGCGCTAAACGCTTCCGGAACAACGGATGAGCCAATCACGATGATGGACTATTTCTATTTCTCACTGGTCAACTTCACCACCTTGGGACGCGGCGACCTGACCCCCGTGGGGCACCTGCGCTTCACTACCGGGATAGAGGCATTTCACGGCTTTCTTATGATCACGGCGTCAGGAAGCTTCGTGCTGCAGATCATGGGGGGACGCGCCCCCTTGTCAGAGAAGGGATGACCCAAGTGGTTCGACACATTCTATTTCCCGATAGAGAGCGCATAGGCGCTCCACCCCCAACCCGTCATCGACAGTTGGAATTGGCCCCTGCAGGACATACCTACACGCCTCGGACATCGGCGCGCCCTGTGCCCCGTGGCAGCATTAATCGCAAATCACCCCGATAAGGCATGACATGAACAGAAGACAATTCCTCGCCAGTGTTTCCGCCACTGCGGTTCTGCCCCTTCCAAGCTTTGCTGGCGTGACGCCACTGAAGTTGAAGGCAGAAACAGTAAGTCAGCAGATCCTTCCCGAAGGCGAAGGCACCACCGCAATGCTGGGGTTCAACGGCTCGATGCCGGGACCAGAGATCAGGCTTAGACGGGGTGCGCGGGCATCGATTGAGGTCAAGAATGCCATGCAAGAGGGCACCGCCGTTCACTGGCACGGCATCCGACTGGAAAACCGGATGGACGGTGTCCCGGTGCTGACGCAAGATCTGATCGACCCCTATGACAGCAAAACTTACAGCTTCGTGCCACCCGATGCGGGGACCTATTGGTATCATTCGCATTATATCTCGCAAGAGCAGGTGGCGCGCGGCTTGATGGGGCCGCTGATCGTCGAAGACGACGCCCCTCTCGATCTGGATCATGACATCACCGTGATCCTGTCCGATTGGATCATCAACGAAGATGGCAGCCTTGTTGATGAATTCACCGATATGCATAGCGTCGCCCATGCGGGCTATATGGGCAATTTTGCCCGCGGTTTCCTATCGCGGAGCGAGGTGAAGCAAGGTGATCGCATCCGCCTGCGGCTGATCAATGCGGCGACCAATCGTATTTTCCCCCTGAGCATCTCTGGCGTCTCTGGTTCGGTTGTCGCCTTGGACGGCATGGCACTGCGCCAACCTCGCGCGTTCTCTGACCTCGTTCTGGCGCCGGCCCAGCGGGCCGATCTGATCGTCGATGTCACCGGCCCGGTCGGCTTTGACATGCCCACGCGACAGGCGCCTTACCGTCTGGCCGAATTGTCCATCTCTGGCGAGAATACGGATCGGCAGTCGGGGCCTCTGCCGACCTTGGCGGCACCGGACCTCCCGGCACCGGGCGCCCCCTCCCAGCACCTGACGCTGACCATGATGGGCGGTGCCATGGGCGGTCGGCACGGCGGTGCCAATATCTGGTCCTTCAACGATGTCTCGGACCTGCCACAGGACCCCTTTGCCATCATCGAACGCGGCGAAACGGTGCGGATCACCTTGGTTAATGATACCGCTTTTCCACATGGCATTCATTTGCATGGGCACCACTTCTATGAGGTGGCCCCAGACGGGAGCATCGGCGATCTGCGTGATACAACCTTGGTCGCTGCCGGGGAAAGCCGCGATGTTCTCTGCGTTTTCGACAATCCGGGGCGCTGGTTGATCCATTGTCATATGTTGAGCCACGCGATCGGAGGGATGCGCACATGGGTAGAAGTTGCATGAAACGGGCTGCTTTGTTTTTCTGTGCGGCCGCATCAGCAGCGCAGGCCGATCACGAACTCGACGGCCGCGATCCCGTCGCGGGGCGCTCGCTCTACGCCGAGCACTGCGCCGCCTGTCATGGCGCAGACCTCGAAGGACAGCCCGACTGGCGCACCCCAGACGAAGATGGTGTGCTGCCCGCGCCGCCGCATGATGCAACGGGGCATACTTGGCACCATGATAATACGCTGCTGTTCGACTACACCAAACTCGGGGGCGAGGTTGCGCTGGCGGCCCGGGGCGTGAAGGGTTTCAACAGCGGCATGCCCGCCTTCGGTGAGGTAATCTCAGACGAAGATATTTGGACCATACTTGCTTATATCAGGTCGACCTGGCCACCGCGCTCAAAAGCTGCTCAGGCCAGCCGAAATCGACCACATTGAGAGCCGGCAGCTTTTCTGGAGCTGGGCCCTAAACTGACATCGAGGCAGTAGGGGCTTAGATGAGCGACCTAAATGACCAGAGAATGCGACCAGTCGTCCAAGCCTCGGCTTCGGTCGATAGAGGGTGTTTCGGTCATTCGCTGAAACTTGATCGAACGACCGCTAAGGGCCGAAAGTTCCGGACTCGCTGCGCAGTGGCGAATGTCGGTTTCCGGTTCGCACGTCAGCTTTTCCGCCAGATCACTCGGT
>NZ_JBIFFO010000066.1:0-1113 GCF_043557115.1 Sulfitobacter sp. 1A13679
GACCGGGACGCAGTTGATATCCCCTGCGCGGCGGACACGCTGCTGCGCAAGCTCTGGGGACAATGGAAAACCCATGTAATCTACGTGTTAGGCGATCAGCGGGCCTGCCGCTTCGGTGTGTTGCGACGCCAGATCACCGGCATCTCTCCCAAGGTGCTGACCACCCGCCTGCGGGAGTTGGAAGCCGATGGGCTGGTTTGGCGCGAACAAGAGAATACCATTCCGCCCAAGGTGACCTATGGGCTGACTGAGACAGGCCTTGCCGTGCATGCGGTGCTGAAGGATATTGAAAAGATTAAAGTCTAAGTGCGCTCGAAAAAAGCAGAGGTAAAACGGGTCAATCAAGAGACCTATGAGTGCTGCCTTCAGTCAGCCATGTGCATCACGATGGTGCCCCGAAAAGGATCAGTTCGACCTTTTCCGAACCCTCAACGTAAGCATCGTGGCCTGGAGGGATTTCGAAGAAGTCACCTGGCGTGATCGCAGTTACCTTTTCTGTCTGGACCATGCGCACAATCAGTTTGCCAGACAGGCAATAGCCAACGTGGTGCATCGGGCAGGTATCCGGGGACCCAAGAAGCGGTTTTTCATTTTTCTCCCAGGTCCATCCAGGCTCAAACACAGCGCGCATGCCTGTCGTCCCGTGGCTCATTTTAACAATGTTGATCCCGCCAGCTTCCTTCATATCCAAAGCCTCATCGGGGTTCTCAAAACGTCTGATCTCGATTGCATTATCCATGGTCGGTCCTTTCTTTGTCGTTCATTTGTGCAGGATGACACTCTCCAAAGTGCGGAGGACGTCATGCACCATTGAGCGGGATGTCCCATCGTATTTCAGAGCAGTCATCGTGTTCATGATATCGTTTGATGCTGCCTCATATTCAGCAGCACTAATGTTCATCCCACGATGTGCTTCGGCCATACTGCGCCCCCGGTAGTTGTCAGGACCTCCGCTTCCTGCCGCGAAGAAATCACAGGTGTGCTTCTTAACTTCTTCGACATATTCGGGGCGGTCCTCGTAGGGTATGAAGCGTTCCCTGTTGATTGTCACTGAGAACTGACCCGGTATTTTCACCGAGATTTGACCCACCCTCAGTTATGCGTCGTGGTTTA
>NZ_JBIFFO010000039.1:0-11445 GCF_043557115.1 Sulfitobacter sp. 1A13679
CAGCCGCTCTGAGGCGCTGTGGAAGGCAAGGCTGGCCTTTTGTTGGGCGTCGGCGGCTGCATCGACTTTGTGGGAGATGCCAACGGACATCGTCTGCATATCATCGGCAGCCTTTGCCGCCGCGTTCAATGCTGCGCGATCCTCCCGCATGGCCTTGTCGAGGATGGCGGATATTTTCTTACCGTTGGTTTCCCAGTCGGTGTTTTTGACGACCGTGGCCATGTAGGTGCGTGCATCCTTGACGGAGGCCGCTGTTGCCGCCGCTTGGTGCTGCACATCGATGAGCGTGGTGGTGTTCTCTGCCGTGACGGAGACGAGGGCTTCCAGCATTTCGTCCTGGGGCGTGGGGGCGGCAGGGTTCGTCCGATCAGCCATTGCGCGCCGCCTTCTTGTCGAGGTCTGCCAGGAGCGGCTGAATGTCCTTCACGTCGAGATCGCGTGTCACCCGTTCGCGCAGGAGGCCGGCCAGCTTTGCTGCGGCCTCGGGGCTTTCCATTGCGGCTTTGACGACGACGGCGCCCGCGATGATTTTAACGCGGGTGTCGGTGGCTTTCTTCTTGGTTCTAAGTCGGGAGAGCTTGTCTTGAGCTGATGCAATCTGCTGGTCTATTGTCTTCATTGCGTGCTCCTTAGGGTTGTGCTTTGATAGCAATCGCCGAGAGTTCGGTAAAGGGCTGGAAACACGAAGTGCTCACCTATACGTCGCAAGCGACGTGTGAGCGAAGGACCGCTGCGCATCCTTTCGAAACCAAGCTAAGAGGGCGATCATGGCGATTTATCATTTTGATGCCTCTGTGATCTCTCGAAGCAAGGGGCGGTCATCGACCGCCGCGAGCGCGTACCGCGCCGCCGAGCGTGTGCGCGATCTGCGCACCGGAGAAGTGCACGACTACACCCGCAAGGATGGCGTCCTGCACACCGAGATCCTTGCTCCCGAGCACGCGCCGGACTGGGCGCGGGATCGCTCATCGCTGTGGAACGCTGTCGAGGCTGTCGAGCGCCGCAAGGACGCGCAGGTCAGCCGCGAGGTGCGCGTGGCCCTGCCCTCCGAGCTGACGCCGGAACAGAACCGCGATCTGGTGCGCGGGTTCGTTCAGGCGCAGTTCGTTGCCCGCGGTATGGTCGCTGACATCGCCCTTCACGCCCCGGGGCGTGAGGGAGATCAGCGGAACCATCATGCGCATATTATGCTGACCACCCGCGAGATTGGCCCCGACGGGTTCGGGGCTAAAAACCGCGACTGGAACGCCAAGGAGCTGCTGGTGGACTGGCGGTCGGCCTGGGCCGAGCACGTCAACCACACCCTTGAGCGCTGCAACGTCCACGAGCGGGTGGATCACCGCACGCTGGAGGCGCAGCGCGAGGAAGCCCTTGAGCGCGCCTACGCGGCCGAGCGCAACGGCGACGAGCGGGTCCACGTCGCGGAGATGGCCCGGGCCGTGGCGCTGGACCGTCCGCCCCTGCCCGACGTCGGCGCCCGGGGCTGGAGCATGATGCGGCGCGGGATTGCCACACCCGCCTCCGATCGCTGGCAGGAGGTGCGCGAGATCGGCCTTCAGGTCCGCGAGGTGGCGCGGGAGTTCCAGACGCAGGCCCGCGAATGGCTGGAGCGGGCGCTGGACCGGGTGCAGGAGCGCGCGGCGGCGCTTGGCCTCACCCGCGCCCCAGAGACGGCACTGGAGCGACTACAGGCCGCTCGTGCGTCACGCGGGGGTGCGGCTGAGGAGAGGCCACAGACCGCCCTTGAGCGGCTACAGGCGGCGCGGGAGGGGCGCGGCGAGGACCGGAGCGCCGAGATCGAGCGCAACGTCGAAAGCGCCGGCGCAGACCTGACGGAGCAGGACCGGGAGCGGCAGCGCGTGCTGGAGCGAGAGAGGGTGCTGGAACAGCAGCGGAGTATCGAGAGGGAGGGGCCGGATTACAGCATTTGAGAAGAGACTGGACATTAATCGTATATGAATAATTCTGCTTCAAAGCAAAAAAATACCCCCACCTGCTGATGCAGGTGGGGGGTACCGATATCAAATAAAGGCCCGCTCAGACGTCGTTGCCGTAGAAAAAATTATAGATTCGCAATAAAAGTCTCTAAACACTTAGGGTAAGAAATAACAGTGGATAAGCACCTAACGGGATCAAGTTCAGGATTGAACTGCATACTCTGTTTTCTCTCAAACTTCGATGGATTTTTATTACCTCTGTCTTTTCTTAGGTCAGCAAGAAACTTAACAAAAAGCTTTAAAAAAAACTTACCTCGCCACCTTAAAAGTGGATCAAGCTGACTGAAATTATGTTGTGATTTTAGCAGCTCATCTTCTGTAATATCGTCAAGCTTTGGCACTTGGTTTAATATTTCTAGATCTGTTAAGCCTATATGGCAACGTTCTCCATCCCAAGCAATGGAACTACCTATAATCTCATCATGCGGATTTGTCTTAATACTATTAACGGTACAGTGGTATATTGTAAAGTTTGAGAATTTTAAATTGACAATATAACTGTCAAGAAAAATTTTAAATCGCCTACATATACTTTCAACTTCTCGCTCTCCAATTTCGCCTGTACAGCGATATTCTGCAACTAAAATTGCACGAAGCGCCTCTTCGGACACAAGAAGATTTTCGAAAGAGTAGGTTGGCGTCATCCAGAGGAAGTCTGAAGAGCGCATTCCCCTCAAATCATCGTAGTCTCTATCAATCACGAACCGCAAATTATCTATAGAGAGCTCTTTGCTGTCCAGGGCGGCTTCGTGAGCATCAAGTACGTTCCCCTTCCCTGATAGATTTTCAAAAATAATTTTCTTCAATGCGTCGCGGTTGAGAGTGGATATGACAGACTGTAGGAAAGTGACATCATCAGCACCTTCTACGGCAATAATCGTCTTTCCATAATTTCTACCGCGAGATTTAACAATTTGCAGAAGCGCTGTTGGGCATTCTTCAGCCTGCTGAGACAGGAATTCAATTCTACCCACTAAAGAAAGCTCCCAGACTTCATGTGTCGATGAATCACCATTTCCCCTGTAAAGGGCAATAGTTCGTTTTTAAATATAAATGGTGAATGTGTTATTGCAATTAATTGACGCAACGAGGGAGCTTTACACACATCAACTAGTATTTTTTGTTGCCACTCAATGGAAAGAGAAATTTCAGGTTCGTCAATTAAGACGATATATTTTTGATTATCAGCTAGATGGAGGCGAGCAAGAACACTAATAATTTGCTTCTCCCCAGAAGACAGCGCGTCAAGCGGAAGAGTAATACCAGTATAGTTATTTTGTATGGTGACTTCGGCAGAAACCCGATCAAATACTACCGTCTTCTCTGGATCATCTGCCCAATAAGCCCCAACGACTTCCGAGAATGCTTCAAGAGCAAATTCCTCCCTTTGCGTTGATCTGTAAGTTTCCATCAACTGGCTCAAAAGCTGACGCAAATAGTGATGCCGGCCATCACGAATTGCCCCCGAATCAATTAGGCCCATTATTCTACCGAGTCTTCCCTCAGTATCACCCTCAATCCTACCTAAAAGAACTCGTAAAGTTTCGACGTCAAGCTCATATGGAAATTCTATGGAGGGTTCAATATTGTGATCGAGTAAATCGTCTAGAGCTTTCCCGCTGATTCTTGAAAATTCTTGGATCGTTGCTCTTCTAATTTTCTCAGCCTTCCTTTTTAACTGCTTACTCACATCATTCAGGCCAAAATGAATTAGTTGTGTATCATCCCATGAACCCTCCCCATCAATCATATACGAAGAGTTCGATCTCTCCTCCATGCTAGGCATGCTTCGCTCAATACGTCGATATGTTGGAAGGTATATAATATTTACGCCGTTTAGCGCGTGAACGATACGATTGTTAAGAGAAACAAACTTCTTTTTGGATTGTTCAATTTGCTTGCTATGGGGCTCTCCGGCGCTAGACCTTATCAGATGTTCGAATATATTTAAGTTTATACTATAGCGTCCCCCTGCACGCATAGCATACTTTGTTTTCTGGTAGTTTACCTTTTCACCACTTGCCCCAACGAGAATAGCTTCCTCAACTTCAGGTCTGGATGGCCGTTCAGCTGAAAATCTATCCCAAGAAAACCTTTCAACAAGATCCATATAGACCCGATTTGAAATGGGTGAATAGTCGTTTCGTTTTCCCTCAAATTCAATACCGTTTATCACTAAGCGAAATGAGTGGAAATCGGCAGAAAGAAATAGGGAATGATCACCGGAAAGAAGTGCGTAAAGGGTATTTAATAAGGTTGTCTTCCCACTACCGTTCTCTGAAGAAACAACCTTGAAATTTGTATTAAATAATAACTTTAAATCTTTGTACCCATTAACGCCAAGCAAGGAAAACTCCTCGATAACTGGCGGGCGGACTTCCATCTCAGGAGTTTTTTGGTGGCGTACCATACATGCCTCATCGGTCTAGGTGCTGCACTCTGTTAGCCTGAGTTGTCTTTCGCCGTCTAGCCTTACATCAAGTTTTTGGATTTTATCGAGTTTTTATCTAAAAATCTTGGGTGTCTTAGCTTGGCGTTTCATGCACGTCATCTTTGCTAACGCCCCTTCGGCGCACCGTAGATTGGATTTCGGAAACATGGCACTTCGGAACCAAAACCTTACTGGAATTGGGTGGTGTTCTGCTAAGTAGCGCGCTGCGATACATTTAGATTGACTGGCAGCTTAGGCTAGCTGTTGCGCTTCGCCGCTAGGAAAAGCGATTAGCTGGCCAGAACTTTCCCCGGCGGCATTGCATTCTAATGAGCGGCTGTCGGGTTAAGCTGGAGCTTGGTCCAACGTCGCCATTAGGCTGGGAGCTGGAACCCATTGCGTCTATTAGGAAAATCCGGAAGCGGCATAAGTAGTTTTTGCTTTATTTGTTAAGAAAGTCAGGACAGTGGACATTGGATCCTTCCAGAAACGCTGGTTTTTGGAACGGTTTGTGCTGGCGCAGCGAAGGTCCGCTCCGAGCCCAAAGTTGCTTTATTTGGAATGCTGTTTAAGTTGCCTGAATGGCGAGTTGAGAACGAGAAAAGATCCAAAGGACCATGGAAATCGTATTGGATTCTCTGACCGAATGGATAGAGAAACGCTTCAAGAAAAGACCGATTTTAAAATGCTTCTTGGTATTTTTGGTTTTTTCATTTGGATGCTGGCTGGCCTACGTTGAGTGGGTGGCTTGGTATTCCCAGTAGCGGCAGTTTTGTCCGCACACCGGCCCTTAATGCGGTGCCACAAACGGCCGTTTTTGGAATTGAAGCCCCCTGCCCTATTTTGCGCAGCCAAAAACACCGTTCAAAACCGCCAGAGTTGTTGAAACTTTGTTATCTCGTAAAACGAGCGAAAAAGCCGCGTTTTTGCGGTAACTTAACAGCCGCAGTTTTGCTTTCTCTCTGGTCAGTAAGTTGCGCCATCAACTGATCCTCTTTGCGTTCAGCACGTTCTACTCTTCCACGTAAATCAGCTATGTGTGCCTCTAGTTGCACTCGTTCGCGTGCTCGTTCCGTCTCTTCCCGCGCGATCTGTTCACGCAACGCATTAACTTCGGCTTCTAAATCATTGTTTATATTGGGTGTTTCAGGTGTATCAGATGGGGTTGTCGTGGCAGCAGCTTCTGGGTTGCGTTCCCTGTAACCGGATAGCCATCTTCCAAGCTCGGAAGGATCAATCTTGTATGGACTCCCCCCTCCCCCTTCAGCCGATAAATCCCCCTTTTTTACCGCTCTGGATAACGTTGGCTTACTTACACCCGTCTCTTTTGCAGCTTGTCCTAATGTATATTTCATGGGCTGTAACACCTGTTTCTAATGGGGTTGTCGTATGGAAAACATCTGTATCATACTGCTGTAACAGGTTTACACTTATGTGGAGCCAAGGGAAGTAAGTACTGGGAGGCTTTTGGTTCAAGCGCGTCTGATGGTATTTGCGCTCACCTTGAAGATACGTGCCAGCTCTGCAATGCCGCGTCCCTCCACGTCACGCATACGCGCGACCTCCACGCGGCGCTCCGACGATAGGGCAGGGGGTCTGCCACCTAGTCGCCCTCGCTTGCGTGCAGCGGTAAGACCTTCTTTGGTTCGCTCGGATATTCGCTCTCGCTCGAACTGGGCGATTGAGGCGAACACGTGAAAGACCAGCCGTCCTGCCGGCGTTGTCGTGTCGATGTCTTCGGCCAACGACCGAAACCCCGCACCCTGCTCGCCTACGGCTTCAACGATGCTCAAGAGGTCCTGCAATGATCGGCTCAGCCGATCATACTTAGTCACCACCACCACGTCGCCATCACGCAACTGCTCGATCATGCGGTTCAGCTCAGGACGGGCTCTTTTCGTACCGGATACCTTTTCGGAGAAAATGCGCTCAGCACCCGTCGCCTCAAGGGTGGAGATCTGGGCATCTAGATGCTGCTCCTCTGTCGAGACGCGCGCGTAACCGATGATCATTGATATGACCCTTCCAAAAACCTTCAACAACTAGTTGAATTTTGAACGGGGTTTGTGGCAGCGTCAATCGAGGCGGTTTGCGTATGTTCCAAAAACGGCCGTTTTTGGTGCGGTCCATAGGTCGGGTGAGCCGTGCAAATCTTCCGTTTGTAGGGCGGTATTCAACGGTCTAAGCTGGAATCGTATGATCGAAAAGGAACCCAGTCAAAATGCGCTATGACGAATGCCTACGCTCCATATACGTTCACTTAGACAGCTGGATAATAGCTCTTGTTGGGTTAACCATAGCGTTCTTTTTGTGGAGATTTGGCAAAACTGGCTTAGCCATCGCCTGCGTTGGTATCAGTTTGTTGGCAGCCGTGTCTTGGGCCTACCTGTACTATGAATTGAATTGCGTGGAGCTTTACGGTTTGTAGGCGTTCAAAGGCGAGCTTTTTAAGGATGGTAACTATTTCTATCCGAAGGCGCGCTGTGTTTGCCATTCTCCAATTAGAAACATACTGAAGCCAAACATAGCGATGCCGAAAAGCATCTATCGAATATTTTGGGACCACGCCGCCAAATACATCAAAGAAATCCACCACACGGTAATTAAGAGTACCCGTAGTATCCTTATTTGTAAGGGCTACGATACCGCATGAAGTTCCCGTAGCGACCGTGGATCCCACCTCCAAATTTTATTTAGTAAAATTCGAGTATTTTCAATATAGTCATTCACAAATCCACGAATGCGTGCAAAACTCCGTGAGAAAGATTTTGCAAAAGGAATTACTCTTTGGAAATTATATCATTTAGGATCAAAAACTACAAAGGTATTGTTGATACAACCGTTTCACTAGGTGCTGGCAAGGGATCAGTTTATACTTTAGTTGGCCTAAATGAGAGCGGAAAAACTACTATACTTGAGGCTATAAATAGTTTTCGGCCTGACCTTGATGGCGTCCACGCCATAGCACAGGAGGGGATCGATAGTTCGCATAAAGAAAAGCTTGTACCTAAGAAAAACAAGGCTAATTTCAATGGTGAGATTGAGGTTAAAGCTGAGATAATTATTAGCGATGATGATGTATCAAAAATTGTTGAGCACTTTAGCAGCCTTGATAGTGGTAGCTTTCGAATTGAGCCCGACAGCATACCGAGAAAATGTCACCTTAGTAGGCGCTGGTCTTACGAAAATTCTGATTACAAGTCGGCCAGAAACGTATGGCAAGGTTTTACACCAAAAGCAAAAATTTCACCAGCACGAAAGTTCACAACGTTAAGTTTTTCATCCCGTGAATGGCAGCAAATTGTTGCGTTTACTGCGTTGTTACTTCCAAAGATTGTATATTTCCCCACGTTTCTTTTTGATTTTCCTGACAGGGTGCTAATTTCCGAAGGAAAACCATCTGAGAATGAGAGATCTAATCCATACTTTAAAAGTATGCTGGAAGAAGCCGTATCTTCGATTAACAAAGGATTTGATTTAAAAACTCACGTAGTGGATCGAGTTCTAAATCACGAATCCAAAAAGACATTTGCTAAATGGTTTCCGTCATTCTTACAGTCTGATGCAAATGCACAGGTAAAAGCAACGCTAAGCGAACTTACGCGGTCAATAACACATGAAGTTTTTGACCGCTGGGAGGCTGTTTTGGGATCAAATATAAGCGGAAAAAAGTTAAAATTAGAGCCCATAATTGAGGAGGGAGAAGGAAACACAAGAGACGTCTATCTAAAGTTTGAAATTGAGGACGGAAACGAAGTCTACAAAGTTTCTGAGCGTTCGCTTGGGTTTCGTTGGTTCTTTAGTTTTCTTCTTTTTACAAAATACTTTAAAGGCAATGTTAACGGAGAAAGCATTTTTCTTTTTGACGAACCTGCAGCGAACCTTCACTCAATGGCTCAAAACAAGCTCCTTGATAGTTTGGAAGACATTGCGGGCATTAAAAACATTATTATTTATACTACCCACAGCCACCATATGATAAACCCGCTTTGGCTTGAAAATACTTTTATTATTTCAAACGGTTCCCCAACAGAAGTAGGGGATGTAGTTAATATTGAATATGATGATGGTAATGCTGATATAAGAGCCAAAAAGTACAAAACATTTGTCGGCCAAAATTTAAATCGTCAGCATTATTTTCAGCCTATTTTAGATAAACTTCAAATTCGCCCTGTTCCCCTAGAAATACGTGAAGGGGGAGTGCTTGTGGAAGGGAAGTCAGACTTCTACATTTTAAATTGGTATAAAAAGCACTATGCGCCTGACTTGGGAATAAATTTCATTCCTGTTGAAAGCTCGGGAAATGCTAGCGCTTTAATTTCTCTTTATTTAGGTACAGCTCAAGATTTCTTAGTGCTACTAGATAGCGATGCGGCTGGAGATAAAGAGAAACTAAGCTATCTCAGAAAGCTTCCTGTCAATGAAATGCAGATAGTTCAAATTGGAGACATATTGATTGGTAAAAAGGAAATCGAAGATTTGGTTTCTGATGATTTATTGCGGCAGATATCTGGCATATATTCCTCTAACAAAAAGAATACGAAAAAGCTTATCTCGTCAGCTTTTTCTGAAGATCTCGTTGGGGACCCAGATCTTAATGTGGACGAAGCCACCCTAAAGGACCTTAAGCTTTTAATTGAAGCTCTAAAGAAGCGATTACAAGATATCTCTGGTTAATATTTATTTTATAATCTCGCAATTATCATATGGTTCTCTACCATCATGCGTAACATTGGAAGTTGAGGAAGGATTTTTTATGAAGCTCACCGCACCGAATAACTTCTGCACCATGTTGTGAAGGTTTTCTCGATGCTGATCGTATTCAGCGGGATCGATTTTGCACTGCACCACTTGCGAAATGCGTCTGCCAACTGTCGAAGATCTGGCACATGACCGCCTTCAAGCTTTGGTGCCGTGTCCCGTACAATCCGGTCCCATGGCTGCGTGCCTCGGATCGTGCCGTGTTCCGGAAAGGTGAGGGTTGGGATTTCAGCTGTCCCGTCGCGCCGTGCTTTACGACCTACCTTGGGACGTTCCAGTTCGCGCTTGGTGTCACGCTTCCGCTCAGGCTCTTTTTCTGCCCAGGCAATCGTAATGCCCGTCACCGTGCGTCCAGATTTGCGCGGCGTCACTGTTAGGGTCAAACGCGACGTTTGGTTGATTTCGGCTATGGCTGGGTGGATAGCCCGAGCGTTGAAATTTGCAAAACGCGTTAACTTTCCCTCAGGCACTCCCATTACCGCCCGAAGCTCTGACACAGTAAAAGTTTTGCTGGTGACGTAGTTCAGGTTCACTAATGATGAGACATACTGGAACAGTAAAATCGAGTACTTTGAGGACAGGGCAAACACCGTCTGCCGGTCCATAATGGCCCAGTGGCACGAGTTCTCGGCCATCTCACGGAAGGCGCCGCCAAACCACCATGCGACCAGCAAATCATCGGTGGCTTCATCCCGGTAATCCAGCTTTGCCCGATCCAAGAACCCACCGATAATTTCACACTGGGCGTCAGTATCGTCGAAGACCATCACAGCGCCGGCAAGCTCGATGAACAACTTACGCAGCGTAGCCCGAGAATGGTTTCGCATTCCCGTAATGGATTTGATGCTGGCCAGCCGAAGCTCGTGGCGCGCGTCCTCAGCCATGCGCCCCCCTGCCGTTGCTATAAGCAAATGCATCAGCTTAAGGGCTTCAGCACTTGGCGGGTTCTCAATGTAAACGCCGCGCGCCACCTCAGCTGGCAGTACGGTTTTGGCATCATCATGAGCGCGATCAGTCGCAACTTGAAGTGTCTTTATCATGGTAACATTTTTGTAGAACTTTTTGTTACCTGTAAAGTAGCTTTAGCGTCCCCATTTGTTACTTTAGCGTCCCCATTTGTTACTTTAGCGTCCCCATTTGTTACTTTAGCGTCCCCATTTGTTACCTATAACTGCGTAAATCTCTGTATTTGTTTATTTATTATCGCCTGAACTTATAGAACTTATAGAACAAGAAGGCGCTCCGCGCTTTTTGGTAAAAATATGAGTTGGTTTTGGTGCGAATGTGACCGTTGCGCCTTCAAGGGTTACTTGATCTGTAATACATAATGGTACACACAAGTTGTGCCCAAACCGCAAGGAGTGATGCCATGCCTCGTAATACGTCAGTGACCCTTGGAGATCATTTTGCCGGTTTCATCAGCGAGCAGGTCGAGGCCGGTCGTTATGGCTCAGCCAGCGATGTCGTGCGCGCTGGACTGCGGCTTCTGGAAGAGCACGAAGCCCAAGTGAAGGCCCTACAGGCTGCTCTCATTGCAGGAGAGAAATCAGGGAAGCCCCGCGCCTTTGACAGCGAAGCCTTCCTGAGCCGCATGCATGCAAAGCATGCGGCCTCACATGCCGGATAAATCTTACACGCTGGCCCCGCTGGCGGAGATCGATCTGGAAGATATCTGGTTTTACACGTTTCAGACGTGGTCGCTTGCGCAGGCGGACAGCTACCTTCGCGATGTCGTTACCGCGTTCGAGGCATTGGTCTCGGGTGTCCGGACGGGCCGAGAGGTCGACGTGCGCCCCGGCTATCTGAAATGCCCCGTGGGATCGCACATGATCTATTTTCGGGAGCGCAGAGACCGCATTGAGATTATGCGCGTGCTGCACCAGCGGCAGGATGTCAGCCTGAACCTCTGAACGGTGCAGGCTGATCGGGGTCACTGCGCAACGTCTTGCCAGATGACGCAGGCAAGGTTGTCGCCGGACGGCATTGTTTGCCCGCCGAGGGTTTCGCAGTCTGCATCGGCGGCGTTGAGCGCCAGTGCGGTCTTCGCGTCCCAGAGAACTGCGTATTTATTCGCTGGCTCCCGTGCAAAGAAGCCTACAGCCCCGCAGAGCGCCGCTACGAGGGCCAACATGCCCATCCTGCGCCACTTGCCCTGCTCGTGGGCCTCCATGACGCGTAGCAGCCGCTCTGAGGCGCTGTGGAAGGCAAGGCTGGCCTTTTGTTGGGCGTCGGCGGCTGCATCGACTTTGTGGGAGA
>NZ_JBIFFO010000004.1:0-214423 GCF_043557115.1 Sulfitobacter sp. 1A13679
CCCGTCACCACGTTGAACTTGGCCGTGGCATGGCCGCGATCCCGCGCGGCTTCGGCGGGGCCATAGCCCTTGCCCTTCTGCGTCTGGATGTGGACCAGGATCGGCCCGATCGCGCGTTGATGGACGGTGCGCAGCACCGGCAGCAACTGGTCCATGTCATGCCCGTTGATCGGCCCGAGGTAGGAAAACCCGAGGTTCTCGAAGAGCGTGCCGCCCACGGCCATGCCTTTGAGCATATCCTTGGCCCGTTTGGCCCCCTCGCGGAAGGGCTCGGGCAGCAGGCTCACCGCGCCTTTGGCGGCGGCTTTGAAGTCCTGAAACGGCGCTTCGGCGTAGAGGCGGCTCAGGTAGCTCGACATCGCGCCGACGGGCGGGGCGATGGACATCTCGTTGTCGTTGAGGATGACGATCAGGCGTTTCTTTAGGTCGCCCGCGTTGTTGAGCGCCTCATAGGCCATGCCCGCGCTCATCGCGCCATCGCCGATCACGGCAATCGCGTCGCCCAGCCCTTCGGGGATCACGCCGCCCAGATCGCGGCCCACCGCAAAGCCGAGCGCGGCTGAGATCGATGTCGAGCTATGCGCCGCGCCAAAGGGGTCGTAGGGGGATTCGCTGCGTTTGGTGAAGCCCGACAGCCCGTCCTTCATGCGCAGGCTGCGGATACGGTCGCGGCGTTCGGTGAGGATCTTGTGGGGGTAGCATTGGTGACTCACGTCCCAGATGATCTTGTCGCGCGGGGTGTCGAAGACCGCATGCAAAGCGACGGTCAGTTCGACCACGCCAAGCCCCGCGCCCAGATGTCCGCCGGTTTCCGACACGGCCGAGATCGTCTCGGCCCGCAATTCGCGCGCGACTTGGGTCAGTTCGGCATCGGACAGGTGTTTCAGGTCCGCAGGGCGGGTGACCTGATCAAGCAGGGGTGTGGCGGGTTTGTCACTCATCGGGGCCTCTCTGGTGCCGCATTGGCGCATGTGCCGCCCGGCTAGCTGTCGCGGGCAATAACGAAGGCGGCAGCGGCTCGCAAGCTCTGCGCCTCTGGTCCATATTCAGATAGGGCGTCGCAGGCCATGTCCACCAATTCGGCGGCGCGGGTCTTGGCTCCGGCCAGCCCGAGGTGGGACACGAAAGTGGCCTTGCCCGCCGCGTCGTCCTTGCCGACCGCCTTGCCGACCGTTTCGGCGTCGCCTTCGACATCAAGGATGTCATCCGCGATCTGAAAGGCGAGGCCGAGGTGTTTGGCGTAAGTCCCAAGGGCGGTGGCATCAGCACCGGCCATCCGTGGCCCGGCCATGGCGGACCATTCGATCAAGGCACCGGTCTTGCCTGCCTGAAGCGCCGTGATCTCGGCCAGCGACAGCGGCGCGGGGGCGGTTTCGGCGGCAATGTCCAACGCCTGTCCGCCGACCATGCCACCGACGCCTGCCGCTTGGGCGAGGCTGGTCATCAAGGTCAGACGCGCCTCTGCAGGGCAGGGCGCTTGGCCAAGGAGTTCAAAGGCCAGCGTTTGCAGCGCGTCACCGGCCAGAACGGCAGTGGCCTCATCCCATTTGCGGTGCACTGTGGGCTGGCCCCGGCGCAGATCGTCGTCATCCATGCAGGGCAGGTCGTCATGCACCAGCGAATAGGCATGCAGCGCCTCGATGGCTGCCGCCGCAGGGGCGGCCATGCCGGGGGCTTTGCCATGCAGCCGGGCGGATTCGATCACCAGAAAGCCGCGCAGCCCCTTGCCGCCGCCGCAGGCATAGCGCATCGCCTCGGCCACGGGGCCGTCATAGGCGCCGAGTGCTGTGTCGATCTGCGCTTGCGCCAGATCGCGGGCATGGGCGAGCGCCTCTGCCAGGGGACGGGGGGTGGTCTCTTGCATGTGGGCGGTCAAAGCCCTTCGACGGGTTTCAGCCCATTCGGGTTGCCGTCGCCGTCAAGCGTGATCGCGGCGACCTTCTCTTCGGCCTCTTTCAGCTTGGTCTCGCAGCGCGCCTTAAGCTTGGCCCCGCGTTCGTAAAGCGCGATGCTTTCGTCCAATGCGACATTGCCGTTTTCAAGCTGGCCCAAGACTTTCTCAAGCTCGGCCATGGCGGTCTCAAAGTTCATCTCTTCTACGGGTGTGTCGGACATTGCGCGCCTCGTTTTCGGAATTTCGCGCGACAATAGAACTTCGCGCCGCGCATTGCCAGCGGGCTTGCGTGATGAATTTTACCGGCCCGTTTCGGCAGGCGGGGCGGGGTCAGTCCGGGGCCAGCATATAGCCCGCGCCGCGCACGGTTTGCAGGTATTGCGGCTGTTTCGGATCGCTCTCGATCTTGCGGCGCAGGCGGGTGATTTGAACATCGACCGCGCGTTCCTGCGCCTGCCCCCGGTCGCGGCCCAATTCCTCGACCAATTTGGCACGGCTCAGCGCGACACCGGGCTGGGCGGCGAAGATCTTCATCAGCTGCACTTCGGTCGCGGTGAGGCGCACCAGATCGTCGCCCTGCCACATCTCGCCCCGCTCCATGTCATAGCGGATCACGCCGAGTGACAGCACCTTTGGCGCGGCGTCGGCAGCAGAGGTGTCGGGCATCCGGCGTAGGATGGCGTTAATGCGCAGCAGCAGTTCCTTCGGCTCGAAGGGTTTGGGCAGGTAATCATCCGCGCCGGCCTCAAGACCTTCAATGCGGTTGTCGGTCTCGCCCTTGGCGGTCAGCAACAGGATCGGCGTTTGCAGGGTTTCGCGCAAAGCGCGGGTCAGGGCCATGCCGTCTTCGCCGGGCATCATCACGTCAAGCACGATGAGGTCGAACTCCAATCCCGCCAGCACCCGTCGCGCATGGGCAGCGTCGCGTGCGGTGCTGACCAGAAAACCGTTCCGCATCAGGAACTTCTTCAACAGGCTGCGGATCCGCTCATCGTCGTCGACGACCAGCAGGTGCGGGTCGAGATCGTTCATGGGGCGCTTTCGCGCAGCCGGTCAAAGCTTTGGCGCATTTCGGGGTCCATCATGGCCTCCAATACCGTTCTGAAACCGGCCACGGCTTCGGGTCCGGCGGTGCGAAAGGCCAGACGCATCCGCGCGCGCTGCGCGTCCGATAGCTCCTGTTCCAGCTTGCGACCCTCGTCGGTCAGGAACAGATGCCGCTCGCGCTTGTCATTGCGGCCAACCTTGCTCTGCACCAGACCATCGGCGATCAGCGTGCGCAAGACACGGTTGAGCGATTGTTTCGTGACCCCAAGGATATTGAGCAGGTTGTTCACCGTCGTACCGGGGGCGCGGTTGATGAAGTGGATGGCGCGGTGATGCGCGCGGCCATAGGCCATATCGGCCAGAATCCGATCGGGATCGGCAGTGAAACCGCGATAGGCAAAGAACATCGCCTCGATCCCCTGCCGCAGTTGTTCGTCCGTCAAAAACAGCAGGCTGTCGCCGCTGCTAGGGGCCATCATGCGCCCGTCAGCCATAGTATGTCTCATTCTCTCTCGGGCCTGTTGGGGATCAGTTTACGTCAGCGTTGTTGACATTCCAATAGTGAAAGGCTATCGAATCTCGTGTTTTGCGCAATTAAATGTCTGCATCTGCCGATTGTTGCGCAATTTTTGAAAAGATAGCGCGTCATTTGGAGGGGAAACACCATGGCAGGCGGATATGACAACCGGGATGGGCACATCTGGATGGATGGCGAAATGGTGGATTGGCGCGAGGCCAATGTCCATATCCTGACCCATGCGATGCACTATGCGTCTTCGGTGTTTGAGGGCGAGCGTGCCTACAACGGCAAGATCTTCAAAAGCCGCGAGCACTCTGAGCGTCTCAAGCGGTCGGCGGAGATGATCGATTTCGAGATCCCCTACACGATTGATGAAATCGAAGCCGCCAAGGCCGAAGTCCTCGCCGCCTCTGGTCTGCAAGACGCCTATGTGCGTGCGGTCGCTTGGCGTGGTGTGGGCGAAGACATGGGTGTCGCCTCGGCCCGCAACCCGGTCCGCATGGCCATCGCGGCTTGGGAATGGGGTGCCTATTACGGCGACGCCAAGATGAAGGGCGCCAAGCTCGACATCTCCAAATGGAAGCGCCCCTCGCCCGAGACGATCCCGAGCCATGCCAAAGCGGCGGGTCTCTATATGATCTGCACCATGTCCAAACATGCGGCCGAGGCGAAGGGCTGCTCGGACGCGATGATGTATGACTACCGCGGCTATGTGGCCGAAGCGACAGGCGCGAATATCTTCTTCGTCAAGGATGGCGAAGTGCACACGCCGACGCCCGATTGCTTCCTCAACGGCATCACCCGGCAGACCGTGATCGACATGCTGCGCGAGAAAAACATCAAGGTCCACGAGCGCCACATCATGCCCGAGGAACTGGAAGGTTTCGAGCAGTGCTGGCTGACCGGCACCGCCGCCGAAGTGACCCCGGTCGGCCAGATCGGCGACTGGCATTTCGAGGTCGGCGCGCTGACGCGTGAGATCGCCTTGGACTATGAAAAGCTGGTGCGCAGCTAAACGCTGCCGCTGAACTTTGCCAAAGTTACGCCGCCGTCCTGCAAACCCTTGCGGACGGCGGTTGCAATTTGAACGGCCTCTGCGGTGTCGCCATGGAGGCAGATCGTGTCGATCCGGGTGGGAATGTGCTTGCCGCTCTCGGTGATGATCGCGCCTGCCTTGACCATCTCCACCATCCGCGCCGCTGCCGTTTCCGCATCATGGATCACCGCACCGGGCTTGCTGCGGTCGACCAGCGTCGCATCGTCGTTATAGGCGCGGTCGGCGAAAATCTCTCCGGCCCATTTGCAGCCCAGTGATTTCACCGCCCGTTCCTGCGCCGTGGCGGCCAGCACCATGACGATGAGGTCGGGCGCCACGCTCAGCGCCGCCTCATAGAGGTCGCGGGCCAGTTCCTCATCCTCAGACGCCATATTCGCCAGCGCCCCGTGCAGTTTCAGGTGGCGTACCTCAGCGCCGACGCTGCGTGCCATGCCGACGCTCGCGGCGACCTGATAGCGGATCTGGTTCTGCAAGGTGCCGCGCGGCACCGAGAGGCGGTTGCGGCCAAAACCGGCGAGGTCCATGAACCCCGGATGCGCGCCGATGCCGACGCCGTTTTCATCGGCCATGCGCATCGTCCCCGCCATGACGTCGGCGTCGCCCGCATGCCCGCCACAGGCGATATTGGCCGAGGTCACGACGCGCAGAAGCGCCGCGTCGTCGCCCATTTTCCAAGGGCCAAAGCTTTCGCCCATGTCGGCGTTGAGATCGACGGTTGTCATGTCTGCTCCTTCTCGAAGGGGTCGGCGGTGGCCGAAACCACGCCGGAGATCAGTTGATAGCCCAAGAGGTCACGGATGCGCGCCGGATCGCGCAACAGCGGTTGGCGGCGCTTGGGCAGGGCAGCAAGGTCAGCGCGGTGGCGCGTCTCGGCGGCCAGCGCTTCGTCGAGGTCGACGAACGCGAAGTGCAGCGCAGCACCCGGCTGCGCCTGCGCCACGATCGGCAGGTCGCAGGGGATCACCGTGCCGATGCGGGGGTAGCCGCCGGTGGTCTGGCATTCGCACATCAGCACGAAAGGGGCGCCGTCGCCGGTGATCTGGATGTCACCGGGGGTGATGACTTCGGACACGATGGTCAACTGCCCGCCGGTGGCGAAACCTTCGCCGTCATGATCCATCCGTGCGCCCATCCGGTTGGCGCGCGGATCACGGCGAAAGGTGGTTTCGGTGAACCGCTGGCGGGTTGCCTCGTCGAAGGCATCGGTCTGCATGGAGGCCACGATGCGCACCCGCTCGGCCCCGAATCGGCTGTCGCGGGGCAGGGTGAGGTTCGCCTCGCCGCCCTTATCGACCCCTAGCGGCAGGGTCTCACCACTTTGCAGCAGCGCGCCGATGCCAGCGGCCAGATGGCTGGCGCGGGCATTCATCACCGGCGCCACGTCAAACCCGCCGCCGACATGGAGGTAGCCATAGGCCCCGTCCCGCGCGCCGCCGATGGTCAGCTTGGCCCTGGCGGGCAGGAGGTGGCTGGCGTTCCAGGCGACCGGCTCGCCGTCGATGCTCACCTGCATCTGCGCCCCGGTCAGGGCGATGCGGGTGTCCTGATCGACCTCGAAACTGCCGCCGCTCCCGGCCATCTCAAGCGCGGCGCTGTCGGGATCTTGCCCCAGCAGGGCGGCCCCTTCGTGCAGGGAGGTCGGGTCCGCCGCGCCGCCATGGGTTAGGCCAACGGCGCGATAGCCGGTGCGACCAAGGTCTTGGATGGTCATGGCCGGACCGGCTTGAAGGATGGTCAGCGTGCCGCTCATGTCAGCGCCTCCCGCTCCGCGCCGCCGGTGGGGTCGTCGGCGATGCGGTCGAACTCTTGCCGGGTGATGGATGGGAAGATCAACTCATCGCCCGGGGACAGCGGAAAGGGCATATCGCTGCCGGGGCGGAAGGTGCGAAAGGCGGTTTGCCCGATGTGCCGCCAGCCGGTGGGGGAGGCATTGGTGAAGATGATCAACTGCCGGATCGCCGCGACCAGCGACCCCGGCGGCACCGATTTGGTCAGCCCCTGCTGGCGCGGAATGTCCCAATGCGGGGGCAGTTCGCCCATATAGGGCTGGCCGGGGGCGAAGCCGATGGTCAGCACCCGGACCCGCGCCTGTGACAGTTCCGCAATGGCCGCGTCGGGGTCGAGGCCCGCGGCCGCGGCGGCCTCCTCCAACTGCGGGGCGAGGTCGGTGCCATAGACCGTGGGCACATGCCACAGGCTGCGCCCGGCGGGAAGGGCTTCGGCGAACCAGTCGCGGGTTTCGAGCAGGTCGCGCAAGCGGTCGGTCATGGTGGCGATGGCCTCTTGAGAGACTTCGAACTGCACGAAGGTCGACACCAGCGAGGTGCTCGTCTCACTCACCTCGGGCCAGTCCTGTTCCTCCACCGCCGCGCGAAAGGCGAGGGCGGCGCGGTTGGCGGGTTCGGACATCTTCTCGGCAAAGGTGACCAATAGGCCGGAGAGGCCGACACTGCGGATGCGGGGCCAGTCAGTCATTGCGAAGCATCCTTTCGTAAAGGCGCGGCAGCAGCACCGGGGTCAGATACATCGGCAGTTGCCAGCAGCCGATAAAGATCATCAGCGGCGCGATGACCTCCGCAGGCAGCGCCACGAGAAACAGCGCGATATTGCGGTTGCCCGCACCGATCGCCAGTGGTCCGGCCACGGCGCGCAGCGGGCCGCGCCGGGTCAGCAGCAATGTGCCCGCCTGCAACAGATAGCTTAGGGCGAAGGCCAGCAGCGTCCAGCCCGCCACGGCCCATGGATCGCTGCGCAGCGCCGGGTCCAGCGCCGCCATCAACCCCACCACGATGACCGAGAAGGCGAGCACCGATGCGCCATCCAGCGCCTCGGTCTGGCGCGGGGTGGGATGGGGCAGTAAGACATGGCGCAGGGCAAAGCCCAGCCCCGTCGCGCCAAGGATCACCGCCAAGAGCCGCAGGGCGGCGAGGGCGATTTCCGAGGCCGGGCCGAGTTGCGGCAGGGCCGCCAGCACCGGCAGGACGGTCAGCGGAAAAGCAGCGGTGCCCAGCACCATGAGCTGCATCATCCGCCCCGCGTCGAGCCGCATGAGCAGCGCGAGGTTCACGCTGCCCGTCAGCGCCGGGGCCGCCGCGGCAAGCGTCACGGCCAATGCCGCAGGGGTCTGCCCCAGCCCGGCCAGCACGAAGCCCGCCAGCAGCAACAGAGGCAGCAGCGTCTGCAAGGCCAGCACCGAGGCCAGCCCCCAGATGAGATCGCGCACTGCACCAAGGGCCGCGCGGTGCCCGATCCTGAGCGCGGTGATCGTCAGAAGGGCCGCCACCATCTGCGGCAACCACCCGGCCAGCGCCGCCGCAAGGCTGGGCAGGGCCAGCCCCGCCAGCAGCCCGACGATCAGGCAGGCCCGCGCATGGCGCGAGGCCAGTCTCAGCATATAGCGCATGGCCCTTCACCGCTAAACCGGTGCGCTGCGCAGGTTTTCGGGCAGCCATGTCGCCACCTCGGGGAACCAGATCAGCACGAAGACCATAAAGACCATGATCGCGAACATCGGCAGCGCGGCCTTGGTGATATAGCCCATCTCGTGATTGGTCATGCCTTGCAGCACGAAGAGGTTGAAGCCAATCGGCGGGGTGATCTGCGCCATTTCGACGACCACGACCACGAAGATACCGAACCAAATCAGATCGATGCCCGCGCCGCGCACCATTGGCTCGACCACCGCCATGGTCAGCACGACCGAGGAGATGCCGTCGAGGAACATGCCCAGCACGATGTAGAAGACCAAGAGCGCCATCAGAAGCTCGAAGCGCGACAGCTCCATCGCCGCGATCCCGTCGGCCAGCGCGCGGGGCAGACCGGTGAAGCCCATCGACAGTTTCAGGAAGGCCGCGCCCGCAAGGATCAGTGCGATCATCGCAGAGGTGCGCATCGCCCCCATCAGGCTCTCGCGGAAGCTGTGCCAGTTCAGCGAGCCTTGGAACAGCGCCAGCGTGAGGGAGCCGATGACGCCGATGGCCGCCGCCTCGGTCGCCGTGGCAAAGCCGAGGTACATGGACCCGATCACGACCGTGATCAGCGCAAAGACCGGCAGCAAGAAACGCGAGTTGCGCAGCTTTTCGCCAAAGCTCATCCCGGTCTCTGCATCGGGGTTCCAGTCCTTCGACAGCATGCTGGTGACGGCGACATAACCCATGAACATCAGCGCCAGCAGCAGCCCCGGCAGCACGCCCGCGAAGAACAGTTTGGTGATGCTTTCGTTCACCGTCACGCCGTAGACGATCAGCGCCAGCGACGGCGGGATCATCAGCCCCAGCGTTGCCGCACCCGCCAGCGTGCCGATGATCATCTTTTCAGGATAGTTGCGCGCGCGCAGTTCGGGGATCGACATCTTGCCCACGGTGGTCAGCGTCGCGGCGGAGGAGCCGGACACGGCAGCAAAGACCGTGCAGCCGACGATATTGGTATGCACCAGCCCGCCCGGCAGTTTGGCCAGCCACGGCGATAGCCCGCGAAACATGTCTTGCGACAGGCGCGTGCGGTAAAGGATTTCGCCCATCCAGACAAAGAGCGGCAGCGCGGTCAGCGTCCAGCTTGAGGAACTGGCCCAGATCGTGGTGATCATGGCGTCGCCCACGGGGCGGGTGGTGAAAAGCTCCATCCCGACCCAAGCCACGCCCATCAGGGCGAGGCCAACCCAGACACCGGTGCCGAGCAGGAAGAAGAGAACGATCAGAAACAGGGTAATGGCATAGATCTCGGTCATGGCGTCATTCCCCGAAGCTTTGATCGACTAGGTCACGGGTGACGCGGTGGTCGCCCTTGAAGATGAGGTGCAAAAGATTGTCGGTCAGCGCGATGGCAAGGATGCCGCCGCCGATGACCATGACGGATTGCGGTATCCAGAGTGCGGTGGCGTCTTGGTCTTGGCTGACTTCGTTGAACTTCCACGACCAGTAGACGAACCAATAGGCGTAGTAAGTGAAATACCACGCGACCGCAGCCGCCACGGCGAAACACCAGATATCCAGCAGCCGCTTCCCGCCCGCGCTCAGCGCGTTAAGCAGGATCGACACGCGGATATGCGAGCCGCGGTTGAGCGCATTGGCGAAGGCAAGGAAACTGGCCCCGGCCATGGCATAGCCCGCATAGCTGGCAGCGCCCGGAAAGACATTGCCGGTCCAGCGGGCGACCATCTGGGCCACGATCAAGGTAAGGATGGCCACCAGACAGAGCGCGGCAAGCGCCCCCGCCCCGGTATATAGCCCGTCCAATAGTCTGCGCAGCGCCTTCATGCGGCTCTCCCTCCGTCAAATCATGCCCGGGCACGAGAACGGCGGCCCGAGTGACGGGCCGCCGCAGGTTTCGTGATTACTGCATCGCCTTGTAGTCGTCGACGATCGCCTGACCGTCTTCGCCCGCGGCTTCGAGCCACTCTTGCGTCATGGTCTCACCCACTTCGCGCAGGCCCGACATCAGCTCTTCGCTGGCCGGTTCCACGTTCATGCCGCCTTCGCGCAGCCCATCATAGGTGAACTGGGTGTAGTCCTTGGACGCTTGCAGGCCACGCTCTTCGGCCTCGGTCGCGCAGGTGGTGATCGCCTCTTTGTTCGCGTCCGAGACTTCGGCCCAGACATCGGCGTTGATCATCACATAGTTGCGCGGCAGCCATGCGTCGACTTCGTAGAAATGCGTCAGGCTCTCCCAGACCTTCTGGTCGTAGCCGGTGGCGCCCGAGGAAATCATCGACTCGGCCACGCCGGTGGCGAAGGCTTGGCTGACTTCGGCAGCTTCGATGGTCACCGGCGACATGCCGGTCAGTTCCGCCAGACGCGCGGTGGTGTTGTTGTAAGAGCGGAACTTCACGCCCTTCATGTCCTCGACCGAGTCGACTTCTTTTTTGAAGTAGAGCCCTTGGGGCGGCCATGGCACGTTATAAAGCAAGACGAGGTTCTGCTCTTCCAACACGGATTCAACCTTGGGCTTGGCGGCTTCCCAAAGCTGAGCGCTGGCCTCGAAAGAGGGCGCGAGGAAGGGGATGGAGTCAAAGCCGAAGACCGCGTTCTCGTTCTGGTGGCCTGAGAGCAGACGCTCGCCCAGTTGGACCTGCCCGGTCTGGATCGCGCGCTTGATGTCCGCGCCAGCAAAGAGGGCGCCGCCCGGGTGCACGGTGATCTCGATCTCGCCGCCGGTCTTCTCGCCCACGCATTCGGCGAATTGCACGCCGTTCTCGGAGTGGAAGTTCGAGGCCGAATAGGCCATCGGCATGTCCCATTTCTCGGCCGCGAAGGCGGGCATGGCGGTGCCCAGCGTCAGGGCGGTCATCGCCGCGCCGGCCATCAGTCTTGCTGTCAGTGTCATGTGGTTTCTCCCTTGTTGTTGCAGTCCCACGCTTGGCGTCATCCGTCGAAGCGTTGGGGGTGATACGGGGTCAGATCGGTGTTTGGCGTCTGCCCCGTGATCAATCCGGCGATCAGTCGGCCCGTTTTCGGCCCGCCCGTCAACCCGATGTGATGATGCCCGAAGGCAGTGTAGACCCGGCTCGTCCCGATCTGCCCGATCAGGGGCAGCGAGTCGCTGGGGGCGGGTCGGTGCCCCAGCCATTCGATCTCTTCCGTGGCGGTGAGATGGGGGAAGGCGGCCTTGGCCTGTCGGCGCAGCAGCGCCAGTGGCGCTTTGGACGCGCCCGCCTGCAGCCCGCCGAACTCGACGATCCCGGCACAGCGCAGCCCTTCGGCCATGGGCGTGGCGACAAATTTGCCCGCCGCCATCATGGTGGGGCGCGATGGGCCGCCCTCGGCATCCTTGAAGACGATGTGGTAGCCGCGTTCGGATTCCAGCGGCACGTTGATCCCCAGTTTGCGCATGAGCGGTTTCGACCAGACACCAGTCGCCAGCAGCACGTCATCGCAGGGCAG
The DNA here is from genome assembly GCF_043557115.1 of Sulfitobacter sp. 1A13679. Lineage (NCBI taxonomy): Bacteria > Pseudomonadati > Pseudomonadota > Alphaproteobacteria > Rhodobacterales > Roseobacteraceae > Sulfitobacter > Sulfitobacter sp. 1A13679. The sequence continues at coordinate 11,397 of NZ_JBIFFO010000004.1, forward strand.
GGGGCCTTGGTCGGTGAGGACCGAAGTGACTTCTTCGTCGGTGATCGCCACGTCCTGCACCTCGGCCTGCCGGATGGTGCCGCCCATCCCCTCGAAAGCCTTGGCCAAAGCCCGGACATAGCCGCCGGGGTCGGCGATGAAACCGTGGTCGGCCAGCCGTGCGATGCAGGTGATCTGCGGGCCATAGGCCGGGTCGAATTCCCTGACCGCGCCGCCTTCGATGATTTCCGGCTCGAAACCCGCCTCGCGGCGCAGCGCCCATGTGTAGGCTTCAGCCTCGAAGGCCGCGCGGTTGGTATAGGCAAAGCAATAGTCACTGTCGCGGACCCAGTCCTCCAGCCCCAGATCGGCGCAGAGAGCTTTGTGCTGCGCCACGCTGTCGCTCACGATGGGCACCAACCCGGCAGAGATGCGGCGGGTATCGCGGTCATTGGCGTGGGCCATGTAGCGGCGCAGCCATGGCAGCAGGCGGGGCAGATAGGGCCAGCGCAGGAACAGCGGAAACTCAGGGTCGCGCAGCATCCCCGGTGATTTGCGCAGCAGGCCCGGGCCGGTCACCGGCGCGACGCCCGCCGCCGCCAGCACGCCACCATTGCCATGCGAGGTGCCGCGCCCCGGCTCGGCCCGGTCGACGAGCGTTACCTCCGCCCCGGCGCGGCGCAGCCAGATCGCGGCAGAGACGCCGACAATCCCGGCGCCGATAACGACGACATGCTGGCTCATAGGTGGCGGCTTTCGATTTCGCGTTGGGTCATGGCTTGTTTCCTTTGGGGCATCTTTTACACAAAAAATCACCACGTCAACAAAATGCTGATAAAATGTCATCGTTAGGGTTTCGCTTGTCTCGCCCTGCCCGCAAAGGCACCCTGCGCCCAAACGGAGGGCATATGACAAACGAGACGGGCGCGCGGCTGGGAATCCTCATGCTGGACACGCGGTTTCCCCGCATTCTGGGGGATGTCGGCCATGCGGGCAGCTGGGATTTCCCGGTGCGCTATGCGGTGGTGCCGGGGGCCACGCCTGAAGCGATCGTGTGCGACGATATCGACCCCTTCGTGCAGGCCTTCATCGCGGTGGGGCGCGACTTGATCGCCGAAGGCTGCACCGGCATTGCCACCACCTGCGGGTTCTTGGCGCTGATCCGGCCTCGCCTCGCCGAAGCGCTGGGCGTGCCCGTTGCCGCCTCTGCGTTGGAGCAGGCGGGGCAGATCGCCGCCTGCCTGCCGCCGGGGCAAAGGGTGGGCATCTTGACGATCTCCGCCGCAACGCTTTCGCCCGCCCATCTGCGCGCGGCGGGGGTGCCCGAGGGCAGCCCGGTGGTGGGGATGGAGGGCAGCGGCTTCGCCCGAACGATCCTCGGCAATCTGCCCGACCTCGACGTGGCGCAGGCGCGGGCCGAGATGGTGCAGGCAGCGCAGCAGTTGGTGGAGGCCCACGCGGATGTCGGCGCGATCCTTTTGGAATGCACGAATATGGTGCCATATGCCTCCGACATCGCGGCGGCGACCGGGCGGCCCGTGCATTCGATCCACAGCTATCTCAACTGGTTTCACGCAGGGCTGCTGCCGCCCCGTTTCGGCTAATGTGGCAGGCGCAGCCAACCGTCGGTGACGCTGATCCGGCTCACCCCGGCCAGCGGGAGGAGGCGGTGCAGCTCTGCCTCGAAGGCCGCTTGCCGGCCCTTGCCCCAGCGAACCCCGCGTTCCGGCCAGAGCGCGGTAACGCGCAAGACGTCCAGATCGCGATGCGCCTTCATATCGACCCGTCCCACCAGCCTGTCGCCCTGTAGCAGCGGAAAGACATAATAGCCGTATTCGCGCTGCGCCTCGGGCACGAAGACCTCGATCCGGTAGTCGAAACCGAAAAGCCGGGCGGCGCGTTTGCGGTCGCGCAGGGCGGGGTCGAAGGGGCTAAGCACCCGGAGCCGTTTGGGCGGTTCGCGGGTCAGGGCGGGGTCATCGGCCCAGCCGGGGCGGGCAAAGGCGGGGCGCAGGCTGCCGTCGGCGGCCTCAATGTCGATCTCCTCCAGCCGCCCCGCGCCTTGTTCTGCCGCGCACCAGCCGCGCGCCTCGGCGGGGGAGATATGGGCCCAGAAGGCGGCCAATTCCCCTGCCGTGGCAAAACCCAAGCGCGCCAGCGCCTGATCGCAGCACCAGTCGATCGTCTGCTCTATGTCGGGGGCATGCGCCGGGTCGCGCAGCGCGGCGGGGACCACCCGCTCGGTCAGGTCATAGCGCTTGCGAAACCCCTCGCGCCCGGTCACAGCCAGCGCGCCGCTGCGCCACAGATACTCCAGCGCGGTTTTCGACGGATGCCATTGCCACCAGCCCCCGCTGCTACGCGGCTCGTCCCGGCCCACGTCGGATGAGGTGACACTGCCCTCGGCCCGGACCTGCGCGAGCACGTTTTGCATCTGTGTTTCGAAGTCGTGCCGCTGCCAATCCTTCCAGCGGCCCAGCAGCTTGGCCGCATCGCGGGTTCGGCGCAGATGCCATTGCGGGTAGAATTCCATCGGGATGACGGCGGCGTCATGGGTCCAATGCTCAAACAGCGCCCGGTCTTTTTCATAAAGCCGCTTGAGCGCAGCGGGGCGATAGCGCGGACGGCGGGCGAACAGGATCAGATCATGCGCCCGCGCCACCGTGTTGATGCTGTCGAGTTGCACAAAGCCCAGATCATGGATCAGCTTGAGCAGTGCCGCGCCCTTGGCCGGGCCCTGCGGCGGATCGGACAGCAGGTGACGCGCCAGAAACAACCGCCGCGCGGCGGCATTGCCGAGCCTTGGGCGGCTCACCCCTGACGGCGGCGGCGCAGGGTATCGCCGAGTGACAGCGTCGGGGTCAGGGTGACCTGGGTTTGCATCTCGAGGTCCGGCTCGGGCTGGGTCTGGTTGAGGATGATCCGCGCCGCCGCCTGGCCGATCTCGTTCCGGCAAGCATCCATCGTTGCCAATTGACGCGGCAGGCCCTGTAGCAATTCGACATTGTTGAACCCGGCAAGGCCTATCTGGCCAGGAATGTCGATGCCTTGGTCGATCAGATGCAGCAGACCGCCCGCACCGATCATGTCGTTGGAGTAATAGAGGAAATCAAGGTCGGGCGAGCGTTCGAGCATCTCTTGCGTCATCTCGCGCCCCTTGGCCAGCGCGGAGCCGCCGGAGTAAAAGGCCCGGTCTTCGATCTCGACCCCCGCTTTGGCGAGCCCTTCGGTGAAACCTTCAAACCGTTTGCGCGCGCGGTGGTCGAGGGGCATTTTCGTGCCCATGAAGCCAATCCGCTCATAGCCCTCGCGCAGGATCGCCTGCGCCATCTCGCGCCCGGCGCGGCGGTGGGAGATCCCCACCATCGCATCGACGGGTTTGCCATCGGTGTCCATGATCTCGACCACCGGAATGCCCGCATTGCGCAGCATGGCGCGGGTGGCGTCGGAATGCTCCAACCCCGCAATGATCACCCCAGAGGGCCGCCATGAGAGCATCTCATAAAGCACCCGCTCTTCCTTCTCGGGCAGGTAGTCCGTCACCCCCACGACTGGCTGCAGCGGCGTGTCTTCGAGCACTTGGTTGATGCCGTTCAGGACTTCGGGGAACACCATATTGCCCAGTGAAGGGATCACGACCGCCACAAGGTTCACGCGCTGGCTGGCCAGCGATCCGGCGATCTGATTGGGCACATAGCCAAGCGCCTTGGCGGCGGCGAGAACACGGTTGCGGGTGGCTTCCGACACGTCACCGCGCTTGCGCAGGACGCGGCTGACCGTCATCTCGGAAACGCCGCAAGCATCGGACACATCACGCAGGGTCAACGGGCGTTTGGGGGGTGTGGTCAATTTGGTTTTCCTGTTTGCCTCACCCATAGGTAGCGCGAAGCGGGAGGCGCGATCAAGCATTGCCGCAGCCCTGCTGCGAGGCGCAGTCATTGGGTTGCTAATCTGCCGATGACATCGCCAGACGCTTGCGCTAAACCCAAGTCTGTCGGCCCCGTGGCTCAACTGGATAGAGCAGCCCCCTCCTAAGGGGCAGGTTGCAGGTTCGAATCCTGCCGGGGTCGCCAGACTTTCATTTTTTCCCTTTCTTTACAGTTGGTTGCAGGGTGAATTTGTCCAACCCATCTGGAGCGTTGGACAAATTATTGAGGTCGAGAAGCGCCAACCCATCGGAAACCATCTTTTCGCGATTGGCCGCTTGCACATAGCGGCGGGCTTCACGGGGATCTTTGTGGGCTAGGAAGGCCATGATCTGAAATTCAGATGCGCCGCGCTCGGCTAAGCGGGTAGCCCCATATTTGCGTAGGCCATGGGCGCGACAAACTTCCGGTAGCTCTGCCGCTACACATTGGTCACGAAACCAATTGCCAAAGCTCTCCACGGTGAAGGGCTTGCCCTTGCTGTGAATGAAAAACTGGGATTGTTCCGCAGGGACCAACAGCAATTCGTCGCGCAGTTCTGGCAGCAAGCAAAGGGGCAGCGATACATCTTGCCCGGTTTTGCCGCGGCGATACCATATCTTTGGCCCTTTGATGTTCTGCCGCCCCATGGCGCAAGCATCCTGACGCGCTGCGCCTGTTCCCAAGATCACCTCGAAGGCCAGCCGCGCCAACGTGCCGGATGCGTGATGAGCACGGAACTGTTCGACTTCTTCAGCGGTCCAAGTGTGAAACCCGGTGGTTTTGGTCTTGCGGCGCTCGACCTGTTCCGCCGGATGCGGCCCTTTGTAGCCCAGCTTCTTCTGAGCATAGCGGTAGAGTTCACCAATTTCTTTATGCAGACGGTTTGCCGCTTCAGGGCCGCCCTTGCGGTCCATCAGGTTTTCGACGTGGTGTGGCTCAAGATCGGCCAAACGGGCGGCCCCGATCAATGCGCGGATCGCATCAAGCCTGCCGCGTTTTGGCTTGCGCGTGCTGGCGCTAAGGCTCTTGAACCCCGTGTTGCTGAGATAGTGGGTGATCACATGGTCGAAGGTGCCGGTAACCGTGCCAGAGGCCGGTGACAGGGCAGGCGGATTGATCGCGGCGTCATAGTCGGCACGGAATGCCTCAGAGCCGTATGGGCCGCGCAGATACACGTCGATCTTACGGCCCTTCACAGTTTTCCGCAGACGCCACCGCTTGCACCCGTGACGGTCAATTGTCGGCTGATTGCCTACGCCGGGAAAGGGGTTTCTGCGCTTGCTCATCCAATCCCCAGCATCTTGTCGATGTTGCTTTTCGCGCTGGTGACAGCCTCACCCTTCGCAAAAACGATGATGTTTCCTTGGCGGTCGATGTAGGCCGCTCCCACTTCCATGTTAGCAGCTACCGCGCCCTTAATGGCGCGGGTCACATCAACCTGTTTGAATGAAGCGGGTGTGTTTGCCATTAGACTTTTGCATCCTCGGGATAGGCCGCGTCCAGCACCTCAATCGGGCTGCACTGCATGCGGTCGCAGACCTCGTTAAAGATCTTCGTCGCGTTGACTGTCAGGAAATGGTCAGCCCCCAGATGGTGCCGCAATTTCGCATAGGTGTCGCGGTCGGAACCCGGCATCCAGATTTCTTCGAATGTCCGCTCACCAGCTACGCCAAAGATGGTATAGCCATGGCTGGGGTGAAACGGCAGCGCCGCCAGACGCAGGGGAAGGCCAGCAATTGGACCTCTCCCGCCATGTGCGAATTGAGCCGCTGCCGCGAATGCTTCTTTTGCACCCATGTGCATTTCCATCAGGGCTTGGGACATGGAAATTTCCATCACATTGAAGAAGGTGAAACGGCGGTGCTTGCCTTGGCTCCCGCCGCCTTCGATCTTGCGATGACCGACGATCAGCTTGCGTTTGACCCAGTTCTGGATGCTCTCAGGGCGAGCGCCGGTGAGGTTCGAAACCTCGGAGGCGCTGAAGATGCCGTTCAGTGTGCTGTCGATAATCGGGTTCATAGCTACGCCTCTAAAGTTCCTTTGACCCTTTATCGCTTAACTCAGATAAAAGGTCAAGAGACTTTATCGAGCTTTTCCGGCCATGCCGCTCATTGCACCACGTCCAATCCATTGATGATTTCACGTGCCATGCTGATCGCCATATCAATGAGGCTTCCGCCGCCATTGTCGGCGAAGGATGTGGCGCTAATCTGCTCGGCTTCGATAGCCATCGACATGATACGCAAGAGGTTTTCCAGCGTGTTGGCCCGGTCTATTGCCGCTTCAATGTGGTCGGGGTGGTTCATCAGTTGGCCTCCTTCTCTGAAAGTTCTGCCTGATGCTCCTTCAGGCCGGTCTGTGCCAGCGCCAGAAAATCCAGCGCGATCTTGGTGCCGGTTGCCAGCGCGTTCTGTTCGGCATCCGGCATTGATCGCGTTGTCATGGACAGCAGTTCGAGCATGTCCCGAACCCGCGAAAGATCGTCCATGGCTTCTAAGAGTGTTTCGTTCGCGCTCATGCCCGCACCCCCTGCGCTACTTTGTAGCTATCGCGGATCATCGCGCGAACATCGCCGAGGAAAATCCAATCCAGTGATGCGCCCGTGTCGATGCAGAAGTTCAGCAGTTCGCGGGCCGGTGCTTCATCATCGCCGATGAGCCTTGCCGGAGCTTCTACTCCAACAACGTCAGCAAAGAACTGCACCCGCGCTTCAGCTTCTACATAATCAATCGGCATAGCCTCTCCGTTCGCCTGAGCGGCGTTATAGTCGGTCATAACTCTGTCTCCTTGGTTTGGGGTTAGGTGGGCGCTATTCGCCCATGCCTTCGGCTTCGAGCGCGTCCGCATGGGCCTGTATCGCGTTGGCCTCCGCCCTGATCGCCTCGATGCTCTCCCGCTGCATCCGCTCACGGATCGCGCGGACAATCTCAGAATTTTGGGAAGCCGCGTTGGCTTCGGCCTGATCCTCGATCCAAGATTTCAGATCGGGCGGTAGCCGTAATTGTAACTGCTTGGTCTTCGACCTCACGTTCACCTCCATAATATCACAACGCGATTATCGCCACTTGCGATCATTGCGTCAAGAGAAAAATCATATCAGATGGCGATGATAGCGAAGGGATAGGCCATGAGTGACGCGCCAAGCCGCAAACAGGAGCAGTTCATCGTTCGGTTTCCAGATGGGATGCGGGACCAAATTAAGGCGGCGGCAGAAGCCAATAACCGCAGTATGAACGCTGAAATTGTACATCGGTTGGAGCTGTCGTTGACAACACAGTCACTGCATGGCGGGCTGGAAAACGTCCCTACAGAACGGTTCATTGAGCTTCTTGGAGAAATGCAGGAAAGGCTTAGAAAGGCCTACGAAGATGAAAAGTAAAATGGGGTGCGACGAGAATGAAGAAGACCGTTACGTTTGATGAACCTATGGAAGCCATCCAATTTCTGGCGGACAGCTTTTACCAACTACAATTGCAGGTACAATCTCTTGAGGAACAGGTGTTTGCTCAGAACTGCATTATTGATCTCCTCCAGAAAGGTGGAACTGACTGCCTAGAATCAAATGAATACTGGATTGATTTACTAGAACGATATGCAAATGAGCTTAGGGACTTCGGACTAAATGCCGGGGAGGCGGAGTATGCCGAAAGAGTCGCAACATTGATTGAGAAATTTGGCGTCGTTCCTCCCAAAGAAAGGCTTAATCTAAAGGTAGTAAAGGGCGGAAAATCGGAGGAATAACCGACCTGTCGATTACCCCCCCCAAGAAAAGTTTCTTTCGCTTTACAGGTATACTGCGATTTAGCGGCCACCTCTTAGGTACTTGGTATCTGCCTGTGAACGGCTGTTAGCTCTCATTTTTGCATCGGTGACTTTCGCCGAGACATTGCCGCTGATCTGCTCAACCTTGGCTTGCCAGCTGCCGTTTTCATCGACGTAAACCCGCACATCCATCTGCCCGCCACCTGTGGAGCCTCGCAAAGCCGCCTGTGCCTGCGGCACGTTGAGGATGCCGCCAGACTGCGAAGGCACGAACACCTCACTATTCGGCGTGTTTTCATTCACCAGATACGCGCCACCAGAGCGCACCGGGCCACCATTCGCCCGCGCCCCGCTGAACGCGCTGATGATGCCGCCGAGTAGACCACCGCCCCCGCCCTTGCCAGCGAATATGCCTTCACCAAAGAGCAGGTATTCCAGCGCAGCCCGCTTGAGGCTATTCGTGAAAGCGTCCATCGCATCTGCGCCGCCCATAGCCGCGTCAATTATGCTGTCTTTCCATTCGCCCTGTATCTTCTCCATCTGGGCCATCTTATCGCGGGCGTTCTCGTACTCACCCGCCAGCTTGCCCACATTGGCCGCTTCGGCGTCGATCTTTTGCAGCAGTTCGTCGGTGATATCCAAGCCGCGCTTCTTGGCCTCATCCAGCAGCTTGTGCTTGACGGTCAGCGCCGCGACTTCTTCTTTCGACTTGCCCAGCATTTCGATAGAACGTTGCAGATTTTCCAGTTCCTTTTCAGCAATGCTGAACAACGGTTCTTGCTCACGTCCACCACGACCACCGCCCGAACGGGACCGACCACCGCCGGACGATCCGCTGCCGCTCTCCAAACCACTCACATCGCCCGAACCGGAAAGGTTAGGCACATCGAAGCGCGTCCGCGATGGCCCCCTGTTGATGAGGTTGCCAAAGCCGAGATTGGCGTTTGTCACGTCATTGGGGATCGGGTTGCGACCACTGCCCTCTAGATTGTAGCCAAGCTTGGGCTTTTCCGGCCCTGCCTGTTCTTTTGCAATCTGCCGCGCGAAGCTAAGCGCGATGCCGAAGTTTTTCGCCAGCTTCGCCGCCTCATCGACCCCTGCTGAAATGCCCCCGGCGAGGTCAACACGGGCGATTTCTTCTGCCGCATCTTGTCCTTCTTGCAGTCGGGCAGCCATTTCGCGGGCCTTCTCCTGCGCCTGCGTGACGCCATCAACAACGTCTTGCGAAACTGTGTCGCCAGCTTCGACTAGCAGATCACGGATTAGGCCAAGCTGAGTTGCCATTGCAGAGAAGTCGCCAGCATCACGCGCAGCCTCTAGCCCCGACTGAGCCTGAGAAATTTGGTTCAGCAGGTCCGGCGATATGTTGATTTCCTGCGCCAGCGAACCGATGTTCGCGAAGTCGCCTTCTACCGCCGCAAGTTCTTCGCGCAGTTCGGCCAATTGGGAAAAAAGGGCAGCAGGAACAGGTTGCCCGGTATTCTCAAACATCGAGATATCGGTCTGTAGCATATCAATCTGGCGTCGAACTTCTTCAGCAGCCTTTCGCCCCGCGTCTGTGTTTGCAGCAGCCATCGCAGCGGCAACAACGCCCGCCGATGCTTCGGACGCCTTCGCAATTTCGCTGGTTACGTCCTCAATGATCCCGCTGACCTTCTCCAAGGCTTCGCGCTTGTCGATCTCAAACAGCGCCAGCGCCATATCCCGAACTTCTTCGGTCAACTCGCCGTATTTTTTGCGCAGCGCCTCAAGGTCAGACACGTCTGCCGCAGTCGCGGACATTGCTGCAAGCGCCGCGTCCGCTTCGCCCACACGGTCAGCGAAGGTCTTGGCCTTTTCTTTGGTTTCCTCGGTTGCATCACCAAGGTTCCAAAGAACAGCGGCCAGCGGCGCTCCTACGGCCAATACAGCGCCCATGATAGCGCCCCAAGGGCCGAAGATGCCCAGAAACTGCGAACCCTGTTGCGTGAAGGCTGTCAGGGCCGATGTGCCGCCCTGCACCTGCACAGCGAAGTCACCGACCTGCCAGCCTGCTTGCTGGAACATGTTGCGGTTGCGGGCCATGAAACCCGTCTGCGCCGCAACCGTGCTATTCATGGCGAGGACCTTGCTTCTCGTGCGCTCGATCTTATCGACGGTCTGGTCATACTCGCGCTGCAAAAGGTCCATGCCCTTGGCGTGACGCGCCGTGGTCAGCGTCCCGGCCTCTAATGCCGCGTTAAGCTGATCCTGCTTGCGCCTCATGCGCTCCTCTGCCGCAGCAAGCGGATTGAACTTGCGCTCAAGGCGGTCAATCTGAGCGGCTGCTGTTTTGGCGTTCTTTTTGAATTCTTCGTTCTTAAGTTCCAGCAGGATCGCGATACGCTCAGTCTGCTCAGTCATGATTTGTCTCGCTTCTGCTGGTGAAAGTTTCGTGCCGCGCCCCGCCTTTGGAGTAGGGCCGCACGATGTCAGGGTTTACCCACTCACTGACTAACGGGCCTGCGTTTTGGGAAACCGTACAAGGCTGCAGGCTGCCGATCTGGCGCTTGGGGGCGAGGTAGGGGACACCCCTGCTTTCGCCACCAGATATTGCGCACGGAGGAGCCGTAGACGGTAAGCGAATTCCGCCCCTCCATTTTTTTATCGGGCGGTACCCCTTAGAAGGTGCCATAGACCAGCGCGTCACCATTCTTGACCGCAAGTGCCAGACGGTTTTCAGCCCGTATCGTGATCAAGTTGCGTGTGAAGTCGTCGTTCTCGAAACCAACCTCGACGCGCGGTGCCCACCGGTCATAGAGCGTCCCTGCCGACATGAAGTCACCGACAAGGAACGACCCTGCTGTCATGCTCTTGGTGACAATGACGGGCAGCCCGAACAGGCTAGGCGCAACAACTGTCTGCGGATCGCCCAACAGATATTTGTTATCATTGTCTTTGAGCAAGCGCATAGCCCACCAGTCAGACGGGTGCAGGACCATGCCTGTGGGCATATAGTCGGCAAGGGTGCATTGCAGGATACCAACGCCAATGGTGTCGATATTGGTCGCGGGTGTGTAGCCTGCCAGCGTGGTCGCATCATAAGCCGTTGCGTTGGGCGTAAGGCCATCGAGGTTCGAGCCTGTGTTGTTGCCAAACAGAAGCTGCTGTTCCTCGACCAATGTCAGACCATATCGCAGCTCACTGTCGATCATGCCCTGCACCTGTGGCGCGTCAGACATGATCTGGTTGCTGGCCTTGGTGAAGTGGGCAATGACCCGCGTGGGGATGTTCTTCAGTTCCCACTCGTATGTGCTTTCAGGCTTGGCCGCGCCCTCTGCTACCGTTGCAGCGTTATTCGTGCGCGTGGTCTGCGAGGCATATTCAACAGTGCCGCTGTCTGTGGCGATGACGTTGAGCAGCGCCCGAACCGGCAGCCGTGTCTGGGGCAGCATGTTCGTCTGATCGCGCATAGGCACGTCGATAGCCCCGCCAGACGTTGCGCCGGTGGTCAGGGCTTTGACGTTCATCTGAACGCTGCCAGAGTTGCGCTGCGAAAGGTCGCTCAGGTCTTCACCCTTGGTCGCAATGAACTGTTGGCCCCATGATTGCGGTGTAGGGTCACCGCCACCGCGCCGGAGCATCTTCTTTTCAACATCGTCCAGGGTGTTGCTCAGCCCCTTGGTGTCCTTCTCAATGCCTTCTAGCCGCGAATTGGTAGCGTCCATCATATCGCCCAGCTTTTGCGCCAGCATGTCGATGGGGTCTTGATCGCCGGATTTGGTGCGCAGGTGTTCGATTGCCTTGCCTGCGGGTGTGATGTGCTTGTCGTGTTTCATGCTCGTGTCCTCATGATGTTGGTTGCCGCGTCGATTGAATCCGCCAGCCGCTTAAGTTTCTGTTCGTCGTAACCGTCTGCCAGCGCAGACCAGCCGCCAGCGGCAAAACGGGCCGCTGCTTTCTTGGACAGGCCACATTCGCGCAGCATGTCGATTGCCTCTGATTTGCTTTCGAGAGATTTGAAGCCTTCGATACGGGCTGCCGGGTTCGCCGGGACCGTAACGATTGAGACTTCGTAAAGCTCGACTTCGACCAGATGGAAGATGCCCCCGCCCGCGTACTTCCGTCCGTCCTTCGATGCCTTGTAGCCGATGGAAAGCCCGCCAGCGTCCCGCGCTTTGATATGCTCGTAAGCGTCACGCCCGCGCTCAGTCTTGAGGTTCAGGAACCCTTCGACCCGCAAGCCCTTGCTGTCCTCGCTCATAGAGGTCCAACGCCCGATTGGCTGTTCCTGCATATGCGACCAGAGCATTACCGGCATTTCGCCGCGCTGCTTTAGGTCTGCCAGCGACTTGGCGAACGCGCCGCGCTGGACAACTTCGCCGTGCCGGTCGGTGTTGCCGAAGATCGAGCCATAGCCCGAAATGCGGCCTTCACTGTCAGCCTTGAGATCAAGCTGAGTTGCCGTGGCGGTGTTTAGATCGTGGTGGAGTTTGATGCTCATAGTTCGACCCGCTGAATACGAAAATTGGAAGGCCGAAGCCCGTCCGTCTGTGTTTTTCGCTTCGTGCGCGGTGTGGTAGCCGCTGCGGTCGAAGGTGAGTTGGCGGTAAGGTGGCCGCTCAATTCACTCAGATAGTAGCATTTGTAACCATCCATAGTCAATGCCCTTTCCCTTCTGGGGCAGGCTCAAGATGGGCAAAAACGCCGCCTTCAATCTGGTCTGCGATGCTGCGGAATGCTTGGGCTGCATGGAATGCGCCATCCACTTTGCAGGCTTGTCCGGCTGAGAATGTCAGCATCCGATCCAGCATCATGCCCATACTCGCCCCTTGTTCGAGCATCAGTTCTGCCGACCGGTGAATGATCTGATCACATGCTTTGCGGGTTTCCTTCGATGCATCCGTCATTGGTCGTCGCCCTCCCGGTGTTTCTTCCCTTCTTTGGCTGCGATCTGATTGAGGTCGATCAGCGTCCGAGTGGCGTTAGCCTGTTGCTGGTACCACTCGGCTTTGCGCCGTAGTGCTTCGATCATGAACTGCTGAAGCTCTGGCGAGTCCTCCGCCATGTTCGCTAGGATTTCGATGAACAGCAGCGGAAACTCTTCGTTTTCCTCGACCATGGGCTGAATGAAGTGCCTCTGGAATTCTGTTAGATCGTTGTCATGCATTTAGGTCATCCTTTTGTTATATTGTAACGTTCTTAATTTTGGACACAGCCGGCCCCCGCATCTGTCCCCCGACATACGCAAAGGATTTTCCTTCGCTTGGGGACAGCCCTACACTTCCATGATCTGTATCCACGCGATGCCCGTGTCGTGGGCCAGCCGCTGTCCCGCTGGGTTTTCTCCAGCCCCGCCCTTCGCAGCTTTGCTCCGGTGCGGTCCCCGCTCTAGGCGGTGGGTTCCTTAGTCGCGCTTCTGAGCCAGACCAGTAGGGGTCGCATTGGCTCGGAGTGGGGTAGTTCCCAGATCATCATCCCCGCCGATATCGCTCGACGGTCAAAAGCTAAGAGCGTGACCCGCGTCCTGTGATTTGCCCCGTATGGGTATGCTCACTATGAACGCAGGCCGATGCTTCACCCGTTACGCCACCGCCGCTCAACAGCAGCGCAACGGGCGGTTAGCTTTCGATCGGGTTGAATTCTCCTTCGCCATCGCTGGCACGGGTGAACAGGTCATTTACCAGCCCGCGCATGACGGGCAGTTGCTTCGCGGAAGGGGTCCAGCCCTTGCGGCGGGACTGCTTCAAAACGGATTGAGCAAACCCCTTAGCCCAAGCTTCCTCAGACCATTGTGCAACGGTTGGCATATGGTGCAGCAGACGCTCTATCTCAGCCCCTGACGCGGCCTTCTGGAACGGTTGGCGGGTATGGTAGGTCATTGCACGGCCTCCCCGTGCAGGGTGCCGAAGATCGCCGCTGAGGCTGTGAGATACGCCTGATCTTCGTCCAACGCCTTCAATGCAGCATAGGCCAGCGCCACGCGCTCAGGAACGCTGAGACGCGCCGCCCATACCGCCGATGCGCTCAACCATGCGTCAGACGTTCCGAGGGTGAGGGCATGACCGGCCACCCGCATAGCCCGCATGTGATCGGGATCGCCCCAATTCAACATTGCGTCGAAGCGGTGTTTCAGGCTATCTTGAGCGGGTAGAATGTCGCGTTTTACAAGATCATTTGCGCCGTTGCGGGGTCCAGCCGCAGCGGCGTTTTCTTTTGGCGGATTGATCCGCTGTCGGTTGGACAACGCGGTATTTTCCGCAATGATATCAATGGGGGGGATTGGTCGGGTTGGACAATCTACAGGGTTGATTTCACAGGGGCTGTTTGCCTCCTGCCGGGGTCGCCATTCGGCGCGTAGGGCGCTGCCGACCACCTCACCCCCTTGTGCCTTGAAATCCCCATCCGGTCTGTCAGATTGCCCCAGATATAATCAGGAATGGCAGAGGCTTTGATGAAAACAGGAACTTTTGTGATCGGTGCGGTCTTGCTGGCCGTTGCCGGATGTACGGTACCGGCGAGTGGGCCGCAGGGCGGCTCGGCCCGTGTGGGCAATCTGCCGGAGGCGGTGGTGAGCCTTGCCGCGCCGAACCAAGATCTGTCGACGGCGCGGTTGCTGCCGGAGGATGGCTGCTATTGGTATCAGCACAACGGCCCGGTCGAGACGACGCTGGTGCCGCTGCGGGCGGTAGGCGGCAATCCGATCTGCACCAAACGCCAAGCCTAACATAGAAACGGGGGCCGCCAAGCGGCCCCCGTTATTCGTTCCAACTTAGCTGCTGGCAACAACGCTTTCTTCCGCCGAATAGAGATAGGCCGTCGAGCCGGTCTGCACATTCGGGTAGAGTTGGTTGATATGTGCCATGATCATCCGCACACAGCCTGAGCTTGCCCGGCCCCCAATGCTTTGTGGCTGCGGGGTGCCGTGGATGCGCAGATAGGTGTCGCGGTTCCCTTCAAAGAGGTAAAGCGCCCGCGAGCCGAGGGGGTTTTCCGGGCCGGGCGGCACGCCGTCTTCAAGGCCCGCGTAAAGCTCGGGATCGCGCTTGATCATGTTTTGGGTGGGCGTCCAATGGGGCCATTGCACCTTGCGCTTGATCGTATAGGTGCCCGGCTCATAAAGATTGCCACGCGCGATCGCCACGCCGTAGCGCATGGCGGTGCCGCCCTCTTCGATATGATAGATATAGCGTGCCACCGCATCGACGTGGATGTCACCGACGCGCAGGTTGTCATTCGCCACGACCCGCTGCGGCAGGAACCGCGGGTGGACGCCCCAAGGGTTGCTGGTCGCCGGATCAAAGCCCGCCGGGGTGACTTGTGCGTCCCAAGCGGCCTTTTCTGCCGCGCTCGGGCGGGTGCGTGCCATCAAGGGGGTGGCAATCGCGCTGGAAAAAAGCGCCGTGGTGGTTTGAATGAAATGACGTCTTGTCAGCATGTGGTCGCTCCGTGGTTGACCTCTCTGCGCAGGGCAGGGTCGTATGCGTGTATGGGAGACTAACGGCCTTTCCTCGCTGGAGGTTCAAGGAAGAAGGCGGTTGCTGAAGAG
Organism: Sulfitobacter sp. 1A13679; assembly: GCF_043557115.1. Lineage (NCBI taxonomy): Bacteria > Pseudomonadati > Pseudomonadota > Alphaproteobacteria > Rhodobacterales > Roseobacteraceae > Sulfitobacter > Sulfitobacter sp. 1A13679. Next base: position 26,553 of record NZ_JBIFFO010000004.1, read on the forward strand.
ATTGTGATCTAAAACACACGGTTTTCACGGAAGTACGGGCGCGGGCGGGTGGGCGCGCGCCCCGAATGCTGCGGGGTAGGAGATAGGGAAGGCCCGGTCAGCCGCGCCCGCGGTAGGGCGGCACCCCTTGATCGGGGATCCAGACGCCCTCGGGCAGGGGGCCGGTTTGCCAGAAGACATCGATGGGAATGCCGCCGCGTGGATACCAATAGCCGCCGATCCGCAGCCACTGCGGGTCAAGGAACTCGGCCAACCGTCGGGCGATGGAGATGGTGCAATCCTCATGAAAGGCGCCGTGATTGCGGAAGGAGGTCAGAAACAGCTTGAGCGATTTCGATTCCACCAGCCACGGGCCGGGCACATAGTCGATCACCAGATGGGCAAAGTCGGGCTGGCCGGTCATCGGGCAAAGCGAGGTGAACTCCGGCGCGGTGAAGCGCACGTTATAGGCCACATCGGCCTGTGGGTTCGGCACCCGCTCCAGTTCGGCTTCTTCGGGGCTGGCGGGAATGCGGGTCTCACCGCCGAGTTGTTTGAGATTGCTGTAGATGTCGTCGGACATGGGTGTCTCCATCGGTCAGACGCCGCGCTTGTTGCCCCAGATCAGGACATGAAGCTGCGGCAGGATACGGGGGGCGAACCAGTGATCGGTCATGGCAAGGTCGGTCAGCCAGCCCAAACGGTCGGCCAGCGTCTGCGGGTCCACCGGTGTGGCGGGGTCGACCTCGGGGTTCCCGGGTTGAAGGTAGAGTGGGATATCGAGGTGATGGGCATGCACTTCGCGCGCCCAATGGTAGTCGATCTCGTCAAAGATCACGATCTTCATCACCTGCTGCCGCGCCTGCGCGCCGAGGGTCCGGCAGGCGTCGAATGCGTCCCAGTCGACACGCTCACCGCTTGATGGCGGCTTGGGGGAGAGCACAAGCGTATCGAGATCGGCAAACCATGGCCGCGCGATGGAGCCTTGGGTCTCACAGGCGAAGCGATAGCCCGCGGCCTTGCCCATGCGGATCAGCGGGCCGAAATCCTGTATCGCCGGGTTGCCGCCCGAGAGGGAGACGGTCAGCGGTTGGTCCTTGGAAAGCTTGCGGATCCGGCGCCAGATGTCCTCGGTCGACATGGGGGTCCAGCTATGGCGGTACTGGCTGTCGACGGCATGCAGGCTGTCGCACCAGCTGCACCGATAGTCACAGCCGCCCGCGCGGACGAATACCGTCGGCTCCCCGATCAGCGCGCCTTCGCCCTGAATGGTGGGGCCGAAAATCTCGGCAATGCGCAGGGTCATGGCCGGTATTCCGCCCATGTTTTCGGGGTCTCGCTGACCAGCACGGCAGAGGTCTCGGGCCAGCGGGCGGCGCACCAGTCGTGGAAATGTTTCGCCATGTTCTCGGCGGTGGAGGGGCCGTCCAGCACATCGTTCAGATGCCGGTGGTCGAAGTGATCGTCGATATAGGTCTTGAGCGGTTTCAAGTCGTGGTAATCGCGCACGAAACCATCGGTATTGAGCGTCTCCGCGGCCAGTTCGACCACAACGATGTAGTTGTGCCCATGCAGCCGCGCGCATTGATGATCGTCGGGCAGGTGGCCCAACTGGTGGCTGGCGGAGAAGTGGAATTCCTTGCGAATACGGAACATCAGCCTTTCCCCTGCGCGGCAAGGGCCGTGGTCCAATAGTCGGGGTCGGCGTAGACGGTCGGGTCTGTGACCTCGGCCAGATGAAAGGCTTCGCGCCGCTCGACACAGGTGCCGCAGCGCCCGCAATGGACCGCGCCGCCCTTGTAGCAGGACCACGTCTCAGCGAAGGGCGTGCCATGCTGCGCGCCTTGGCGGACGATCTCGGCCTTGCTGTGCTCGACAAAGGGCGTGTGCAGCCGCACATCGGCATAGCCGTCGAGCGCGGCCTGCTGCATCGCATCGAAGGCGCGGGTGAAACTGGGGCGGCAGTCGGGATAGATGAAGTGATCGCCGCCATGCACGGCGGTGGCCACGGCCTCATCCCCCTGCGCGGCGGCAATGCCAAAGCCGATGGACAGCATGATCGCATTGCGGTTCGGCACGACGGTGATCTTCATCGTGTCTTCGGCGTAATGCCCATCGGGCACGTCGATATCGTCGGTCAGGGCGGAACCCGATAGCGCCGCACCGATCCCGCGCATGTCGATCAGGTGAAACGGCACGCCCAGCCGTTCGGCCGCCGCCCGGGCGAAATCGACCTCTTTGCGGTGACGCTGGCCATAGTCGAAGGAGACGAGCCGGGTGAGGTGATGCACCTCGGCGGTGATATGCGCAAGCGACACGGAATCGAGTCCGCCTGAGCAGATGACAAGTGTTTTCATTTTGGGGCCCTTGTTTTGATGTCCGGGTAGGCTGCGACCGGATGGCGGGGCTTATTTCAGAATTTGCGCGGATTGCAAGCCTCACGCGCGGGCGGGCAGCCGCCGCAGAGGCAGGAGGGTTTCCGCCAAAACCCGATAAAATAAGGATTTTGGCCTTAACGATTAAACCTAAGTTAACTTTAGACAATGCCGAATTCGCGCTATGGTGGGGCTATGTTGAAAAGCACCCAAAGCGTCACGCTCGACGCCAGCCATTATGAATTGATCGAGGCGATGACCGATGAGGTGGTCATTCTTGACGCCACCGGCAAGATTGTCGCGGTCAATATGGCGTGGAAACTGTTTTGCGAAGAGAACGGCGGCGACGCGGGAACGCATTACGTCGGGGCCAATTACTTTGACATCTGCGAAGCGGCGGCCATGGGTGCCGTGGTGCAGGCGGAAACGGTTCTGGAGGGGCTGCGCCAAGCGCTGAAAACCGGGACTTCCTTCGAGGGGGAATACCCCTGCGATGGGCCGGGGGTGCGGCGCTGGTTTCAACTCAACGCCAACCGCTTGACGATCCAAGGCGCGCCTTGCCTGCTGTTGCAGCACCGCAATGTCACGACGCGCCGCATGGCGCATGACGATATCGAACGTGCCCATGTGCAGGCGGAAACCTTTGCCGCCCTCGTGGCCACCACGGGCGAAGCGATCCTGACCTATGACATGGAAGGCCGCATCATCAGCTGGAATCCAGCAGCCGAGCGGCTCTACGGCTATACGGAAGAGGAAGCTTTGGGCCAGTCGGTCGAGCTGTTGTATCCACCGGATTGGCCGACGCGGGTGCTTGAGTATCGCGATCAGATCATGGCCGGCAAGCTGCGCCAGTTCAATGCGGTGCGCGTGGCCAAGGACGGCACCGAGCGCCATGTCACCATCGCCTGCACGCCCATTCGGACACTTTCGGGGGATATCGTCTCGATCTCGAACATCCACCATGATGTGACTGCGACGCGCAAGGCCGAAGAGGTGCGCGATCTCGTCTCGCGTGAGGTCATCCACCGGGCCAAGAACATGCTTTCTCTGGTCACCGCGATGCAGCGTCAAACGGCGAGTTCGGCGGCCTCTCTCGCGGAGTTCAACAAGTCCTTCGGGGCCCGTATTCAGGCGCTGGCCCGCTCCACCGATTTGCTGGTCGATGGCGGCTGGTCTTCGGTGGACCTGGCCGAATTGGTGCGCGCGCAGTTGGACCCGTTTTTGCATTTGCAGGCCAAGGCGGTGGATGTGGATGGCCCCTCTGTCGCTTTGGGACCGCAGGCGTTGCAACTGATCGGCATGGCGCTGCATGAGCTGGCGACGAATTCCACGAAATACGGGGTGATGAGCGACGGCTGCGGCGATATCCAATGCCACTGGTCCCATACCGAAAAGGGGGGGCTGCGTTTTCAATGGATCGAGACCGGCATTACCTTTGACCCTTCTGCCAAAAAAGCCACCGGTTTCGGCAGCAAGGTTCTATCCGTATTGGCCCCCGCCATGGTCAATGGCGCGGCTGAAACGGTGACCAGCGAGAACGCCCTGACCTGGACAGTCACGATTCCCGCCGCGCATTTGGGCAAACTGGCCTGAGCGACGCCGCGCCTGCCGTGCTGCGCAGATGGCCGGTTCACCTAAATCGCCCCTTGGCGGAACTCTCCTACGCTGGAAACTTGTTCCTCCTTTGAGACGTCGTTCGAAAAGCTAAAAGGAGGCTAGGATGGCCGAAGGACAGGGCAAGACCGCGAAACTCTACCGGATGGTGATGGAACAACACCTCTGTCCCTTCGGGTTGAAATCGAAAGACCTGCTGGAGCGGCAGGGCTACCACGTCGAAGATCACCACCTCACGACCCGCGAAGAGACCGATGCCTTCATGGCGAAAGAGGGTGTGGAGACCACGCCGCAGACTTTCATCGAGGGGGAGCGGATCGGCGGCTACGACGATCTGCGCGTGCATTTCGGTTTGGACAAGCCCAAGGAAGAGCAATCGGACACCAGCTATCAGCCCGTCATTGCCATTTTCGGCGTGGCGTTCCTGATGGCACTGGGGCTCTCTTGGTATGCATTCGGCAGCATCTTCACACTTCGGGCTTTCGAGTGGTTCATCTCAATCTCCATGTGTTTCCTCGCCGTTCAGAAGTTGCAGGATATCGAAAGCTTCTCGACGATGTTTCTGAACTACGACCTGCTGGCGCAGCGGTGGGTGCCCTATGGCAAGGTCTATCCGTTCGGGGAGGCGCTGGCGGGTATTCTGATGACCGCTGGCGCGCTGACCTGGCTCTCGGCCCCCGTGGCGATCGTGATCGGCGCAATTGGCGCGGTTTCGGTGATCAAGGCGGTCTATGTCGACAAACGCGAGCTGAAATGCGCCTGCGTCGGCGGGTCGAGCAATGTGCCGCTTGGGTTCGTCTCGCTTACCGAGAACGTCATGATGCTGGGCATGGGGGTCTGGATGCTGCTCAAGGTCTACGGCTGAGTGGAGCAGAGCGATCCGAGTTTCTGGCTTTGGGAGCTGTGGGGGGGGGGGGGTATCTGGTCGGGCTGAGAGGATTCGAACCTCCGACCCCCTGCTCCCGAAGCAGGTGCGCTACCAGGCTGCGCTACAGCCCGACCGATGTGCAGCGCAATAGCGCAGCTTGGCGGGTTTGGCAATTGGTCAGTTGCAGGGATTTTGCGTGGCGTTTGGGGGAAGCGGGGGGAATTGGGGGCGCTGCCCCCGCAGCCTGCGGCTGCTCCCCCGAGGGTATTTGAGAAAGGATGAAGGGGAAGGGGCGGGGCGTGAGACCCCGCCTTAGTTTCTTATAGGCTGGCGTCGAGGGCTTTGAGGATGGCGTCGCCCATTCCCTCGGTCGTGATGGGGGTGCCGCCTTCGGGGCCCATCAAGTCGGGGGTGCGGGCGCCTTCGGCCAGCGCGCGTTCGACGGCTTTTTCCAGACGGGCGGCTTCTTCGCCTTGGTCGAAGGAGTAGCGCAGCGCCATGGCGAAACTGAGGATACAGGCGATCGGGTTGGCTTTGCCTTGGCCCGCAATGTCGGGGGCGGAGCCGTGGACGGGCTCGTAGAGGGCCTTTGGGCGGCCATCGGCATTGGGTGCGCCAAGGCTGGCCGAGGGCAGCATGCCGAGGCTGCCGGTCAGCATGGCGGCGCAGTCACTGAGGATGTCGCCGAAGAGGTTGTCGGTGACGATCACGTCGAACTGTTTGGGTGCGCGCACGAGCTGCATGGCGCCGTTGTCGGCATACATGTGGCTGAGTTCGACATCCGGGTATTCGGCGTCGCGGACCCGTTGGGTGACTTCGCGCCACAGGATGCCGCTTTCCATGACGTTGGCTTTCTCCATGGAGCAGACTTTGTTGCCGCGGCGGCGGGCGAGTTCAAAAGCGGAGCGGGCGACGCGCTCGATCTCGCTTTCGGTGTAGCGCTGCGTGTTGATGCCGACGCGTTCGTTGCCTTCCTCGAAGATGCCGCGCGGCTCCCCGAAATAGACGCCGGAGGTGAGTTCGCGCACGATCATGATGTCGAGGCCCGCGACCACGTCTTTTTTCAGCGAAGAGAAATCGGCCAGCGCGTCAAAGCATTGTGCCGGGCGCAGGTTGGAGAAGAGGTCCATTTCCTTGCGCAGACGCAAAAGGCCACGCTCGGGTTTCACGGAGAAGTCGAGGTCGTCGTATTTCGGGCCGCCCACGGCGCCCAAGAGCACGGCGTCGACTTCGAGGGCGCGGGCCATCGTGTCATCATGCAGCGGGGTGCCGTGTTTGTCATAGGCCGCGCCGCCGACCAGATCATGCTCTACGTCGAAGGCCAGATCGCGCTTTTCGCCGAACCAGTCGATGATGCGCGTGACCTGCGCCATGACCTCGGGGCCGATGCCGTCGCCGGGGAGGATGAGCAAGGATGGGTTGGCCATGGGAAACTCCTGAAAATACGGTTGGAGATTGGGTAGCCTGCGGGTTCCGGAGGGTCAAGATAGGGGGCGTCAGCGGGTGAGGTCGACCCAGACGAGGGCATGGCGGCTGGCGCTTTCGCCCTTGGGCCAGATGAGGCCAGCATCACTGGTTTCCCAGTCGCGCGAGGGCAGGATGTAGTCGACGCGCATCGGGCCGGTTTGGGGCCAGTTGACCGTGGGGCGGTGCGGCAGAGGGTCTTGCAGCGCGGGATGGGAGAGGAGGGCAGCAATGGCTTCGCCGCGCCCGTCGCCGCGCTGCGGGTCGAGATTGGCGTCGCCCAGCAGGACGAAGAGGGGTGTCGGGGGCGTCCCGATCTTTCCGGCGAGGTGGTGGAGCCAGAAGACGGTTTCGTCATGGTTGCGGCGGCCATTGCGGTCTTCGGGGCCGTCGAAGACCGGCGGGGTGGCGTGGTATGTCAGCAGCGTGACGGGGCCCTCCGGGGTTTGGATCGGCAGGGACCAGTGGCCGTTGGAGGAGACGCGCTGTGTGGCATGGGCTTCGGCGCCCGCGAAGGGGGTACCGTCGATCATCGGGTAAAGTGTGTCGGGGAGGTCGCGCCAGAGGAGGGTGCTGAAGTCTTGAAACTCGCCCTCTTGGATCGGGTGGCGTGAGAGGATCGCCATGGCGCCTTGGCCGAAGAAACGGCCATAGCCTTGGGCGTCACGGGGGGTGCCGAGCCTGCCGTCACCGTCGAGGTCGACCCCGCTTTGGCGGCCTGCATTGGGCGTCGCGGCGAAGCGGTGGGGATAGGGCGCGCCCGCGGCGGAGAGGGCATCGGCGAGGGCATTGAGGGCGGCCTGTTCGAGATCGTAGTCGATGCCTTGTAGCGCGATGATATCGGGATCGGCGCTGGCGATGGTTTCGATCACGGAGGCGACGGCAGGGTCATTCCCGCGCAGGATGTCGCGCAGGAGCAGGCCCGGCCCCTTGCGCGACAATTCGGTGTTGAAGGTGGCAATGCGCAGCGGTTCGGCTTGCGCGGTGCCGGTCAGCAGGAGCAGCGCCAGCAGGAAGCGGGTCAGGCGGCCTGCATATGCGCTTCGGCGTAGGCGCGGCGGCGTTTGTCGTGAATCATCTCGGCCACCCGCCCCATGGCGATGCCGCGCATGATCATACTGGCCGGAAGGAATGCCCATGCGCTTATTGTCCAGATCATGGTTTGATGATTGCTCAGTGAGATCGGATCTAGCAGATCGGCGGTGGCCTTGACCACTGCAGGGATGAAGAAGGGCAGAAGGAAGCCAAGCGCGATGTTGATCCGCGCGTCCCGTTGCAGCCGGTAGAGCACATCGCCCCCAGCGGTTGGATCGAAAAGTGGCAGGTTCACCCAGACGTTAAAAGCGCCTTGGCGTGCGGGCCAGCCCATGACACGCACCAGCACCACGAAGGTCGCCAATGCGATGAGCGAGACCAGATAGGCCAGTCCCGCCGCCGTGCGGATCAGGTTGACCGCCTCGAGAGGGGCGTCGGCGGGCATCATCAGCACCACGAGGCGCACCGGGGAATAGGGAAAATCAAGCGCATTGCCCAGTATCGTGCCAAGCGCGGTGAGCGCGCCGGTCAGTAGGGTCGGGGCCGTTTGGCCCCGCGCGATAAGCGAGAGGACGAGGATCGTGAAGAGCAGGCTGATGAAGCGGAGCCGATTGAAAGGCGGCGCGTCGCGAAATTCGACGATGCCGGGCTGGCGGGCGTTGTATTCCATGAAGGTCAGGATCGCCGCGATACAGGCGAGCAGCACGGTGATCTGGCTGGATTCCGCATCGGCCCCCGGCAAGAGAAGCGCCGGGATGGCAATCAATAGCGCCACCAATAGGCCACGCGTCGCCGCGCCTGTCATTCGTCCGATCACTGCTCTGCCCTTTCAAACTGGCCAGCCGCGATACGATGCCGCGTGCTTGTTCCAACTTGATGCCCCCGGTTGATGGGGTGTGCCTCATTCTGGTCCAATTTTTGCCTTCTTTCCGCACATGCCTCAAGGCTCCGCGAAGAGAAGAGCAGGATACTGGGGTATTTTGAGGGAGGGGGTGGTGCCTTCTTGCATCAATTCCGTGGCGGTTTGATGGCAGGCAGCAACATCTTGTGGGCGCGCAGTTTGCGCCCACAAGTTTGATCATGCAGGCCGGGCGTTAGACCCAAGGGCGGCTTTGGCCCAGCGAATCCTCATAGCTGTCGATCGCGGCACCTTTTTCGAGCGTAAGGCCGATGTCGTCCAGCCCGTTGAGAAGGCAGTGCTTTTTGAAGGCGTCCACTTCGAAGGGGAATGTCTCACCATCTGAGGTGGTCACGGTCTGGCCTTCCAGATCGATGGTCATCCGCGCGTTCGATCCCTTTTCGGCGTCTTTCATCAGCACGTCGACCTGCTCTTGCGGCAGGGCGATGGGCAGGATGCCGTTCTTGAAGCAGTTGTTGTAAAAGATGTCGGCAAAGCTGGGTGCGATGACGCAGCGTATGCCGAAATCGAGGATCGCCCAAGGCGCGTGTTCGCGCGAGGAGCCGCAGCCGAAGTTGTCGCCCGCGACGAGGATCTGCGCGTCGCGATATTGCGGTTGGTTCAGCACGAAATCGGGGATTTCGTTGCCTTCGCGGTCATAGCGCATTTCGTCGAACAGGTTCACGCCAAGGCCGGAGCGTTTGATCGTCTTGAGAAAGACCTTGGGGATGATCATGTCGGTGTCGATGTTCACCAGCGGCATGGGAGCCGCGGTGCCGGTGATTTCTGTAAACTTATCCATCGGGGTATCCTTCGGAGAGTGCGGGAACCGCGCCGCCTGACGGCGCGTTCTAGGCAAATGGTGTATCAGGAGGGCATGGCATGTCGTACCAAGCTGGCACGAAAGTGGAATGGGACTGGGGCAATGGCACCGGGACCGGCAAGATCGTCAAGAAATACACGCAGAAGATCACGCTGAAGCTGCAGGGCAGCGAGGTGACCCGCAAGGCGAGCGATGACGAACCGGCCTATAAGATCGAACAGGACGACGGCGGCGAAGTGCTGAAGTCCGGCAGCGAGCTGCGCAAGGCCGACTAAGCTCTGCGCAACGCGCCCGGTATCCATACCCCGGTCGCTCACGCCAGTTCGCGCAGGTCGGTCAGGTGACCGGTGAGTGCGGCGGCGGCGGCCATGCCAGGGGACACGAGATGCGTGCGGCCCTTATAGCCCTGACGCCCCTCGAAGTTGCGGTTCGACGTGGCCGCGCAGCGTTCGCCGGGGGCAAGCTGGTCGGGGTTCATCGCCAGACACATGGAGCAGCCCGCCAGACGCCATTCGAAACCGGCCTCGCGGAAGATGTCCGCCAGCCCTTCCTCCTCGGCCTGCGCCCGGACGAGGCCGGAGCCGGGCACGACCATGGCACGCAGACCGTCCTTGATCTTCTTGCCCTTCAGCACTTCGGCAGCGGCGCGCAGGTCTTCGATGCGGCCGTTGGTGCAGGAGCCGATGAAGACGGTGTCGATCTCGATATCGGTGAGCTTTTGACCCGGTTTCAGGTCCATATACTCCAGCGCACGTTTCACCGCGTCGACTTTGCCGCCCTTGAAGTCTTCGGGCGAGGGGACCGTCGCGTCGATCGGCAGCACGTCTTCGGGCGAGGTGCCCCATGTGACGACCGGTGCGATGTCTTCGCCCTTGAGCGTCACGACCTTGTCCCAATGGGCGTCCTCGTCAGAGAAGAGGGTTTTCCACCAGTCCATCGCCGCTTCCCACTGTGCGCCTTTCGGAGCGTGGGGGCGGCCCTTGCAGTATTCGAATGTCTTTTCGTCCGGCGCGATGAGGCCAGCGCGTGCGCCGCCTTCGATCGCCATGTTGCAGACGGTCATGCGGCCTTCCATCGACAGGTCGCGGATCGCCTCGCCGCAGTATTCGATGACATAGCCGGTGCCGCCCGCGGTGCCGGTGGCGCCAATGACCGACAGGGTGATGTCCTTGGCCGTGACGCCGGGGCGCAGCTTGCCGGTGATCTCGACCTTCATGTTCTTGCCCTTGCGCTGGATCAGCGTCTGGGTGGCCAGAACATGTTCGACCTCCGAGGTGCCGATGCCGTGGGCCAGCGCGCCGAAGGCGCCATGGGTCGCGGTGTGGCTGTCGCCGCAGACCACGGTCATGCCGGGCAGGGTCCAGCCTTGCTCGGGGCCGACGATATGCACGATGCCTTGGCGCACGTCCGAGACGGGGTAGTAATGCACGCCGAATTCACGCGCGTTCTTGTCGAGGGCGGAGACCTGAATGCGGCTGTCCTCGGTCATGGCTTCGGGGTCTTCGCGGCCCTCGGTGGTCGGCACGTTGTGGTCCGGCACGGCGATGGTCTTGTCCGGGGCGCGCACGGTGCGGCCCGACATGCGCAGCCCTTCAAAGGCCTGCGGGCTGGTCACTTCGTGCACCAGATGGCGATCGATATAGAGCAGGCAGGTGCCGTCATCGGCTTCGTGGACGACATGGGCGTCCCAGATTTTATCGTAAAGCGTCTTGGGGGACATGATGGTCCTCTCCCGTGGTTTGGAATGGCTATGGGTGTGGCTGAGAGGGGGTGGCTTATAGTCGCGCCAGAACGCTATGCGTCGCGCCGAAAAAGCGTTCGCGCAGACGCGCACGGTCGCAAAGATCAAACACCAGTATCATGGGGCAAGGGATATAGCGCCTGAGCGAGTCTCGCAAGGTGTCGTGATCGTCTTGGAGGCAGGGGGTGGGCTGCGGGTCATCTTGCCCCGGCGCAAAGCCTGTGCGACCGTGATCCTCCCTAGCTGCAAAGGCCGACCATGATCCCTGAAAGCCACCCGTTTTCGAACTTCCTGCTGTCGCTTCAGGCTCTGTTCGACGGGGTGCTCGGCTTTGGGGAAAGCATTCTGAGCCCCGGCTGGCGGCAAAACCAAATCCTGATCCTGCTGGTGCTGGTGGCGTTGGCGTGGGTGCTGCACCGGGTCAGCGGCGTGATGCTGCAAAACTGGGTCCGCTCGCGCGAGGGGTGGTCCAAGTGGCAGTTGCGGGTGGTGGTGCAGGTCAAACGACGCTTGGGGTTGATCTGGTTCGCGCTGCTGGCGGGGCTTTTGTATCAGGTGATGCAGAACGTGACTTGGCCGTCACGGTCCTATCTCATCGGTTTGGCGGCGACGTTGGCGGCGATCTATGTGGGCATCGCTTTCGCCGCGCGTTTGGTGCGCAACCGTCCCTTGCGCCGCATGGTGACATGGGGGCTGTGGATCTATGCCACGCTCTACATGCTGAACGTCGCCGATGATGTGGCCTTGTTTCTGGACGGCGTCGCGCTGACTGTGGGCGAATTCCGCCTTTCGGTGCTGACCATTCTGACCGCGCTGGTGGTTGTCGGCGCGCTTTTGACCATGGCGCGGCTGGTCAGCACGACCACCGCCGCGACGATCCGCAAGAACGAAGACATCAGCCCCTCCATGCAGGTGCTGGCCGTGAAGGGGGTGCAAATCCTGCTCTACGGGCTCGCGTTCTTTATCGGAGTGCGGGCGGTGGGGATTGACTTGACCGGGCTTGCGGTACTCTCGGGCGCAATCGGTGTGGGCCTTGGTTTCGGTCTGCAAAAGGTGGTGTCAAACCTCGTCTCTGGCGTGATCATCCTGCTCGACAAGTCGATCAAGCCCGGCGATGTGATCAGTCTGGGAGAGACCTTTGGCTGGATCCAAACGCTCGGCGCGCGCTATGCGTCTGTGGTGACGCGGGATGGCAAGGAATACCTGATCCCGAACGAAGATCTGATCACCGGGCAGGTGGTGAACTGGTCCCACTCCAATGACTTTGTGCGGCTCGATATCTATTTCGGCACGGCCTATTCCGACGATCCGCATATGGTGCGCAAACTGGCGGTGGAGGCGGCCAAGGGCGTCGACCGGGTGCTGAGCTACAAGGCCCCGGTTTGCCATATCGTGGGCTTTGGCGATTCGTCGGTGGATTACATCCTGCGCTTCTGGATCAAGGATCCGACCGGCGGGCTGACCAACATTCGCGGCAATGTCTATCTGGCGCTTTGGGATGCTTTCAAGGAACACGGCATCTCCATCCCCTTCCCGCAGCGTGAGGTAAAAGTCATCGAAGACAGTCAACTGGCCCTGTCGCGCGCCGCGGCATCGCGGGATATGCCCGAGTAAGCGGGGATTTGCGCCGTGGTTAACGCTATGGCTACGCGATCCATTGAAAAATAAACCCCGGGTCGCTAAATTGGGGCTGCTCGGCACCGGGGCAAGCGTTCAGCATTGATGGTGCTATTTACGAAGGAGGACAATGTCCTGTCTCTTAACGTTGACGCAGCGCAGGCTGCTGACCATGGGGCTGCAATGACTGCCGCCTCGCAAATCGCAACCAGCGACGACCTGCTGGCGCTTATCCTTTCCTCGCTGAATGACGACAAGGCCGAAGATATCGTGCAGATCGATCTGCGCGGCAAGACGGCCATCGGCGACTATATGGTGATCTGCTCGGGCCGCTCCACGCGGCAGGTTTCGGCGATCTCGGAAAAGCTGGCGCAGGCCGTCAAAGACGCCACTGGACGTACGTCCAAGATGGAAGGCCGCGAAACCGGCGACTGGGTCTTGATCGACACAGGCGACGTTGTCGTGCATGTCTTCCGGCCCGAAGTGCGTGAATTCTACCAGCTTGAAAAGATGTGGCTGGGCGGCGACGACGCGGCCACAGCGGCACCGCACTGATCCCGCTTTGCGGGCCTAGGTCATGCGAGTTCACATCTGTGCCATGGGCCGGCTTCGCGCCGGTCCGGAAAAATCCCTTGTCGATGATTATCTGACCCGGTTCGACCGGACCGGGCGCGGTCTGGGCCTTGGTCCCGCGCGCGTGGTCGAGATGGAAGACAAGAAGAACGGCGGCATGGCCGCCGAAGCCGTGCTGCTACGGCGGGCGATCCCCCAAGGGGCGGTGATCTGCGTCTTGGATGAACGTGGCAAGGTCGAAACCTCCCCCGCATTCGCCGAACGGCTTGGCAATTGGCGTGACGCCGGGCGGGGGGATTTGGCTTTTGTCATCGGCGGGGCCGATGGCATCGACCCCAGCCTGCGGGCAGAGGCGGATCATGCCCTCTCTTTTGGCAAGATGGTCTGGCCGCATATGCTGGTGCGGGTCATGCTGGCCGAACAGCTTTACCGCGCCGCCGCGATCCTCTCGGGCGGGCCTTATCACCGGGTCTGAAAGGGCGCAGGTCAGGGCAGCGGGATCGTCACCAATTCCGAAGACCAGCCGCTGACACTGTCGCGCGCTTGAATGCTGACCTCCGTCATCCCTTCGGGGATGCGCACGCCAGAAAGCGAGCGGGTGAAGGGCTGCTCTTTCACATGCGGATGTGCCAGATTGCGGGTGCCCAAGGGTTTCCCATCGGGGTCCAGAATGCGCCAAGCGTCGGCATAGTGGTCCCAGCCACTGTCGTTGTGCCGGATGGTGACGTCAAACTTCCACAAATCGCCCTGTCGATCGACCGTGACATTCAGAATGGCGGGCGGATCGGCGAAACCCGGCGCGGCAAAGGCCAAGAAGGCGAGAATGAGGCTACGTTTGAACATGAGACACCAATAAAACAACGAACTGAATATAGCGCATTTCGGAAAGGTTCCAAGGTAGGCGGAAGTTGGGCCCGGTGCAATTCACCCTGAAGCCGCAATTTAGTGGTGCAATTGCACCAGGCGCGCGGCAAACTGGCCAAACCCGCGCCATAGGCTCTATGCTGCGGGCCAGAGGAGGGACCGCAATGCAGATGCCAACACCCGATGCCGGGATCATTGCGCGCAAGGCGCGTGTCGTGGCGCGGCTGCGTGCGGCGCTGCCCCGCGATGCCGTGATCGACGATGCGCATGAGACCCGCGCCTATGAATGTGACGCGCTGACGGCCTATAAATGCCCTCCTCTGGCCGTGACCCTGCCTGCCAGTACCGAAGAAGTCTCGTCAATTCTGGCAATCTGCCATGAGGAGGGCGTGCCGGTGGTGCCGCGCGGCTCGGGCACCTCGCTTGCCGGAGGAGCCTTGCCCACCGCTGATAGCGTGGTGCTGGGGGTGGCGCGCATGGCCGAGGTGCTTGAGGTCGATTACGACAACCGTCTGATGCGCGTGCAGACCGGGCGCACCAACCTCAGCGTCACCGGCGCGGTGGAGGAAGACGGCTTTTTCTACGCGCCTGACCCTTCCAGCCAGTTGGCCTGTGCCATCGCGGGCAATATCGCGATGAACTCGGGCGGGGCGCATTGTCTGAAATACGGGGTCACCACCAACAACCTCTTGGGCGTCACCATGGTCATGATGGGCGGCGAAGTGGTCGAGATCGGCGGCGGTTATATGGACGCGGGCAGGCTGGACCTTTTGGGCGTGATCTGCGGCTCCGAGGGGCAGTTGGGCGTGGTGACCGAAGCCACCCTGCGCATCCTGCCCAAACCCGAAGGCGCGCGGCCCGTGCTCATGGGCTTCGACGACAACGCCGTCGCCGGGGCCTGTGTCAGCGATATCATCAAGGCCGGCGTCTTGCCCGTGGCGATCGAATTCATGGACCGCCCCTGCATCGAGGCGACGGAGGCTTTTGCCCATGCGGGCTACCCGATGTGCGAGGCGCTGCTGATTGTCGAGGTCGAAGGCTCCGACGCCGAGATCGACCACCAGCTTGCCCTGATCACCGAGATTGCCCGCCGTCACAACCCGGTGGAACTGCGCGAAAGCAACAGCGCCGAGGAAAGCGCCGCGATCTGGCTGGGCCGCAAGTCCGCCTTTGGCGCCATGGGGCAGATCAACGACTACATGTGCCTTGATGGCACCATCCCGGTGAACGAATTGCCCATGGTGCTGCGCCGCATCGGTGAGATGTCCGATGACTATGGCCTTAAGGTCGGCAATGTCTTTCACGCGGGCGACGGCAATATGCACCCGCTGATCCTGTTTGATGCCAACAAACCCGGCGATCTGGAGAAATGCGAGGCCTTTGGCGCCGACATCCTGCGGCTCTGCGTCGAAGCGGGCGGTTGCCTGACCGGGGAGCATGGGGTTGGGATCGAAAAGCGCGATCTGATGCATGAGCAATACGCCCCCGCGGATCTTGAGGCGCAATTGATGGTGAAGGATGTCTTTGACCCGGCATGGCTGTTGAACCCGGCCAAGGTTTTCCCCCTCGATGTGACGGAAGGGCGGCGCGGCAGCGGCGCGTCGGTGGCGGCGTGACGGTGACTTCCGAGGCGGAGCTGGCCGAGGCGATCCGTGGCGCAGAGGCGCCCCTGTCCCTGCGGGGTGGCGATACGCGCGGCATGGCGGGGCCGGGCGCGGCGCTGTCGCTTGCCGGTCTGCGGGGGATCACACTTTACGAGCCGGGCGCGCTGACGCTGGTCGCGCAGGCGGGCACGCCGGTCTCCGAGATCGAGGCCGATTTGGCCGCCGAGGGGCAGCGGTTGGCCTTTGAGCCGATGGATCACCGCGCGCTCATGGGCCGCAGCGGCACGCCGACCATCGGCGGGGTCTTTGCCGCCAATGTCAGCGGCCCGCGGCGGCTTGCTGTTGGGGCGGCGCGGGATTTTCTCTTGGGGGTGCGGTTCGTCGATGGGCAGGGGGTCATCATCAAGAATGGGGGCCGGGTGATGAAGAACGTCACCGGCTATGATCTGGTCAAGCTGATGGCCGGGTCGCAGGGCACCTTGGGCGCGCTGACCGAAGTCTCGCTGAAGGTGCTCCCTAAACCTGAAACCAGCGCGACGCTCGTGCTGTCCGGGCTGGATGATCCCGCCGCCATCGCCGCAATGGCGCTGGCCATGCGCAGCCCCTTCGAGGTGACCGGCGCGGCCCATGACCCGGCGCAGGGGCTGACGGTCTTGCGGTTGGAGGGGTTCGAGACCTCGGTCGCCTACCGGATCGGGCGGCTGAAGGATTTGCTCGCCGCCACGGGGGGCGAGATCGAGGTGCTTGCAGAAGACCCCTCGGAGACCCTCTGGCGTGACCTGCGAGATGTGGCGCCCTTCCATGGGGCGGCGGGCGATGTCTGGCGCCTGCACTGCCGCCCGACCGAGGCCCCGGCGCTTGCGGCAAAAGCCGGAGCGGAGGCGCGGCTCTATGATTGGGCCGGGGGGCTGCTATGGCTGCGTATGGCCCCCGACACGGACCTGCGCGCCCGCTTGGGGCGGTATGACGGCCACGCGACCTTGTTGCGGGCCGAGGCGTCGGGGACGCTGCCACGACAGGAACCCGAAGCGCCGGGGGTGGCGCGGTTGACGGCGGGGCTCAGGGCCAAGTTCGATCCCCGTGGCCTGTTCAACGCCGAAGCCTTGGCCCGCAGCTCATGACTTTGGTGCTCGTCTTCCTCATCGTCTTTCTGATCGGCCCCTTTCTGTTCAAGGCGCTGATCGCCGTGCCGCCTTCGCTTCGGGCCATCCGCGCGTTGGCGGCGATGGTGCTGGTGACCTTTCTCATCGCGCTCGCCCTGCGCTATGGTCTGCTGCGCTATTGGGGTGACAGCGCTTGGATGTTGGGGGTCATCGCCTTGGCGCTCTGGGCCGCTTGGATCGGGGTGATTGCGCTGGTGGTCCAAGCGCTGCGCCGGGCCGATCCGCGCCCGGCGATGCGCCGGTGGAGCGGGGTGCTGGGGGCCGTTGGCACGACGGTGCCGTGGTTCGGCCTCGTCCTCGCCAATCTGATGCGCAGCACATAGGAACGGAGCCGCCATGCAAACCACCTTTACCCCCGCGCAGTTGCAGGAGCCTGACACGCAGCGCAGCAATGAGATTCTGCGCGCCTGTGTGCACTGCGGCTTCTGCACGGCGACCTGCCCGACCTATCAGGTCTTGGGCGATGAGTTGGACAGCCCGCGCGGTCGCATCTACCTGATCAAGGACATGCTGGAGAACGACCGCGACCCGGATCCAAAGACGGTTCAGCATATCGACCGCTGCCTGTCTTGCCTCGCCTGTATGACGACCTGCCCCTCGGGGGTGCATTACATGCATCTGGTCGATCACGCCCGTGCTTATATCGAGGAACGCTACAAACGTCCCATGGGCGAACGCGCCCTTCGCTGGATGCTGGCGCGGATTCTGCCCTATCCCACACGCTTTCGGCTGGCGCTGCTCGGGGCCAAAATCGGCCGGCCCTTTGCCCGGCTGATGCCCGACGCGCGGCTGCGGGCCATGCTGGAGATTGCGCCCAAGACGGTCCCTCCGGTCAGCCGCAACGACGATCCGCAGAGCTTTCCGGCTAAGGGCAAGCCGCTGCGCCGGGTGGCCCTGATGACCGGCTGCGCCCAAAAGGCGCTGAACACCGATATCAACGACGCCACGATCCGGCTGCTGACCCGCGCGGGCTGTGAGGTGGTGGTGGCCCAAGGGGCGGGCTGTTGCGGCGCGCTGACCCATCACATGGGCAAGACCGATGAGAGCCACGCCCACGCCGCCCGCAACATCTGCGCATGGCGGGCCGAGATGGACGGCGAGGGGCTGGATGCCATTGTGATCAACACCTCGGGCTGCGGTACCACGGTCAAGGATTACGGCCATATGTTCCGCAATGACCCGCTGGCAGAGGATGCGGCGCGGGTCTCGGCCCTTGCAAAGGATGTGACGGAACTGCTGGCAGAGCTCGACTTGCCCTTTGCCGAACCGGCAGAGCCGGGCATGGTCGTCGCCTATCACGCGGCCTGCTCGCTGCAGCATGGGCAACAGATCAAGGCCACGCCGAAGACTCTGCTGAAACAGGCGGGATACACGGTGGTGGAACCGGCGGACAGTCACCTCTGCTGTGGCTCGGCGGGCACCTATAACCTGATGCAGCCCGAGATTTCGGCCAAGCTGAAAGAGCGCAAGATCAAGACCTTGGAGGCCAAATCCCCGGATGTGATCGCGGCGGGCAATATCGGCTGCATGATGCAGATCGGATCGGGCTCCGGGGTGCCGGTGGTGCATAGCGTCGAACTGCTCGATTGGGCCTGCGGTGGGCCAAAACCACCCGCGCTCAGCGCGCCTGCGCAGGTGCCGCGTTTGCGTTAAGCCTGCGCCGTATTTTCGCCGCAACTCCCCTATATCCGCCAAGGAAACAAGGTTTTGAGGTGCATTTTGCGACAATTGTTGGCGGCTATCTTCGGCGTCTTTACCCTTGCCACGGCAGCGCTGGCCCAAGACAGCGCGCTCAAAGCGCTCGACAACGGTGTGGATGCCGCCGCGTGGGAGGCGGTGGGCCGTCTCGACATCGGCGGGACCGGCTTTTGCACCGGCACGCTGATCGCCCCGCGTCTGGTGCTGACCGCCGCGCATTGCCTGTTTGACCGCGAAACCAAGGCCCGGATCGACCATGGTGAGGTGCAGTTCCTCGCCGGTTGGCGCAATGGCCGCGCCGGGGCCTACCGCGACATTCGCCGCGCCGTGGTGCATCCAGATTACGTCTACGACGGTGAGGTCTCTTCGGGACGGGTGCGCAATGATCTGGCGCTTCTGGAACTCTCCCGCCCGATCCGCAACACCACCATCCGGCCCTTCGGCACCGCCGCGCGTCCGCGCCCCGGCGACCGTGTGGGCGTGGTCAGCTATGCCCGCGACCGGGCCGAGGCACCATCATTGCAAGAGGTCTGCAAGGTGCTGGCCCAGCAAGAGGGGGTCTTGGTGACCTCCTGCGCGGTCGATTTCGGCTCTAGCGGCGCGCCGATCTTTAGTTTCGTCGCAGGCGAGGCGCATATCGTCTCCGTCGTTTCGGCCAAGGCCGAGGTTGAGGGCGCGCAGGTCTCGCTCGGCACCGCGCTTGGCGCGCCTTTGGCGCTGCTGCAAGCGGAACTGGTGGCGGGCAAGGGCGTGTTTCTGGATTCCAACCCCGCAGGCAAGCGCATCCGCGTCGGCGAAGAGCGCGGCACCGGGGCGAAATTCATCCGCCCGTAATTCTGCGCGGCAGGACTTGAAAGCGCGCAAACCCTTTCCCACATCAGCTTTGCCGAGGTGCCTCAATAGGGCTTCGGCGCTTGAAAAAACCGGGTCTGTCCAATGGTGGAAGGCCCGATATGTCAATCGCTCACTGATGAGGATGAACACATGCGTAGCTTTGATTTCGCACCCCTTTACCGCTCCAGCGTTGGTTTCGACCAGATCGCCAACATGATGGACCGGGTTCTGACAAATGATGGGGCCACCCCCAGCTATCCCCCCTACAACATCGAAAAGCTCGACAATGATGCCTATCGCATCTCGATCGCCGTCGCCGGTTTCTCGGACAGCGACCTGAGCGTCGAAGTGCGTGAGAAGGCGCTGATCGTTTCGGCCCGCAAGGCGGATGAGGATGAGGCCAAGACCTATCTGCACCGCGGCATCGCCACCCGCGCCTTTGAGCGTCGCTTCCATCTGGCGGACCACGTTCAGGTCATCGGCGCGGCCCATGCCAATGGCATGCTGCATATCGAGCTTGAGCGTCAGGTGCCCGAGGCCCTGAAACCGCGCCAGATCACCATCTCTTCCGAGGTGAAGGCGATCGACAAGGACGTGGTTGACGCCAAATCCGTGAACTAAGCGCGGCCGTTCCAGCGCTTTGCGAAGGCCCGCTTTTGGCGGGCCTTTTTTGTGGGCGGTCGCCTCCCAAGCTCAATCCTTTCGTGGGTGAATATCTGCCGAAGCCTAGGGGCGAAAACGGCGGCTTTCTGCTGCGCGGGGGGCGGGGTGAAACCAAGCAAAAGCTGTCGGGTTGAGTGGGGGACCGGGCAGGCGTGCCCGGACAACAGCGTGCAGAGTACCGCACGCGCAATGAAAGGAAGAACCATGACGACCTATGCAAATTCCCTACGCAAGCTTTCCCTGACCACGGCTGTCGCCGCTCTTATGGCGGCCCCAGTCGCCGCACAGACGCTGGACGCGGGTGTCGGCACCGATGCGACCGCCGATCTGGCGGGCACGGAACTGGACACAACATCCGGGGCCGAGGCGAATGGCACCCTGACCACCGAACAGTCCATCGACCAAACCGCGACCTCGGACATTGATACGGATGCCGATATCGCGCTGGATGGCAGCACCGTGGCCGTCGCCTCAGATGATACGGTCATCGGCACCATCTCGAACGCAGAGCCGCAAGCGGACGGTTCCATGCGCTATTCCATCGATCTGGCCGAAGAATTCGCCGCCGATAGCGACCGTGCGGTCGTGCAGATCGACCAAGATGTCGACGCCGATGGCCAGCTGTTCATCGGCATGACAGGCGAAGAATTCGCCGCGGCCCTGTCCCAGCAAGTGAATGCGGACGGCGCGGCGCAGACCCGGACCAACTAAGACGGGTCACCCTAGGGCGTATCTCTCCCCCGCCCGAAGGCCGGCAGCATGAAAGTGCTGTCGGCTTTTTCATGTTCGGGCTGGGGCCATCGGGTTGCAAACTCTCCGGGACAGGACTACTCCGCGTTGGTTATGATATAACATATCGAATCATGACGCAGGCCAAACCACGGAGAACGACATGCCCCAAACATCCGCATCCCCGCTATTCTTCCTGACGCTCAGCGCGGGCCTTGCCCTTTCGGCCCCGGTCTTGGCTGAGACGAAAGAGGCATCGCATGACCACGATCATTCCCATGCGCATGACCATGCCCACGACCAGAACGACATCTACAAAGGCTACTTTGACGACGCGCAGATCAAGGATCGGCCCTTGTCGGATTGGGCGGGCGACTGGCAATCGGTCTACCCGCTGTTGCAGCAGGGCGCGCTGGACGCGGTGATGCACCACAAGGCCGAGCACGGCGACAAGACGGCGGCGGAGTACAAGGCCTATTACGAGGTCGGCTATGCCACCGATGTGGACCGCATCACCATCGACGGTAATGCCGTGACCTTCTTCCGGGAAGGTGATCCGGTGCAAGGGCGCTATGCCAGCGATGGTTATGAGGTGCTGACCTACAAGAAGGGCAACCGCGGCGTGCGCTATGTCTTTGCCAAAGAGGGCGGCGATGCCGAAGCGCCGGAGTATATCCAATTCAGCGACCATATCATCGCGCCGCAAAAGGCCGATCACTATCACCTCTACTGGGGCGACGACCGCGCCGAGGTTTTGGAAGAGTTGACCAACTGGCCGACCTATTTCCTCGCCGAGCTGAGCGCGTCTGAGATCGCGGCGGATATGCAGGCGCATTAAGGGCGGCCCGCGGCATGACTGGCAAAAAGCGAAACCTGCGCAGCGGGCTGAAACAGCGGCGGCGTCAGGGGAACCCGATGGCGGCCTTTGACCAACTGCCGCCGCCCCTGCGGGCATGGCTTGCGCAGGCGGCGCTGCCGTGGTCGCCCCGTTCGGCGCATCGGCTGTGGTGTCGGGCGTTGCAGCGTTGCGAAGGTGATGTCGCGCAGGCGGTCTCGCATCTTTCGCAGGCGGAGCGCCGGATGCTGGCACAGGACCGGCTGACGCAATAGCCCGATGCAAAACGGGGCGCGCCATGGCACGCCCCGTTTCTTTAACTTCCGCCGGTGCTTAGACCGACAGGCAGACGTATTTCATTTCAAGATAGTCTTCGATCCCGTGGTGCGATCCTTCGCGCCCGAGGCCGGATTGCTTGACCCCGCCAAAGGGCGCAAGCTCGGTCGAGATGATGCCGGTGTTCACGCCAACGATGCCATATTCCAGCGCCTCGGCGACCTTGTAGACGCGGCTGAGGTCCTTGGCGTAGAAATAGGACGCAAGGCCGAAGATCGTGTCGTTGGCCATGGCGATCACGTCATCGACGTCCTCGAACTTGAAGAGCGGCGCGAGGGGGCCGAATGTCTCTTCCTTGGCGACCTTCATGTCCTGCGTCACGCCGGTGACGATGGTGGGCCCGAAGAAGTTGCCGCCCATGTCGTCCTTGGCGTTGCCCAGAATGATTTCCGCGCCGTTCTCGACCGCATCCTTGATATGCTCTTGCACCTTGTCCGAGGCTTCGGGGTTGATGAGCGGGCCCAGATCGGTGCCTTCTTCCAGCCCGTCGCCCACCTTCATCTGGCTCACGCGGTCCTTCAGCTTGGCCGCGAAGGCGTCATAGACGCCCGCCTGCACATAGATCCGGTTCGCGCAGACGCAGGTCTGGCCGTTGTTGCGGAACTTGCACATGATCGCGCCCTCGACCGCCGCGTCGAGATCGGCGTCGTCGAAGACGATGAAGGGCGCGTTGCCGCCCAGTTCCATCGAGCATTTCATCACCTGATCCGCGGCCTGTTTCAACAGGATGCGCCCGACCTCCGTGGAGCCGGTGAAGGTCAGCTTGCGCACGGCGGGGTTCTCGCAGAACTCCTTGCCCACGGCGGAGGAGGAGGAGGACGGCACCACGTTGAACACGCCCGCCGGGATTCCTGCGCGTTCCGCGAGCACACCCATGACGATGGCCGAGAGCGGCGTCTCCGCCGCGGGACGCGCCACAAAGGAACAGCCCGCCGCCAGCGCCGGGGCCGCCTTGCGGGTGATCATCGCATTGGGGAAGTTCCACGGCGTGATCGAGGCCGCGACGCCGATGGGCTGTTTCATCACCATGATGCGCTTGTCGCGCTGGTGCCCGGGGATCATCTCGCCATAGACGCGCTTGGCCTCTTCGCCGAAGAATTCGATGAAGGACGCGCCATAGGCGATCTCGCCCTTGGCTTCGGCCAGCGGCTTGCCCTGCTCGGCGGTGAGGATGGTGCCCAGATCGTCTTGGTTCTCCATCATCAGGTCGAACCATTTGCGCAGCACGGCGGCGCGTTCCTTGCCGGTCCAGCTGGCCCAGTCCTTCTGCGCCTTCTCGGCTTGGGCAATCGCGCCCGCGACCTGCGCGCGGCTGAGGTCGGCGACCTGTGCGATGACATCGCCCCGCGCGGGATTGGTCACGTCAAATGTACCGTCGTCGCCTTCAACCCATTGGCCGCCGATATAGGCGCGGGTTTCAAGCAGGCTGGGGTCTTTCAGCAGTGATTTCAGATCCGTCTTAGCATCAGTCATGTCATCTCTCCGCTATTCTCTATAGCCTCCAAAGCAACAACGAGTATGATTGTCCAGTTAAGTTTGATCAAATCCGGGGTGGGAGACCCAAATGATGCTAGATGACGCCTATGCAAACGCTGCCTATATCGACGGGGCCGACGACTTTCCGCCCCGCTGGGAAAAGGAGGCAGAGGCATTCCGCGCGTCACTGGGGGCGCGGGCGCAGCTTAACGTGCGCTATGGCCCGTCAGACCGTCAAAAGTTCGACTTCTTCCAGCCCGAGGGTGTCTCGCGCGGCACGGCGGTCTTCGTGCATGGCGGTTATTGGAAGGCTTTCGACAAGAGCTATTGGTCGCATCTGGCCGCTGGTCCTTTGGCGCGGGGCTATGCCGTGGCGGTGCCGTCCTATGACCTCTGCCCCGAGGTGCGTATTTCCGAGATTTCCACCCAGATCGCCGCGGCGCTGACCGAAGTGGCGAACCGCACGCAGGGCACCATCGTGTTGTCGGGCCATTCGGCGGGGGGCCATTTGGTGGCCCGCATGACCGACCCGCTGCTGCTGGGGGCCGAGGTGCGCGACCGGATCACGCGGATCGTGCCGATCTCCCCCGTGGCTGATCTGGCGCCCTTGTTGCAAACCGAAATGAACGACACTTTGCGGCTGGATGAGGCCGAAGCCGCCGCCGAAAGCCCGATCAAGATGACCCCGCCCCATGGTGTGGATGTGACCGTTTGGGTCGGCGCGGCGGAGCGGCCCGTCTTCCTCGAACAGGCCGAGAATTTCGCCCGCAGTTGGGGCGCGAAACATGTGGTGGCCGAGGGCAAGCACCATTTCGACGTGATCGATCCGCTGTCAGAGCCGGACAGCGACCTGACCAAAGCGCTGCTGGGCAGCTAAGGTCCGCATTTTGCGACAAATGCCTCGCCTTATTGCGCGTAAGGCATTTGCCGCAGTGCCGCGGAAACACTATGTCAGAAGGGCAAAGGCCCCTGTCCGGCCGCGCGACCTAATGGAAAGGGCCGAAGATGAGAATCGTTAAATGGGTGTTCTGGGTGACCGTCTGGGTGCTGGTGGGGGCGTTCTTCCACTATACGCTGCCGCAGACCGATATCGTCCGTGTCACGGACACCTATGAAAAGCGTATCGACTTCGGCAACAATTCGATCTTCTGGTCCGGCTCATCGACCGATAGCGCGGGGCAGGCGGTCAACCGCGATGTCTTTTTCATCCAGACCCGCCGGGCCAAGGGCGATGTCATGGTCTACCGCAACGAAGACACCGGCTGGGGCTGGCCGCCCTATTTCAAGTTCGACACCGCCAACCTTCAGGCCGAGGCGGCGGATGCGCGCAGCACCACTGGCGCGCCGCAGTACTATGCGCTGAAACACTACGGCTGGCGCAGTGAGCTTTTGTCGATCTACCCCAATGCCATCTCGCTCCGCCCGGTCGAGGGGCCGGAGGCGGGCAAGGGCATCCCTTTCGTGACCATCATCGTGCTGACCCTTGCCGCCGCGCTGTTCTATGCGATCTGGGTGCGCTGGCGGCGGTTCCGCCGGGCGCGGCTGGACCCCAAGATCGAGGCGATCGAGGATGACATCGCCGCGCGGCGGGGCCGTTTTGCCCGTTGGCGCGCTGAGCGGCGCGCCCGCAAGTAACCTCACCACGAACTGTCAGCGCTGAGCGGGGCAAGAAGCGCCCCGCATTCAGATAAATTCTGGTATTCCATCCTATATGGACATCATCCTCGTCACCACGGTCATCGCGTCGCTCTTTGTCGTCATCGGCTTGGCCGAGCCCTTGGCCGCGCGATTGCGACTGCCGTTCAGCGTGATCTTGGCGGTCGTTGGCATCCTCATCGGGGCTTCGGCGATCTTTTTCCTGCGCACTGATCTGACGGATGCGTTGAACCCGGTGGCGGCGGCCATTCTGGGGCTGCCGATCCGGTCGAACGTCTTTCTATACGTCTTCCTGCCGACGCTGTTGTTTCAGGCGACGCTGGGGATGAACCTGCGCCGTATGGTCGACGATTGGATGCCCATTCTGGTGCTGGCGGTCGTGGCCGTGGTGGTGGCGACGGTCAGCATTGGCTACGCGCTGTTTTGGGTCAGTGCGATCCCGCTGGCGGCCTGTCTGCTGATCGGGGCAATCGTCTCAACCACGGATCCTTCGGCGGTGGTCTCGATCTTTCGGTCGATCTCGGCCCCGCGGCGGCTGGCGCGGATCATCGAGGGCGAAAGCCTGCTGAACGACGCCGCCGCCATCGCGCTTTTCGGCCTGTTCATGGGCTATGTCATGCTGGGCATTCCCGACCCGGAACTGGGCAGTGCGCTTGCGCAATTCCCGATGCTGATCGCAGGCGGGGCGCTGGTGGGCTGGCTGGGCGCGCGGATCGCGGTTTGGGTCATGGCGCTGTTTGCGCGGCATGAATTGGCGCAGCAGTCGATCTCGGTCGCGCTGCCCTATCTGGCCTATATCGTGGCCGAGCAAAGCGTCGGCGCGTCGGGGGTGATCGCCGTGGTGGCGGCGGGGCTGACGCTGAACCTCACCGCGCCGGGGCGGCTGCCGCCACAGGCGCTGACCAACCTGCGCGAGCTTTGGGACGTGTTGGCCCATTGGGCCGGGGCGCTCATCTTTATCCTCGCCGCACTGCTGATCCCGCGGTTGTTGGAAGAGGTCCGGCTAGAAGATTTCTTTCTCATCGCCGTCGTGGTGGTGGCTGCCATTTTCGCCCGCGCGGTGATCCTTTTCGGGCTGCTGCCCCTGCTGACCGCGGCCAAGCTTTCGCCCATGGTCGAGCGGCCCTACCGGGTGGCGATCCTTTGGGGGGGCTTGCGCGGTGCGGTGACATTGGCGCTGGCGCTGGCGGTGACGGAAAGCGTGCGGGTGCCGGATGACATTCAGCGGATCGTGGGTATCTTGGCCACCGGCTTCACGCTCTTCACCCTGCTGGCCCAGGGTACGACGCTGCGTTGGATCATCGGACGGTTGGGGCTCGATCAACTCTCGCCCATCGATCACGCGCTGTCGCGGCAGGTCATCGCGGTGGCCTTGCAAACCGTGCGCGAGGACGTGGCCCAAACAACCGAGAATTACGATCTGAACCGCGACATCGTGCGCTCCGAGGCGAAACGGTTTGGCGAGCGGCTTGAGACAGCGGTCAAGACCGCGGAGGAGGCGACCGATATCCTCGACCGCGACCGCATCGCGCTTGGGCTGATCGCGCTGGCGGGGCATGAGCGTGACACGATCCTTGCGCGGGTGCGCGAGCGGACGATCTCGGCCCGGATGGCGGATCTGGTACTCTCGGATGCGGACCGGCTAATCGAAGGGGCGCGAACCCAAGGGCGCAGCGGCTATCAACGCGCGGCGCGGCGCAGCGTGGCCTATGGGCGCACATTTCGCGCGGCGGCGGTGCTGCACGGGCGCTACGGCGTGTCGGGGCCGCTGGCGCGGATGACGGCGGATCGCTTTGAAATGCTGCTGTCGCAACGGTTGATCCTGCGGGATCTGGGCACTTTCATCGATGGCCGCATTCGCCGGATCCACGGGCGGCGGGTGGCGGAATTGCTGCACGACCTGTTGGCGCGCCGCATCGAAGGGATTGAGACCGCGCTGGAGGGGCTGCGCTTGCAGTATCCCGGCTATGCCGAGGAGCTGGAACGGCGTTTCATCCGCCGCACGGCACTGCGTTTGGAAGAGCGTGAATATACATTGATGCGCGAAGACGGTCTGTTTGGGGCCGAGGTCTATACCGCCTTGATGCAGGAACTGGCGACCCGGCGCACCGCGGCAGAGGGGCGGCCGGGCCTTGACCTCGCCGTGCGGCGGGGCGCTTTCATCGAGCAGTTTCCGCTGTTTGCGGATCTGGAGGAGGGCGCGCTCAAACGGCTGAGCCGGGCGCTCAAGACCCGCTATGTCGATATCGGCGACGTGGTTTTGCGCAAGGAAAGCCCCGCGCGCAGCGTGTTTTTTATCGCCTCAGGTGCTGTCGAATTGGAAAGCGCGGGTCAGACTTGGCGTTTGGGGCGGGGGGAGATGTTCGGCCAGATGGCCATCCTGACGAACCGCGTCCGTCGGGTGGATGTGCGCGCCATCGCGCCGACCACGCTTTTGGTTCTGGACGAGGACCGGTTCCGCCGCCTGCTGGAACGGAGCGCGGCCCTGCGCGAGGCGGTGCGTGCCAGTGCGGAGAAGCGCGGGATCGATCCGGTGGATCTGATCTCGGGCGGGCGGGGGTAGCTCGGCGCGTCAAACGCTGGTGGGGCGTTTGGGGGCGGTGTTGTGCAGGGTATTTGAGAAAGGATGAAGATAGGGGGCGGCCGGTAGAGGCGGCCGCACCTTTGGCTGGGGTTAGTCGTCGGGGGTGATTTCGCCGGTGGTGGCGTCGATCAGTAGTTCGCGTTCGCCGGTGGCGTCGGTTAGTTCGACTTCATAGACCATGCGGTCATCTTCATCGTCGAGTGAGACTTCCTCGATCCATGTGCCGTCTTGCCCTTCCAGCTCGGTCAGTGCGGTCATCAGCACATCGCGGGCCGTGCCAGCGGCGCGCAACTCATCTTCTTGGAAGAGGCCGCTGAGGAAGCTTGTGAGCTGCTCTTCGGATTGCTTCATCACATCGCCGGTGGCGGCGTTGACGGTGACTTCGTACACGGATTCGCCGCGGACCAGGTCGATCTCATAGACCAGCGCGTCGCCTTCGGTTTCGATTTCGGCTTCCAGCACGCCGCCATCGATGCTGCTTTGCGCGGATTTGATGGCTTGGGACATGCTGATGCGCTCGGCCTCAGGGGCGGTCTCTTGCGCGAAGAGGGCTGCGGGGGCGAGCAGGAGCGATGTGGCGAGGGCGGTGAACTTATGTGTCATGGAAAACCTCTTGCGTTGTGGTGCGTCGGGCCGCGGGGCGGCGTTCTTGGTTCAACGCTTGGCGCGGGGGGCTGTTCCAACCGGTAGGGGCGGGCGGCGCTAATCTGCGAAGAGGCCTGCGGGCTGGACGATCGCGCGGGCTTCGTCTTCGGTCACCTTGAGGAAGCAGGCGAGGGCTGCGGCGTTGGTTTCGGGGTTGGCGTATTCGGAGAGGCGGCTGTAGTTTGCGAATTGGGCGTCGCGGATTTGGTCGACCTCATGCAGCATGTTCCCGCGGATCGTGGGAAGCAGGCGGGACAGGTTTTCTTGCGATGTTTGCGCGCCGCTCAGGCCGATGCGCCGGGCGTGGCCGCTGAGATAGGCGTCGGTCAGTTTGCATTCGACTTCGAGCATGCGCACCTGCGCGCGGTCCGAGGCGAAATCGCGCAGCAGGTCGAGGTTCGACGTGTCGATGCAGACGATCAGCCGGGTGCTGTCGTAGTAGTCGTAGAGCATCCGCATCAGGGCGCGGCGGTGGCGGGTGCGTTTTTCCAGCGTGGTTTGAATGCCGCCGAGGTCGGGCAGGGGGGTGTCTTCTTCGTTGAAGAGGAAATCCACCGCTGGGAGGCCGGTTTGCTGGCGTATCCGTCCCACGAGCCGTTTTGCCACATGCCATTTCTTGGCGATAATGATCAGCAGTTCACGCTCGCGGCCAAGGCTGGATTCCCTTTCCCAAAAGCGGGGGGCGAAGCGGCGGCCAATGCGGCCCCGCGCGGTGAGGAATTCGAACAGGTTGCGGCCTTCGTCGCTGATCTGGAAAGGCACGCCTTGGGCGGCGTAGAGCAGGCCGAGGCGGCGTTTGAGGTCCAGTGCCTCGGGGCTGATTTTGCGGGCGAAGAGGTGGTTCTGGCCGAGCAGCAGGTCATAGTGGTCATTGTAGAAGGTGACCGGCATGCCGTAGTCGGAAAACAGCAGAAAGGTCGGGCTGCGATTGGCGATTTCACCTTCGGGGACGAGGTGGCGCACGAGGGTTTGAAAGAAGGTCTCATCCGGGATCCACGTGCTGCGGAAAAAGCGGATGACGTCGGGGCGCTCGTGGCTGAATGCCATCAGCGCCTCGACGGTGCGGCGGCGCAGGCACCACCATTGGCTGCCGATCTGCACCTGAAGGTCGCCCGGGATCTTGCGGGTCAGGCCGAGACGCTTTTGCGCCTCGAACATCGCATAAAAGCGTTTGCGCTGTGTGCGTTCGTTGAACCAATGGCGATAGATCAGCCGCTCTTCTTTCCAGCCGGTCTTGATCCAATCGCTTTCGAAGTAATCCACGCTTTCGATGAAATCTGCGTCATTTTCATCGAGGAACCGATGCGCGTATTCGGCGGATTTGATCGCCATGCAATCGCCAGAGAGCAGGTAGAAATGCGTGGCCCGCGGGAAGGCTTCCATCGCGGCGGTGAGCGTGTCGAGCGTGGCTTGCACCAGTGACCATTCGCCCCAGCCGCAGCGGATGCGTTTGCGCGGGAAGGTGACATTGGGGTTGTCGCGCAGGGCCGCGGTGATCTGGGCGTAGTCTTCGGCGCTGGCGGAGGCGTCGAAATGGATCGCCATGCAATCGCCCACGGCGGTCAGCCGCTCGGCTTGCCGGATGATGGCCTCCGGATCCTTGTGGCACAGCAGGATATAGGCAATTTTCGCCATGCAGGATACCGAATGTCCTTGTCGCGGCCCGCTTGCATCGGCCTTTTGTCGTGGATCACCTTTCTAGTTAATCCTGAAGACCGATTGAATAAACAGCATTTCTTTGCTTTTTTGCACCGAGGTCTGACTGTTGCTTAAAACAGCCAGCGCCAGCAGGAGGCAGGACGCGCATGGGTTTTCCCGGAACATGGATGACGGAAAGTGAGAGCATGGTGTACCGCGTGGTGCCGAAATGCGCGTGCTCGACCATCGGGCAGATCATGTATTATTCCGATCATGGAGAGTTCTTTGACGGGGACATTCATGATGCCAAGACCGGGATCCACAAATGGGCCTTGGACGGATCGCAGGGGCCGATCACCGAGAATGTGACGGCGTGCAAGTCCTATGCCTTTACCTGTGTGCGCAACCCTTACACGCGGATCCTGTCGTCTTTCTTTGACAAGATTTGCGGCATTCAGCGCAACGGGCGGCGCTATCGCGGCAATCTGGTGCCGCTGCTGGTGCAGAAATATGGGATCGACGTAGGCGGTGAGGACGGCAAGCAGGAGTTCGACCAGATCGCGAGCTTCCGGCGGTTCCTGCTGTTCGCCCGCGATACCATTCGTTGGCGGCGGCCAATGGACCCGGACATTCACTGGTCGGCGGTCTCGGGCCATGTCAGCACCTTTATCGTCAACGGCGGCACCTACGACCAGATCTTCTGGACCGAGCGGTTCAACGATGGGATGCAACAGGTGCTCGATGCCGTGGACACGCCGCACCCCGTCGATCTGGCGGCGATCCCGCGCTTTAATGAGAGCGAGGGCCATGGGCCCAAGCGGGCGCATCCGGTCGAGGATTACTTCGACGATCTGTCCATGCATCTGATGCGCGAGATCTACAAACGCGACTTCGATCTGTTCAAATATGACTTCGACAACCCCGGCAATAAGCAACCCCTAGGGGAGATCGATTTGGATGAGGTGCACGCCAAACTCGGTGACTGAGCGGCAGCATCTTGCACCGGGGCGGGGGGCGCTCTACATGCTTTGGCATGTCACAGGTCAAATCCAGTTCCAAATCCGATCCGAATTACAAGGTGATCGCCGAAAACCGCCGCGCGCGGTTTGATTACGCGATCGAAGAAGATATCGAATGCGGTATCATCCTTGAGGGATCCGAGGTGAAATCCCTACGCGAAGGCGGGGCGAATATCGCCGAGAGCTACGCCGCCGTGGAGGATGGCGAGCTGTGGTTGGTGAACTCCTATGTGGCGCCCTACAAGCAGGCCAAGACCTTTCAGCATGAAGAACGGCGCCGGCGCAAACTGCTGGTCAGCCGCAAGGAATTGGCCGATCTGTGGAACGCGACGCAGCGCAAGGGCATGACGTTGGTGCCTTTGGTGATGTATTTCAACCATCGCGGCATGGCCAAGATCAAGATCGGCGTGGCCAAGGGTAAGAAGCTGCATGACAAGCGCGAGACGGCGGCCAAGCGCGATTGGTCGCGGCAGAAGCAGCGGTTGCTGAAAGATCACGGGTAAGATGCGCGGCAGGCCCGGAATCAAGCCGTAGGCGCCGGGCCATCGCCTGCCCGCCTATCACGCCAGAGGCGCGCCAGAATACACTAGGCGCACCTTTGGTGCGACCGGGCTGGCGATTTGGTGAGGCGGGCGCCTTCTTGACGGCACACATCAAAGTTGAACCATAAAGTGGTGCCAACAGCCCGTAGCATCGCCACTTCACGGGCAGGGGATGGCCCTCCTTACACCTCTCACCGCCCCCCTTCCACTTGCCAGCATCCCCCGCCGGTTATAGGCATGGGCAACGCCCGCGACGAAGGAGGCCCCCATGGCCGACGATCCCAAGACATTGGTTTCAACCGATTGGTTGGCTCAGCATCTGAAAGACCCGGACCTGCGCATCCTTGATGCCTCGTGGTATCTGCCCGACGCCGGGCGCGATCCGAAGGCGGAGTATGACGCCGCGCACATCCCCGGCGCGCGCTTTTTCGACATCGACGATATCTCGGACGCGCGTTCGGACCTGCCGCATATGGCCCCGCCGATCGAGAAATTCATGTCGCGGCTGCGCGCCATGGGTGTGGGTGACGGGCATCAGGTGGTGGTCTACGATGGCGCAGGCCTGATGTCGGCGGCCCGGGTCTGGTGGCTGTTCCGCCTGATGGGGCAAGAGAATGTCGCCGTGCTGGATGGCGGGTTGCCGAAATGGCAGGCCGAGGGGCGCGAGACCGAAGATATGCCCCCCGTGCCGCGCGACCGCCATATGACCGTGCGCTTCCAGAACCAATTGGTGCGCGATGTGACACAGGTGGCCCATGCCTCCAAACTCGGCGATCCGCAGATCGTCGACGCCCGCGCCGCAGCACGTTTCCGCGGCGATGCGCCTGAACCGCGCGAGGGGCTGCGCGCAGGCCATATTCCCGGCGCGCGCAACGTGCCCTTCACCGAATTGCTCAACGACGACAAGACGATGAAAACCCCCGTAGAGACCCGCGCCATTTTCGAGGCGGCGGGCGTGGACCTGTCGAAACCCGTCATCACCTCCTGCGGCTCGGGCATCACCGCCGCCGTGCTGGCGCTGGCGCTGGAGCGGCTGGGCCACCGCAAATGGTCGCTCTACGATGGCTCATGGGCGGAATGGGGCATGTTCCCTACCGTGCCCGTGGCCACCGGCGCGGCTTAATCCTTTACCGTTACCTTCCAACCGGAGAACCCCATGTTCGAGACGCTCAAGGCGCAACCCGCCGATAAGATCCTCGCCCTTGTACAGGCCTACCGCGAAGATCCGCGCGACACGAAGATCGACCTCGGCGTCGGTGTCTACAAAGACGCCAGCGGCAACACCCCGGTGATGCGCGCCGTCAAAGCCGCTGAGCAGCGCATCTGGGAAAACCAAGACACCAAGGTCTACACCGGTCTTGCGGGTGATCCGACCTATACCAATGCGATGGCTGCGCTTGTTCTGGGCGATGCCGTGCCGCGCGGCGCGATTGCCGCTGCCGCCACCCCCGGTGGCACCGGTGCCGTGCGTCAGGCCTTTGAACTGGTGCGTATGGCCAACCCCGAAGCGCGCGTTTTCGTCTCTGATCCGACATGGCCGAACCACCTGTCGATCCTGTCCTATCTGGGCATGGAAGTGGTGAACTACCGCTATTTCGACAGCGCGACCGGCGGCGTGAACTTCGACGGCATGATCGAAGACCTCAAGACCGCCAAGAAAGGCGATGTGGTCCTGCTGCACGGCTGCTGCCACAACCCCACGGGCGCGAACCTCAACAGCGCGGAGTGGGACGCGGTGATCGAAGTGCTGCAAAGCACCGGTGCCGTGCCGATGATCGACATCGCCTATCAGGGCTTTGGCGACGGGCTGGAAGCGGATGCCGCTGCGACGCGCAAAGTGGCCGCCTCGGTGCCTGAGTGCCTGATCGCGGCAAGCTGCTCCAAGAACTTCGGTATCTACCGCGAACGGACCGGCATTCTGATGCTGGTGGCTGCCGAGGCGGCGCAGGGGCTGAACCAAGCCACTTTGGCCTTCCTCAACCGCCAGAACTACAGCTTCCCGCCCGATCACGGCGCGCGGATCGTGTCGACCATCCTGACCGATGACGAGCTCAAGGCCGATTGGATGGCCGAGCTTGAGGATGTCCGCAACGCCATGCTGGGGCTGCGTGAGCAACTGGCGGGTGAGTTGCAGAAACTCTCCGGATCGGACCGCTTTGGCTTCCTCGCCCAGCACCGCGGCATGTTCTCACGCCTTGGCACCACGCCAGATAAGGTCGATGCGCTGCGCGAAAAACATGGCATCTATATGGTCGGCGACAGCCGTATGAACATTGCCGGGCTGAACCAAAACAGCGTGCCGATCCTTGCTCGTGCGATCATCGACGTCGGTATCTAATCGCGCTCCGGGCCGCGCATGTCGCGGCCCGGTCAGCCTTCGATTGTTGCGGAACAATCGCCCTATGCCTCTATTCTGGCCAGTTTTAATCAAAACTTGGTCGAAATGGCATGTTTGGATAGCTTGAGTGAAAACTCAGGGTCGGGCCAATTTTAGAATCATTCTTACAGTGCATCCGCTTGGATGTGAGCTTGCCAGCGGTAGAGCTGGTGATCGTGACAGCCACGCTTGTCACCGTGTTGGGCTATTGGGTGCGCGGGCACAGCAGCCTACCCGGTAAGCACTGGTTTTTGCTGGCCATTCTGGCCATGGATTTCTGGCTTCTGTCGGTCGGGGTCGAACTTTCCGCCACCTCTGCCGCCTGCGCCTTTGGGGTCAGCCGCCTTGCGTGGATCGGCTTTGTGCTGCTGCCGACCTTCTGGGCTTTCTTCCTCTATGAATATGCGCTCGGGGCCAAGGTGCCGCGGTGGCTCGTGCCGCTTTGCGCGGGGCTTGCGCCTGCGCTGATCACCCTCGCCGCGGTGACGAGCGGTTGGCATGAGACATTCTATGGCCCCGAAACCAAGTGGTTGCTGAGCGCAGAGGGGGCCTATGTCCAATCCGACCACGGCCCGCTGTTCTTCATCGCGATCACCTATCTTTACATGGTCATCATGGCGGCGGCGGTCGTGGCGGGGCGGGCGGTGCGTTCGGCCAACCCGGCGGTGCGCAGCTTTTTCCTCAAGCTTTTTGCCGCGACGCTGATCCCCATGGTGGCCAATCTGGCCTATATCTTGGGCGGCATCACCCTGTTCAATACCGATCCGACGCCTTTCTCATTCGCGCTTTCGCTGACGCTGGTGGTCTGGCTGGTGGCCGATAACCGCTGGATCGACGTGAACGCAATCGCGCGCGAGCTGTTGTTCTACAACAGCACCGATCCGGTTTTTGTGGTCGACCCGAGCGGCGCTGCGATTGAGACCAATCCAGCCGCCGCCGACCTCTTGCGTCGGGAAGCCGATCCCGAGGCTTCGCTGAGCGCTTTTGGGGAGTTGGGGCCGATCATCCGCTATCTCGCGGCCCAAGGCAGCCTGCCCGATGTGACCGATATCCAACTGGGCCACCGCCATTTCGCCGTGCGCGCCCATGCGATTTCTCTGGGGGCGGGGCAGAAACAGGTGGGCTGGGCCGTGGCGCTCTTGGATGTGACCGTGCAAAAGATTGCCGCCGAAAAGGCCATCGCCGCCGAGCAGATGCAGGCGCAGTTCCTCGCCACGGTCAGCCATGAGCTGCGCACCCCGCTGACGGTCATCAACGGCGCGCTTGGCCTGTTGTCGCAGGGCGGGGCCAAGGTGAGCGATGCGCAAAAGGCGCGTCTGCTGGCAAAGGCCGCAGGTAGCTCCAAGACGCTGACGACCTTGGTCAATGATCTGATCGACACCCAAAGCCTCAGCAGTGCCGAGTTCAGCATCGACCTGCAGCCTGCCGCTCTCGCCCCGCTGGTGCAAAAGGCCGTGGCCCGGGCGGAGAGCCTGCAACCGGAGAAGGATATCCGCTTCCGCTGCGAGATGCCCGAGACGGTGCTGACGGTCCAAGCCGATGCAGAGCGGTTGGGGCAGGTCTTTGGGAACGTGCTGTCGAACGCGGTGAAATTCTCTGCCCCGGGCGGGCAGGTGGAGGTCAGCCTTCAGCAGTCCGAAGGCATGGCACATGTGCAGGTCAGCGACAGCGGCTGTGGCATCCCGCCGGGCGCGGAGGAGCAGGTCTTTGCGCCCTTTTTGCAGGTCGACGGCTCCGACACCAAGGTCGCCTATGGCAGCGGTCTGGGAATGCATATCACCCGGCAGATTCTGGACCGGCACGGCGGCAGCATCCGCTATGTCAGCGCCCCGGGTGTCGGCACGACCTTTACGATTTCTTTACCCCTAGTGGCCTAACGCAAACCGCCCGGCCTTTGCTGGCCGGGCGGTCGATTGTTTGGCGATGTCGCCGGGGCTTAGCCCTTGGCGAACTCGGGGTAGGCTTCCATGCCCAGTTCGGACATGTCCAGACCGGTGATCTCAGCCTCTTCGCTGACACGGATGCCACCGGCGGCTTTCAGGATCAGCCAGACGACGAAGCTGACGATGAAGACAAAGAGGCCAACCGCGGCGAAGCCGATGATCTGTGTGACGAAGGATGTGCCTTCGGTATAGACCGGCACGACCAGCGTGCCCCAGAAACCGGCGATCAGGTGAACCGGGATCGCGCCGACCACGTCGTCGATCTTGAACTTGTCGAGCATCGGCACGGTCAGCACCACGATGACACCGCCCACGGCACCGATCCAAAGCGCACCAAACAGCGTCGGGTCAAGCGGCCCTGCAGTGATCGAGACGAGACCGGCCAGCGCCCCGTTCAGCACCATGGTCAGGTCGACTTTCTTGTACATCACCTGCGTCAGGATCAGCGCGGCGACGGCACCGGCGGCAGCGGCCATGTTGGTGTTGGCAAAGATCTGCGCCACGGCGTCCACGTCTTCGATGGTGCCCATGGCAAGCTGCGACGCACCGTTAAAGCCGAACCAGCCCATCCATAGGATGAACGTGCCCAAAGTGGCGAGGGCAAGGTTGGAACCCGGCATCGGCACGACGCGGCCATCCTTGCCGTATTTACCCAAACGCGGCCCCAGAACGATGGCCCCGGCAAGGGCAGCGAAACCACCAGCGGCGTGCACGAGGGTCGAGCCGGCGAAGTCGCTGAAGCCCATGGCGGAAAGGAAACCGCCGCCCCACTGCCAGGACGCTTCGATCGGGTAGATGAAGCCGGTCAGCACAACCACGAAGATCAGGAAGGGCCATAGCTTGATCCGCTCGGCCAGCGCACCCGACACGATGGAGGCGGTGGTGGCGCAGAACATCAGCTGAAAGAAGAAGTCAGAGGCGTTGGAATAGCCGCCCGCGTCGATCTCGGTCTTGATGTCCTTGGTCGCGAAGGTGCCAAAGACGCCTTCCATGATCCAATTGCCGTCACCGGGATACATGATGTTATAGCCCACCAGCCAATACATGACCGCCGCGAGGGCAAAGAGGCCCATGTTCTTGGTCAACTGCGTGGTGACGTTCTTGGAACGCACCAGCCCTGCTTCCAGCATGGCGAAACCCGCCGCCATCCAGAAGACGAGGAAGCCGCCGATCAGGAAAAGCAGGGTGTTGAAGATGAAGGTCGTATCCGCCAGCGTCGCGTATTCCGCGTCCTGTGCCAGCGCCAGCCCGGGCAGGGCGCTGACCGCCGCTGCAAGGGGAAGTATTAAGATGGGTTTCATATGGTCGTTTCCTGTCTGCGGGTCCGAATGCGTGCTTACCGAAGCGGGCGGCTGCCCGTGCAGCATGAGAAAACCGGATATCGGGCGCTCTTGGACAGGTTTGCTTGCCATATTTGCGCCATTGCTTGGCAGTGCCGCTTAAAAATCGGGCGCAGGCTGGAATCTGCCTATAAATTAATCAGACATTTGACGCCGATTGGATCTTGCAGCGCTAAACAAACCGCTGCAGTCAGGCTAAAGTGGCGAAAAATAGGGCCGAGCAGGCGATTTTATGACCGACAAGAACAAGCGCAAACGCCCTTTGGTGGCCGACAAGCGGTATCCCGGTAAGGCCAAACCCAAGGCCAAGACCGCGGCGCGGGGCAAACCGGCGACGCGCAAGGCCGCGCCCGCCCGTCGCAAAGCCGCCCGTCCCAAACGCCCCCGGCGCGGCGGTATCCTCGGCTTTTTCGCGGGGGTGGCCCGTTGGATTTGGCGGCTGATCTGGACCATCACATGGCGGGTTAGCCTTGTCATCTTCCTCGTGCTCGCCTTGGCGGTTGGCTATATCTACACCACGATCCCGCCGCTCGAAACGCTGCTGGATGGCCGCGCGCGCGGGTCTGTCACTATGCTCGACCGTGAGGGAGAGGTCTTTGCTTGGCGCGGCGACCAGTTTGGCGGCGTGGTCTCGGCGGAATCGGTTTCCAAACATCTGAGAAACGCGGTCATCGCCACCGAGGACAAGCGATTCTATCGCCATCTGGGCGTCAGCCCGCGGGGCATCGCCTCGGCGGTGCGCATCAACCTGAGCGAGGGGCGCGGGCCGCTTTCCGGCCACGGCGGCTCGACCATCACCCAGCAGACGGCCAAGCTGCTTTGTCTGGGGGAACCCTATGACCCCAGCAGCGGCATGACGGAAAAGGAATATGAGGCGGAATGCCGTCGTTCGTCCTTGGGTCGCAAGGCCAAGGAAGCGCTCTTTGCCATCGCGATGGAGCTGAAATACACCAAGAACGACATCCTCTCGATCTACCTTAACCGCGCCTATATGGGCGGCGGTGCCTTTGGGGCAGAGGCCGCGGCGCAGCGGTTCTTTGGCAAGCCAGCCGCCGCCCTCTCGCCCGCCGAAGGCGCGATGCTGGCCGGTCTTCTGACCGCGCCCACGACGCTTTCGCCCACTAACAATCTGGACCGATCGCAAAGCCGCGCCGCCACGGTGATCCGCCTGATGGAAGAGCAAGGCTATCTCTCTGCCGCCGAGGCTGATGAGGCCATCGCCAACCCCGCGCAACTGTCCGAGGCGGCAGAGGCCGAGGCGGGCGGTTATTTTGCCGACTGGGTCATGTCTTCTGGGCCGGAATTCTTTACCCGCAACACCACCGAAGACGTGATCATCAAGACCACCCTTGATCAGCGCATCCAACGCGCAGCCGAGGAAGGCTTGAAATGGGTGTTTGAGAATAAAGTCCGCGAAGGCTCCAAGGCGCAGGCGGCGATCGTGGTGATGTCTTCTGATGGCGCGGTGCGTGCGCTTGTGGGCGGGCGCAAGACCAAGGTCGCGGGCGCCTTTAACCGCGCCACGCAGGCGATGCGTCAGACCGGTTCGGCTTTCAAACCCTTCATTTATGCCGCGGCGCTCGATCTGGGCTATTCGCCCGATGACATCATCGTGGATGAGCCCTATTGCCTGAACATACCCGGCTCGGGACAATGGTGCCCCAAGAACTACACCAAGAGTTTCAAGGGGCCGGTGACCCTGACCGAGGCGCTGAAAAGCTCGCTGAACATTCCGGCGGTGAAAGTCTCGGAAAGCGTGGGCCGCGAGACGGTGAGTTCGGTCGCCACCCAGTTCGGCATCAAAAGCGATCTGGCCGCCGGTCCGGCACTGGCGCTTGGCGCATCGGAGAGTACCCTGCTTGAAATGACCGGCGCCTATGCCGGTATCCTCAACGGCGGCTCATCGGTGACGCCCTACGGGTTGGTCGATCTGCGCCTTCTGGGCGAGACGGAGCCGCTGATGGGCACCGGCGGCGGCATCAACGAACGTGTGATCCAAGAAGATGCCGCGCGCCAGTTGGTCTATATGATGGAAAAGGTGATCTCCGAAGGGACCGGCCAGCGCGCCAAGTTTGGCGGGCGGCAACTCGCGGGCAAGACCGGCACCACCTCGGCCAATAAGGATGCTTGGTTCGTGGGCTTCTCGGCG
Source organism: Sulfitobacter sp. 1A13679 (assembly GCF_043557115.1). Lineage (NCBI taxonomy): Bacteria > Pseudomonadati > Pseudomonadota > Alphaproteobacteria > Rhodobacterales > Roseobacteraceae > Sulfitobacter > Sulfitobacter sp. 1A13679. The sequence continues at coordinate 65,635 of NZ_JBIFFO010000004.1, forward strand.
GATTATGTGGCCGGGGTCTGGATGGGCTATGACGACAATACGCCGCTCACCGGGGTCACGGGCGGGGGCCTGCCCGCAGAGATCTGGCGCGAAACCATGAGCCGCGTGCATGAGGGGATGCCCCTCAAGGAGTTGCCGATGCAGGCGCCCGCCCCGCCCAGCAACCTGAGCGAGGCACAGCCCGAACCGCAGCCCCAGCCGCAACCGCAGGGCGGTGGCAACCATGGCGGCGGCGCGGACAATGTGATCGACCGGGTTCTGCGCGATATCTTTGGCGGCGGCAGCAGCGGCAGCGGGGCAAGCGCGCCCGCGCCGAACTTCCTTGACCGCTGAGGCGGTCGGGGGCGGGCCGAAAAATCAATAGCATTGGGTTGTCAAACTCAGTATCAATTCCCCAAAGGCGGGAAGGTGCTGCGCGCGGGCCGGGCAGCGTTGAAAGGGTTTGATGCAAAGCGATGTGGTGAACAGGGGGCTGTCCGAGCTGCGTCGCGTGCGCAGGCGCAGCCGCGGGCTTTATTGGGCGGTGGCCTTGTTCAGCCTTTTTGCCAATATGCTCATGCTCACCGGCCCGCTCTATATGTTGCAGGTCTATGACCGCGTGCTCGGCTCAGGGTCAGAGGAAACGCTGATCGCCCTCTCGGTCCTCGTCGTCTTTCTTTATGCGGTGATGGGGCTTTTGGACTACACGCGGGGCCGGATCATGGCGCGGGTGGGGGCGCGGTTTCAATCCGATCTCGACCGGCGGGTGTTCGACGCGGTGGTGCGCAAATCCGCCGTGGCCCCGGATGTGAAAACCAACGCGGGCCTTGCCGATCTCGAAGCCGTGCAGCGCCTCATGACCTCCCCGGTGCTGATGGCCGCCTTTGACGCGCCATGGACGCCGATCTTCTTTGCCGCGATCTTTCTGTTCCACCCGATGTTGGGCTGGCTGGCCTTGGGCGGTGCCGCCGTGCTGGTGGCAATCGCGGTGGCCAATCAAATGCTGTCGCGCGAAAGCCAAGCCCGGGCTGGCATCTCGGGGCAGGCGGCGGATGCCATGTCGGGCCAGATCAGGGTCGAGGCCGAGATGGTGCAGGCCATGGGGATGCGCGATGCCGCCTTTACCCGCTGGCAGCAGGCCCGGGGGCAGGCGCTGGCGCAGCAGGTGAAATCGACCGACGTGGGCGGCACCTTTACCGCGATGACCAAGACGCTGCGGCTGTTTCTGCAATCCGCCATGCTGGGCCTCGGCGCTTGGCTGGTCTTGAAAAACCAGATGACGCCGGGCGCGATGATCGCGGGCTCGATCCTCTTGGGCCGGGCGCTGGCGCCGGTGGAACTGGCGTTGAACCAATGGCCGGTGGTGCAGCGGGGCCGGGCCGGTTGGGCCAATCTGGCACAGCTTCTGGGTGCGGTGGGGGAGGAGCCCGCGCGCACCGCCTTACCACAGCCAAAGGCGAAACTCGCCGCAAAGGCGCTGACCGTCGTGGCACCGGGTGAGAAGCAGGCGGCGCTCAAGTCAATCAACTTCACCGTTGAGCCGGGGCAGGCGGTTGGCGTGATCGGCCCCTCGGGGGCGGGGAAATCGACCTTGGCCCGCACGCTCACCGGGGTCTGGCCGCCTGCGGGCGGGTCTATCCGCCTCGACGGGGCGGCGCTGGAGCATTACGGGAGCGAGACTTTGGGACGGCATATCGGATATCTGCCGCAGCGCGTTCAGCTGTTCGACGGCACCATTGCCGAGAATATCGCCCGGCTCTCCCCCAATCCTGACGACGCCAAAGTGGTTAAGGCGGCCAAGATGGCGGCGGCCCATGAGATGATCCTCGAATTCCCGCAAGGCTATGACACGCCCATCCGCGCGGGGCAGGTGCGGCTTTCGGGCGGGCAGATGCAGCGGATCGGGCTGGCGCGGGCGCTGTATGATGACCCGGTGATCGTCGTGCTGGATGAGCCGAACTCGAACCTCGACAATACCGGCTCTCAGGCGCTGAATCACGCGATCCGGCAGATGAAGGCCAGCGGGCGGTCCGTGCTGATCATGGCGCATCGCCCGGCGGCCATTCAGGAATGCGACACGCTGCTGGTGCTGGATAACGGCATGCGCAAAGCCTTTGGCCCCAAGGATGAGGTGCTGGCCGGGATGGTGCAAAACCACCGCGAGATCCAGAAAGCGCCCGCGCGCTCGGGGGGCGTGGTATGAACGCCCGCGAGGACAAGCGCTGGTCGGCGACGCGGCCCCTGATCCTTGGGTTCATCGGGCTGCTTTTGCTCTTCGGTGGTTTTGGCACATGGGCGGTGACCAGCCAAATCGCCGGGGCGGTCGTGGCCTCGGGCAGGATCGAAGTCGACCGCAACCGGCAGATCGTCCAGCATGAGACCGGCGGCGTGGTGGCCGACATCCTTGTGGATGAGGGCGACAGCGTCGCTGCCGGGGATGTGCTGCTCCGGCTGGATGCGGAGCAGTTGACTTCGCAATTGGCCATTGTCGAAGGGCAGCTTTACGAGCTTATGGCCCGCAGGGGACGGCTAGAGGCGCAGCGCGATGAGGTCGAGACGGTCACATTTGACGAAGAGTTGCTAACAGCCGGGGCGACGAACCCTGACGTACAGGAATTGGTGGACGGCCAGCGGAACCTTTTTGACGCGCGCCGCGTCAGCGTGGCGCAAGAGCTTGAGCAATTGGGCAAACGCCGGGCGCAGATTAACGCGCAAATCCGCGGGGTCGACGCGCAGGAGGCCGCGCTTTCGCGGCAGTTGGAGCTGATCGAAGAGGAGTTGGCCAATCAGCAATCGCTGCTGGACCGGGGCCTGACACAGGCCTCTGCCGTGCTGACGCTGATGCGGGAACAGGCCCGCCTGCGCGGCCAGATCGGAGAGCTTTCGGCGCAAAAGGCGCAGTCGCAAGAGCGGGTGACCGAGATCGACATCGAACGGCTCAAACTGCGCTCCGCCGGGCGGGAAGAGGCGATCACCCAGCTGCGTGATCTGCGCTACCGTGAGTTGGAGATGGCCGAGCAGCGCCGCGCGCTGAGGGCCGAGATCGACCGCCTTGATATCCGCGCGCCGGTGTCGGGGGTGATCTATGGCATGCAGGTGCAGACCCCGCGCTCGGTCGTGCGCGCGGCGGAGCCGCTGATGTATCTCGTCCCGCAGGACCGTCCGCTGATCATCGCCTCGCAGGTGCAGACCATTCACATCGATCAGGTCGCCGTGGGCCAAGAGGTGAACCTGCGTCTTTCGGCACTAAACCAGCGCACCACGCCGGAGCTAGTGGGCAAGGTCTTGCAGGTCTCTGCCGATTCCATCGAAGATGACGCCACCGGTCAGAGCTATTACCGGGCCGAGATCGCGCTGAACCCCGGTGAGACGGATAAGCTTGAGGCGGGCACCATCCTGCTCCCCGGTATGCCGGTTGAGGCTTTCATCCGCACCGGTGAGCGCTCTCCCATGGCCTATTTGCTGAAACCGATGGCCGACTATTTCGCCCGCGCCTTCCGCGAAAGCTGAGGCGGGGTAGGTAGCAAAGGGGCTTTCCCTTGGCGCGGCGGGCGGTTAGCGTCCGCCCAGAACCGCAACCAAAGGAAGCCCGTCATGTCCCTGACCGCCCGCCTTGCCGATCTCGGCATCACCCTGCCCGACGCGCCCGCACCCGCTGCGAACTATGTGCCCTTCGTGGTCACCGGCAATACCGTCTATGTCTCGGGCCAGATCTCCAACGGGCCGGATGGGTTGATCACCGGGCGTTTGGGCGCCGATATGGATGTCGACGCCGGTGCCGCCGCCGCGCGCAGCTGTGCGCTTAGCCTTCTGGCGCAGGTCCGCGCCGCCTGTGATGGCGATCTGGACCGGCTTAAACGGGTGGTGAAACTGACTGGCTTCGTAAACTCCACCGCCGATTTCACGGACCAGCCCGAGGTGATCAACGGCGCATCCGATTTCATGGTTGAGGCCTTGGGCGATGCGGGCCGTCACGCCCGCTCGGCGGTCTCTGCCGCGTCGCTGCCGCTGGGTGTCGCGGTCGAAATCGAAGGCATCTTTGAGATCGAATGACCCTTCCTGCCGCCTTTTTGAACATTCCGCTGGCGCATCGCGCGCTGCATGACCTTGCCGCTGGACGGCCCGAAAACAGCCGCGCCGCCGTGCGCGCGGCTGTCGATGCGGGGCTAGGCATCGAGATCGACCTGCAACTCAGCGCCGATGGCAAGCCGATGGTGTTCCACGATTACGGGTTGGAACGGCTGACGGCAGAACAGGGGGCGGTTCGGCTGCGCGACGCAAATGCCCTTGCCGCGATCCCGCTGAGGGGCGGTGATGAGGGGATTCCGACGCTTGAGGACATCCTCGACCTCGTCGCCGGGCGCGTGCCGCTCTTGGTGGAGTTCAAGGATCAGGACGGTGCTATGGGGCCGGATGTTGGTGCGCTTGAGGCCGCCGCGGCGGAACTGCTTGGCCGCTACCGCGGTGATCTGGCGGTCATGTCCTTCAACCCGCATTCGGTGCGCGCGCTGGCCCGGCTTTTGCCCGAGGTGCCGCGCGGTCTGACCACCAGCGCCTATCGCCCCGGTGAATGGCCGCTGCCCGCCACGACCTGCGACCGGCTGCGCGAGATTCCCGATTACGCCGACAGCGGGTCTTGTTTCATCAGCCATGAGGCCGACGATCTGAGCCGCCCCCGCGTGGCGGAACTCAAGGCCGAGGGGGCGGCGGTGCTCTGCTGGACGATCCGCAGCCAAGCGGAGGAAGAAATCGCGCGTCAGGTGGCGCAGAACGTGACCTTCGAGGATTATCTGCCGCGCCCGCGCCCTTGATCTGCGAGGCCGAGGCCACACATAGGACCCAAGGCAGGCAAGGCTCAGATGAACGCGCAGGAAATCGAGATTACCGTGGTGCCGGAATTGGCGCAGATCGGCCAAGAGGATTGGGACGCCTGCGCCTGTCCCGAGGCCGCGGATGGGGGCCGTCCGCGCGATCCTTTCACCACCTATCGCTTCCTCTCGGCGCTTGAGCAAAGCGGCTCGGTCGGCCCCGGCACCGGTTGGCAGCCGCAGTATCTGGTGGCGCGGATCGCGGGCCAAGTGATCGCTGTTGCGCCGATGTATGCCAAATCCCACAGCCAAGGCGAATATATCTTCGACCACAACTGGGCCCACGCCTATGAGCGGGCGGGCAGGCGCTATTACCCGAAACTCCAGATCGCGGTGCCGCATACCCCCGCCACCGGGCGGCGTTTTCTAGTGCGGCCCGGGTTCGAAGAGGCGGGCACCGCCGCGCTGGTTCAAGGCGCGGTGCAGCTGACCGACAACAACGCGCTGTCGTCGCTGCATGTGACCTTTTGCACCGAGGGCGAAGTCGCGCGGGCCGAAGAGCTTGGCCTGATGATCCGCAAAAGCCAGCAGTTCCATTGGCACAACCGTGACTATGCGGATTTCGACGGGTTCCTCGCCAGCCTGTCCTCGCGCAAGCGCAAGAACATCCGCAAAGAGCGCGCGCAGGCGCAGGACTTCGGCGGCACGATCCATACCGTCACCGGCGACCAGATCGAGCCGGAACATTGGGATGCCTTTTGGCAGTTCTACCAAGACACCGGCGCGCGGAAATGGGGCTCGCCCTATCTTACGCGGGACTTCTTTGACCATGCGCAGGAAAATCTGCGCGACGATATTGCATTGGTGCTGGCCGAACGTGACGGGCACTGGGTGGCCGGGGCACTCAACTTCATCGGGCGCGAGACGCTCTTTGGCCGCTACTGGGGCTGTACCGAACACCACCCCTTTTTGCATTTCGAACTGTGCTACTATCGCGCCATGGATTTCGCCATTGCCCACCACCTTGCCCGTGTCGAGGCGGGCGCGCAGGGCGAACACAAGCTCGCGCGGGGCTATCTGCCTTCGCCCACATGGTCGCTGCATTGGATGCGCGACCCGGGCTTTGCCGCCGCCGTGGGGGAGTATCTGCAAGCCGAACGCGACGCCGTGGACGAAGAGATCAGCGTGCTGACCGATTACGGACCTTTCAAAAAGACGACGATCGAGGAACAAGAATGACCGAAAGATTGAGCATCGAAACCCGCAAGACCCTGCTTCAGCCGCTGTTCAACACGGGCTGGGAGATGGTGGAAGGCCGGGATGCGATCCACAAGACGTTCAAGTTCAGTGATTTCGTGGATGCCATTGGCTGGATGACAAGGGTAGCAATCTGGGCGGAAAAATGGAATCACCATCCGGAATGGAGCAACGTTTACAACCGGGTGGAGGTAACGTTGATCACCCATGATGTGGATGGGCTCAGCTCGCTCGACGCGAAGCTGGCGCGTAAGATGGATGGTCTCTTTGGGGCCGGCAAAGACTGACGGAGAGACCGGATGCAAGATTTGTTTGAAACCGAGTTGTGGCAGGGCAAGACAGTTGCCGATCTGCTGACGCTGGAGTTCTTGGCCAGCGCGGCGGGCTCGGTGATCGCCGCGATTGCCATTCTGTTGCTGGGTTGGATCATTTCCAGTTGGCTGCAACACCGGGTCGAGAATCTGGGCAAGCGGCACAAGCATCTCGATGAGATGCTGTTCGAATTCCTCGCCTCCATCGTGCGCTATGTGGTGCTGGGTTTCACCGTTCTCTTTGTCCTCAATACCTTCGGGGTCAAGACGACATCGGTCGTGGCAGTCATCGGTGCGGCGGGTCTGGCGATTGGTCTGGCCCTGCAAGGCACCCTGTCGAACGTGGCCGCGGGCGTCATGCTGATCCTGTTCCGCCCTATCAAGATCGGCGATTTCGTTGTGATCGCGGGCGAGATGGGGACGATCAAACAGATCAACCTGAACTACACGGTTCTGGCCGATCTCAGCAACGTGCAGGTCATCGTGCCGAACTCCGAGGTTTGGGGCAATGTGATCACCAACTATTCCGTCAACCCGACGCGCCGGGCGGAGTGGACCTTTGGTGTGGGCTATGGCGCGAACCTCAAGACCGCCGAGGATATCATCCGCAGCACGATCATGTCGGATGAACGCGCGCATACGGATCCCGAGCCCTTCATTCAGGTGAACAACCTCAACGATAGTTCGGTGGATTTCCTTGTGCGGGTCTGGTGCAGCGCGGATGATTATTTTGCCTTCAAGGCCGATATGACCCGCAAGGTCAAAGAGGCGTTAGATGAGGGCGGGGTGGATATCCCCTTCCCCACGCGCACAATCGTTCAGGCGGCGGAGTAAGGCGTCTGAAGGGCGTTGCCTGCTGAAACGAAGGGCATCGCCCTCCCTGGGGGGCGATGAGGGGCTCGCTGTATGGCGGGCCGGTTCACCCTAAATTGAGGTTCCGTCTGCCAGACCCTTGCAAAATCGCCCTCCGGGGGGAGGGAGGGCGATGCCCGGTGTGCCGGGCGGATCGTTGAATGGGCAGCGCCTGATCCGGTCAGCCGCTGCCCATCACTTTACATATTATCCAGCAACGCTTCGCCGCCGGAAATCTCGCAGGTGCCTGCGCTTTCTTCGGGCTGCCAGAGCGTGACCTTACCGTCTTCGACCAGCATCGCATAGCGTTTGGACCGGCCCACCAGCCCGGCGCCCTCGGCGTCGAACTCCATGCCGATGGCGCGGGTGAACGCGCTGCTCGCGTCGGCGAGCATGGTAATCCCGGCCTCGGTTGCGCCGGTCGCCTCGCCCCAAGCCTTCATCACGAAAGGATCGTTGCAGGAAATGCAGATCACCTCATCCACGCCCTTGGCGTCGAACTGATCCTTGGTGCGCACGAAGCTGGGCACATGGGCAGAGTGGCAAGTCGGCGTGAAGGCGCCCGGCACGGCAAAGATCACCACTTTGCGGCCTTTGACCTTGTCGGCCATCTGCACCGGCTCGGGCCCGTCGGCGCCCATCTGAACCAGTTTCGCGTCCGGCAGTGTCGAACCTTGAGAAATCGTCATGGGATAGCCTCTCCTGTCATTGCGGTTGTCTTGGGGCCAGATATAGGCTTTGACCGCGACTGAGACCAGATCAATCGGGGGATGGCAGATGCAGCATGTGGTGGTGATCGGAGCCGGGCAGGCGGGGGCGTCATGCGTGGCAAAACTGCGAAGCGGCGGGTTCGAGGGGAAAATCACCCTCATCGGCGCCGAGCCGTGCCCCCCTTACCAACGCCCGCCCCTGTCCAAAGGCTACCTGCTGGGGGAGATGAGCCAAGAGCGTCTCTTGCTCCGGCCCGAGGCATTCTACGCCGATCAAGGGATCACGCTGAAAACCGACTGCCGCGTCACGGCGATTGACCCCGAGGCGCGGGTGCTGAGCACCTCCGACGGCGCTGTCGCCTATGACGAACTGGTGCTCGCCACCGGCTCGACCCCGCGCCGCTTGCCCGCCGCGATTGGCGGGGCGCTGGAGGGTGTCTTTACCGTGCGCGATCTGGCGGATGTCGATGCCATGGCCCCGCGTTTCGTCGAAGGCGCGAAGGTGCTGATCGTCGGCGGCGGTTATATTGGGCTGGAGGCGGCGGCGGTCGCGGCCAAGCTGGGGCTTGAGGTCACGCTGGTGGAAATGGCCGACCGGATCCTGCAACGGGTCGCGGCGCCGGAGACCAGCGATTATTTCCGCGCCCTGCACGAAAGCCGCGGCGTGCGCCTGCGCGAAGGCGTGGGGCTGGAGCGGCTCTTGGGCGAGGGCCATGTCACCGGCGCACTGCTGAGCGACGGCACAGAGATCGCCGCCGATTTCGTCATCACCGGCGTCGGCATCGCGCCCGACATCGCGCTGGCCGCCAGCGCGGGGGTCGAGATCGACAACGGCATCAAGGTCGACGCGCAGGGCCGCACGAACCTGCCCGGCATTTGGGCGGCAGGGGACTGCACCTCATTCCCCTATCGCGGCGGGCGCATCCGTCTGGAAAGCGTGCCGAACGCCATCGAACAGGCCGAGGTCGTGGCCGAAAACATCCTTGGCGCGGGCAAGGAATACATCGCCAAGCCGTGGTTCTGGTCAGATCAATATGACGTGAAGCTGCAAATCGCCGGGCTGAACGCAGGCTATGACCGCGTCGTCACCCGCCGGGGCGAGGGCAGTGCGTCCTTCTGGTATTACCGCGGTGAGACTTTGCTGGCCGTCGATGCGGCGAACGATCCACGGGGCTATATGGTCGGCAAACGGTTAATTGAGGCCGGCAAATCGCCCGATCCCGCCTTGGTCGCGGACCCCGAGGCGGACCTCAAGGCGCTCCTGCGGGCATGAGGATCATCGCTGGGAAATACCGGGGCCGCCCGCTGGCGGCACTTGGCAAGGGCGACGCCGGGGCGCATCTGCGCCCGACCTCGGACCGGGTGCGCGAAAGCCTTTTTTCGATGCTGACCCATCACGACGTGATCGAAGGCGCGCGGGTGTTGGACCTCTTTGCAGGCACCGGCGCGCTTGGGTTCGAGGCGCTGTCGCGCGGGGCCGCATCGGTTTGTTTCGTTGAGAATGGCCGCAGCGGGCAGCGGCTGATCGGGGAGAATATCCGCAAGCTGGACACGGCGGCGGACACCCAATTGCTGCGCCACGATGCCACGCGGCTGGGGCCGTGGACGCAGGCGGCTTTCGATCTGGTCTTTCTCGACCCGCCCTATGGCAAGTCCATGGGGCAAAAGGCGCTTGTCGCGGCGGCCGAAGGTGGCTGGCTCGCCCCCGGGGCGATGGTCGTCTGGGAAGAAAGCGCCCCCATGCAGGCGCCTGAGGGATTCGCCGGGATCGACACGCGCAAATATGGCGATACCCATGTGACCCTGTTGGAAAGGGCCACCAACTAACGGGGTTCCCTAGGTTCAGCCCGCGTGAGGTTGTACCTTGTATTTTCCGACAAAATAAGTCACCTATTGCCCGAAGGCCCGATACGCCCTGTGTCGGGACCATGGTGATTTTCAAGGAAGGACATCCGATGCGCCTCAAAGCGTCCACGGCCATTGCGCTGATCACATTCGCCGCCGCCCCGGCATTCGCCCAAGGCAAGGCCGAGGTGCTGGACACCTATGCCGACATCGCGCAGGCCGGATACGAAGACAGCCTGACCACCGCGCAGACCCTGCAAGCCGCCGTCGAGACGCTGATCGCCTCCCCCTCTGCGGAGGCGCTTCAGGCCGCGAAAACCGCATGGCTGGCCGCCCGCGTGCCCTACCAGCAGACCGAGGTGTTCCGCTTTGGCAATGCCATCGTCGATGACTGGGAAGGCAAGGTAAACGCATGGCCGCTGGACGAAGGTCTGATCGACTATGTCGACGCCTCCTATGGCGGTGAGACGGATGAGAACCAACTGGCGGTTCTGAACGTCATCGCCAACCCGACATTCACGCTTGGCGGGGAAGAGGTGGACGCCACCGAGATCACGCCAGAACTGCTCGAAGGGCAGTTGCATGAGGCGGGCGCGGTCGAGGCCAATGTCGCCACCGGCTACCATGCCATCGAATTCCTGCTCTGGGGCCAAGACCTGAACGGCACCGACCACGGCGCGGGCGACCGTCCTTGGACCGATTACGCAGCGGGTGACGACTGCACCGGCGGCAATTGCGACCGCCGTGGGCAATACCTCAAGACCGCCACCGATCTCTTGGTCAGCGATCTGGAATGGATGGCCGGGCAATGGGCCGAAGGCGGTGAGGCACGCGCCACCGTGCTGGCCGACGAAGACGCCGGGATCGACGCGATCCTGACCGGCATGGGCTCGCTCTCCTACGGCGAACAGGCCGGGGAGCGGATGAAGCTGGGCGTCATGTTGAACGACCCCGAGGAAGAGCATGATTGCTTCTCGGACAACACCCACAACAGCCACTACTACGACGGTCTGGGCGTGCGTAACGTCTATCTGGGCGAATACCTGCGCGTCGATGGGCGTGTGGTCTCGGGCGCGTCGCTGTCCGATCTGGTGGCCAGTGCCGACGCGGGTGTCGATGAAGACCTGCGCGCCAAGCTGAACGCCTCCATGGTGGAGCTGGGCCAGATCAAGACCGCCGCCGAAGCGGGTTTCAGCTATGACATGATGCTTGAGCGCGGCAATGCCGAAGGCGAGGCGCTGATCATGGGCGCGGTCGACGCGCTGGTGAACCAGACCCGCGCCATTGAACGCGCGGTGACGGCTCTGGGCGGTGACGAGATCGCCTTTGAAGGCTCCGACAGCCTCGACGCGCCGGAGGCCGTCTTCCAGTAATCCTAAACTTTCCCCCGGGGCGCTGCGGCGGCCCGGGGCCAGCCAAGGAATACGCAAAACCATGATTGTTTGTCACTGTCAGAACATCACCGATCGCGACATCAACAATGCCATCGACTGGATGCGCGCCTCGGACGCGCGAACGGTTATTACTGCCGGCAAAGTATACCGCGCTTTGGGCAAAGCAGCCGATTGCGGGGGGTGCATGCCTCTCTTCTTGTCTACCATGCGCGGAAATGGCAACTTTTCCGTGCCTGTGCTGAAAACCACTCTACGTCAGGCGAAACCAAACAAGGAGACAGGTTCATGAAGGGCGACGACAAGGTCATCGAATATCTCAACGCTGCACTGCGCAGCGAATTGACGGCGGTCAGCCAGTACTGGCTGCATTACCGGCTGCAAGAAGACTGGGGCTATGGTCGGCTTGCCGATAAATCGCGCGAGGAAAGCATCGAAGAGATGAACCACGCCGACAAGCTGATCGAACGGATCATCTTCCTCGAAGGGCACCCCAACCTGCAAAAGCTGGACGCGCTGCGCATTGGTGAAACGGTCAAGGAATGCCTTGAGGCCGATCTCGCCGCCGAGCATGAGGCGCGCACACTTTATATTGAGGCGCGCAATCACTGCGATCAGGTGGGCGATTACGTCTCGAAGAACCTGTTTGAAGAATTGATTGCCGATGAAGAAGGGCATATCGACTTCCTCGAAACCCAACTGGCGCTTCAGGCGGAACTGGGCGAGGCCGTCTACGGCCAGCTTCAGGCCAAGCCGACAGACGACAGCAAGTAACTTCGACGGGCAGGCCCGGTTTCGGGCCTGCCGCTTATCCAAGGCATTTCCCATGCGATTCCTTATTCCGATGCTCACGGTGGCCGCCGCGAGCATGGCCGCCGCGGCCCCGCAAGCATTGGAGGAACCGCATCTCAAGGTGATCCCCCGCACCGCGGAAGAGGCCGCCCGGATCGCCAAGGTCACCGCCCCCGCGACCGAATTCGACAAGCCCGAACCCTTTGAGACGAACCCCGCAGGGGCCGCCACGGTCAGCCCGCGCGGCAATGCCGATGCGTTTTCGCTGCCTTCGGGCAACATCCCTTTCGAGCGGGAGTTGGATTTCAAGGTCGGCAATGGGCTGTTCAAAAAGCTTTGGGTCTCTTCGCCCTCGTCGACGCTAGCCTCTGACGGGCTGGGGCCGCTTTTCAACGCGCGTTCCTGCCAGCGCTGCCACCTGAAAGACGGGCGCGGCCATCCCCCCGAGGGACCCGAGGATGACGCGGTGTCGATGTTCCTGCGCATCTCGGTTCCCACGCCCCCCGAAGAGGCGATGAGCGAGATTGAGGCGTTCCTGCTCTCGGTCGGCGACAAGACCCCGCGCACGCGGCCCGATCCGGTCTATGGCGGGCAATTGCAGGATTTCGGGGTGGCGGGCCATCCGGCGGAATACCGTCTCGGCGTGAGTTATGAAGAGGTGGAGGTCGCCCTGTCGGATGGGGAGACAGCAAGCCTGCGCCGCCCAACCTACAGCGCCGAAGACCTCGGCTATGGCCCCTTGGCCGAAGGCGCGATGCTCAGCCCCCGCGTCGCCCCGCCGATGATCGGGCTTGGCCTGCTAGAGGCGATCCCGGCGGCAGATATCTTGGCGCTGGCCGACCCGGAGGACGCCGATGGTGATGGCATTTCGGGCCGGGCGCAGATTGTCTGGTCCTTTGAACACGCGCGTCCGATCCTGGGCCGTTTCGGCTGGAAAGCCGGGGCGCCGACGATCCGCGAACAATCCGCCAGCGCCTTTGCAGGCGACATTGGCATTTCCTCCCCCATTTTCGACGCGGCATGGGGCGATTGCACGGCGGAGCAGACCGCCTGCCGCGCGGCACCCCATGGGGATGGTGACGACCGTGGCACCGAGATCGACGCCGAAGGGCTGGATCTGGTGACATTCTACAGCCGCAACCTGGCCGTGCCCGCCCGCCGCGATGTCGGCGCGCCTGAGGTGCTGCGCGGCAAGGCGGTGTTTCATGAGGTCGGCTGCACCTCCTGCCACCAGCCGAAATTCGTGACCGAACGGTTGGAGGACCAGCCCGAGCAGAGCTTTCAGCTGATCTGGCCGATGACCGATCTTTTGCTGCATGACATGGGCGAAGGGCTGGCCGACAACCGCCCCGAGGGCCGCGCGAACGGGCGCGAGTGGCGCACCGCGCCGCTCTGGGGCATCGGCTTGACCGAACAGGTCAACGGCCATACCCAATTCCTGCACGATGGGCGGGCGCGGTCGCTGCTCGAAGCGGTGCTCTGGCACGGCGGCGAAGCCCAGCCCGCCCGCGATGCCGTGGTCGACATGCCCAAAGCCGACCGTGACGCCCTGATCCGCTATCTGGAGAGCCTCTGATGCGCAGCCTGCTGACCGCCACATTCCTTCTGACCGCCGCCCCCGCCCTCGCTGGGGTGGAAGAGGTGATCCAAGATCACGCGCTGCCCGGCACCGCCCGTTTCGCCTCGGCCACGGCGGCGCTTCATGCGGCGGCGCAGGCCGATTGCACCGATGCCGCCCTGCGCCCGGCCTATCAGGAGGCTTTCGACGCATGGCTCGGCATCGCGCATTTGACCCTCGGACCGCTAGAGGAAGACGGGCGCGGGCTGGCCATCGCCTTTTGGCCCGATACGCGCGGCTTGGTGGGGCGCAGCGTGGCGCGGATGGTGGCCGAAGAAGACCCGATCGCGACAAGCGGGGATTACGCCGAAGTCTCCATCGCCGCGCGGGGGCTCTTTGCGCTGGAACGGCTGCTTTATGACGATGACTTCGCAGGCTACGGGGCCGAGAGCTATAGCTGCGCATTGGCCCGCGCGATGGCGGCCGACCTGGCCAATTTGGGCCGCGAGGTCGACACCGCATGGCGTGAGGGTTTCGCCGCCGCGCTCCGCAGCGCCGGGGAGGCGGGCAATGACCGTTTCCTCAGCCCGCGCGAGGCATCGCAGGCGCTTTACACGGCTTTGGCAACCGGGCTCGAATTTGTCGCGGACCAACGTCTAGGCCGCCCGATGGGCAGTTTTGATGCGCCGAAGCCGCAGGTGGCCGAGGCGCGCCGTTCGGGCCGTAGCCTGCGCAATGTGGTCCTGTCGCTCGAAGCATTGCACGGACTGGCAGACACGCTGTCGGACGCGCCCACCCCCAAGACCGATGCCGCATTCGACCGCGCCTTGAGCGCCGCGCGTGCATTGGAAGACCCCGTTTTTGCCGGGGTGGTCGATCCGATCAGCCGTATCCGGGTCGAGGCGCTGCAAAACGATGTGCGCGCCATTTCCGAGGCGGTGGGGGCAGAGATCGCCCCGGCGCTTGGCGTCTCGGTTGGGTTCAATTCGGCGGATGGGGATTGATGCCCTCACGCCGCCATTTCCTCGCCGGTCTCGCCGCCGCGTCGAGCTTGCCCGCAATGGGCTGGGCCGCCGCGGGAAGCCCCGTCTACCTTGCCGCCGCGCGTGACCCTTCGGGGGCCTATGCGCTTTTCGGGCTGGACGGGTCCGGCCACGACATTTTCCGCATTCCGCTGCCCGACCGGGGCCATGCCGCTGCCGCCCATCCCACCGCGGCCGAGGCGGTCGCCTTTGCCCGCCGCCCGGGCCGGTTCGCGCTGGTGATCGACTGTGAGAAGGGCCGTGTGGCCCATCGGCTCGACGCGCCAGAGGGGCGCCATTTCTACGGGCATGGGGCGTTTTTGCAAGGCGGGGCCATCCTCGCCACCAGCGAGAATGAGATCGACACAGGCGAAGGGCGCATCGGCCTGTGGTCCCGCGCCAAGGGCTATGCCCGGATCGGAGAGATCGCCTCGGGCGGGGTCGGCCCCCATGAAATCCGTCGCTGGGCCGAGGATGTGCTGGTGGTGGCCAATGGCGGCATCCGCACCCATCCCGACAGCGGGCGGGAGAAGTTGAACATTGATGTGATGCGGCCCAATCTGTCTTATGTCAGCCTCTCGGGCGAAGTGCTGGAGCAGGTTTCGCCGCCTGATGACCTGCATAAGAATTCGATCCGGCATCTGGCCTTGGCGCCGGACGGGCAGGTGGCCTTTGCGATGCAATGGCAGGGGGAGCCGGGCGACGGCGTGCCGCTGCTGGGGCTGCACCGGCGCGGGGAAGAGCCCATCTTGGCCGAGGCCGATCTGGCCGAGCAAATCGCGATGCAGGGCTACGCGGGCAGCGTGGCATTTGCCGCCGATGGCGGGGCGGTCGGGATCACGTCACCGCGCGGCGGGTGGCTGCATGTCTTTGACAACAAGGGTGCATTCCTCGCCAGTCATCGCCGCGCCGATGTCTGCGGGCTGGCACCGGGCCGGGGGGGCTTCGTGGCTACGGATGGGCTGGGCGGTATCCTGTCGCTGCAAGAGGCGACGCTGTCGCGGCTGACCACGGCCAAACGGGCGTGGGACAATCATTTGGTTGCCATCGACGCATAGGCGGGCAGGGGCCGTGCCCCCGCCGCATTTAGTCGGTCTTGTAGGTCGGGTGGAACAAACCACCGGGCGAGAGGGTGAAGATCTCCACCCCGTCTTCGGTCACGCCCACCGAATGTTCGAACTGTGCCGAGAGGGATTTGTCGCGGGTGACGGCGGTCCAATCGTCGGCGAGGGTCTTGGTCTCGGCCCGGCCAAGGTTCACCATTGGCTCGATGGTAAAGAACATGCCCGGCTCAAGCACAGCGCCGGTGCCCGGGCGGCCATAGTGCAGCACGTTGGGTGGCGCGTGGAAGACCTGCCCCAAACCGTGCCCGCAGAAGTCGGTCACGACCGACATGCGGTGGCCTTCGACAAATGTCTGGATCGCATGGCCGATGTCGCCAAAGGTATTGCCCGGCTTCACCGCTTCGATCCCGCGCATCAGGCTGTCGTGGGTCACGTTGATCAGCCGCTCGGCCTTGCGCGACAGTTTGCCCGCCACATACATGCGGCTGGTGTCGCCGAACCAGCCATCAACGATGACGGTCACGTCGATGTTCAGGATGTCGCCGTCTTTCAGCTTCTTGTCGCTGGGGATCCCGTGGCAGACCACATGGTTCACCGAGATGCAGCTGGCGTGTTTGTAGCCCTTGTAGCCGATGGTGGCGGATTTTGCCCCGGCGGCGTTGACCTTTTCTTCGATCAGGCGGTCCAACTCTCCGGTGGTCTGACCGGGGAAGACATGCTCTGCGATCTCGTCGAGGATTGTGGCGGCGAGACGGCCCGCTGCCTGCATCCCGGCATGATCGGAAGGCTCGTAAATGCGAATGCCGTCGCGCGTCTGGCGGCCTCGGTGTGCGTTGTTCACCGCTCTCTCCATGCTTGTGTTCGCTCCTACTTAACGTGGCTTTCGGGCGAGGGCCAGAGCGGCTCAGCCCGCGAAGGGGATCGGTTGCGCCAGTGTGACGGCCTGGGGCGTGATATGGGTGCCGATGGCGTAGATTTCCAGCTCCGCCGCCCGCGCGGCATGGGAGGCGGCGGCATAGGTCGGGTCGATATCGGCAGCGAGGCGCATCTGCGAGCAATCGGTGCGCTGCACCAGATAGAGCAGCACGGCGCGGTGCCCGGCCTGCGCCATCCGCGCCAACTCGCCCAGATGTTTCGCCCCGCGGGCGGTCACGCTGTCGGGGAATTCAGCCAGCCCGGTTTCGCGTGACAGGGTGACGGATTTCACCTCGACATAGGCATCGGGCAGGCCATTGCCGCTGAGCAGGAAGTCGATGCGGGAGTTTTCGCCGTATTTCACCTCGGGCCGCACCTCGGTATAGGCGGCGAGCGGGGCGACCTCACCCGCGATCAGCGCTGCCTTCATCGCGCGGTTGGGCAGGGCGGTGTCGACGCCGGTGAAATGGCCGTTTTCATGGTCCACCAACCGCCAGCCGTAGTCCAGCTTTTTCTTTGGATCGTCGTTCGGCTCCAGCCAGATGCGGCTGCCCGGTTCCGCCAGCCCCATCATCGAGCCGGGGTTGGCGCAATGGGCCACCACCTCTTCGCCCGTCTCCTCAAGCCTGCAATCGGCCAGAAAGCGTTTGTAGCGGCGGATCAGCCGGGCGGGGACAAGTTGGGTTTGAAAGCGCATGGGGCGCGGCCTATACCGAAGGGACGCCATCCTCAAGGAGCCGCCCCATGTCAAACCCCACCGCCGCGATGATCGTGATCGGCGACGAAATCCTCTCGGGCCGGACCCGTGACAGCAATATGCATCACCTTGCGGGGGAGTTGACGAAAGTGGGGATCGATCTGCGCGAAGTGCGCGTGGTCTCGGACGATCATGGGGCGATCATCGCCGCCGTGCAGGCGCTGTCGTCGGCCTATACCCATGTCTTCACCTCGGGTGGGATCGGGCCGACGCATGACGACATCACCGCCGATTGCATCGCCGCCGCCTTTAACCGCGACATCGACGTGCGCGACGATGCGCGCGAGATTTTGGCGGCACATTACGCCCGCGCCGGGACCGAGATGAACGCGGCGCGCCTGCGCATGGCGCGCATCCCTGATGGCGCCGCGTTGATCGAGAACCCGGTCTCTGCCGCGCCGGGGTTCATCGTCGAAAACGTGCATGTGATGGCCGGGGTGCCTGCGGTGTTTCAGGCCATGGTCGCCAGTGTCTTGCCGGGGCTGACCGGGGGGGCGCCGCTGATCAGTGAGACCCTGCGCATCGACCGGGGCGAGGGCGATATCGCCGGGCCGCTGGGGGCGCTGGCCGAGGAATATCCGCATTTGTCGATGGGCAGCTACCCGTTTCAAAAGGACGGTGTCTTTGGCGCGCATGTGGTGATCCGGGGCAGCGATCCGGGGATGGTCGAAGCCGCGATGGCCAAGCTCAAGGCCGCCTTCGCATGAGCGAGGCGCAGGCGTTTTTCGACGCGGGCGACGCGACATGGCCCGCTGCGCGGCGCGTCGAGCACGGCCCATGGTCCCTGCGCGAAGGGCAGGGCGGCGGCAAGCGGGTCTCGGCGGCGACAGCGCGTGGGGCGATCTCCGATGCCGACATTCCGACCGCCGAAGCGGCGATGCGCGAGATGGACCAGCGCCCGCTGTTCATGGTCCGCGCGGGGGAGGATGACCTCGACGCGCTGCTGGCCGCGCGGGGGTACGACGTGGTCGATCCGGTCACGGTGCTGAGCCTGCCGATCACCCGCCTCACCGATATACCGATGCCCCCGGTCACCGCCTTTTGCATTTGGGAGCCGCTGGCGATCATGGCCGAGGTCTGGGCCGTCGGCGGGGTCGGCCCCGCGCGCCTTGCCGTGATGGACCGGGCCGCAACCAAGACCGGCATCCTTGCCCGCTGGAACGAGAAACCCGCAGGCGTAGCCTTTGCCGGGGTGCACAATGATATCTGTATGGTCCACGCGGTTGAGGTGCTGCCCCATCAACAACGCCAAGGCGTGGCGACTTGGCTGATGCGGGCCGCCGCCCATTGGGGGCAGGCGCAGGGGGCCACGCGCCTGTCGGTCCTCTGCGTTGATACCAATACCCGCGCGCATGCGCTCTATGCCAAGCTGGGCTTTGCCCCGGTCGGGCACTATCATTATCGTCAAAGCACCGAGTGAAGGATAAGCCCATGGCCAACGACATGCCCACCGCCCTTGATCTGCCGATGGTCGATCCGCTGCCAGAAGCGACGCAGAAGTATTTCGATGTCTGTCAGGAAAAGCTCGGGATGGTGCCCAATGTGCTGCGCGCCTATGCCTTTGACATCGACAAGCTGAACGCCTTTACCGGCATGTATAACGATCTGATGCTGGGCGACAGCGCGCTCAGCAAGCTTGAGCGTGAGATGATCGCGGTGGCGGTGTCTTCGGTCAACAAATGCTACTATTGCCTCGTGGCCCATGGGGCGGCGGTGCGCGAAATGTCGGGCGATCCGCAATTGGGCGAGGCGCTGGTGATGAACTACCGCGTGGCCAAGATCAGCGCCAAACAACGCGCCATGTTGGATTTCGCGGTGAAGCTGACCGAGGCGAGCGCCAAAGTCGAAGAAGCCGATCGTCAGGCGCTGCGCGACGTAGGCTTCACCGACCGTGACATCTTTGACATCGCCAGCGTGGCGGGTTTCTTTAACATGACCAACCGGGTGGCCAGCGCCACCGACATGCGCCCCAACGACGATTACCACGCGCAGGCGCGATGATCCGGGCGCGCGTCGCTGCGGCTCTGGCCGGGGTGCTGCTGGCGGCCCCGGCGGCGGCGCTTGAACTGGCGCTGCCCAGCACCGCGCGGCTGACGGCGGAACGCAACACCGCGCCGGATCGCTACGCCGCGCCCGTGGGTGTCTATGCCGAAGGGCAGGTGGCACGGGTCAATGTCGATGGCGACGTGCGCCGCGCCGCTTGGCGGATGGACACGCCGGGGCTGACCGCCTTGCAAGTGATGCGCCCGCTGCGGCGGCAACTTGAAGGGACGGGCTTTGACATCGTGCTCGACTGCGCCGCACGGGACTGCGGTGGGTTCGATTTCCGCTTTGCGATAGAGGTGCTGCCGGGGCCGAACATGTATGTGAACCTGCGCGCCTTCCACTTCATCACCGCCCTGCGGCGAGATGAGGATGGCACACCGACCGAGGCGATCAGCATCCTTGCCAGCACGGCGGCGACCTCGGCCTATGTGCAGATCATCCAAGCCCGCAGCGGGGATGCGCCGGAAGACGGCACCCCCCCCGTCACGCCCACCCCAACCGGCGCGGTGCCGCTTGCCACCGCCACGGAGGATTTCGCGGCGGTGCTGAAGGCCGAGGGGCATCTGGTGCTCAACCGGTTGGAGTTCGAGACCGGCACCTCCGCGCTTGGCCCTGGCCCCTTTGCGACCCTGGCGCGGCTTGCCGAATTGCTCAAGGCAGAGCCGGGTCTGCGGGTGGCGCTGGTCGGTCATACCGATGCGGTGGGCAGTTTGGAGGCCAATACCGCCCTGTCACGCAGACGGGCAGAAGCGGTGCGGGACAGGTTGGTTCAGAGCTATGACGTGGCCCCCGACCGGCTGGAGGCGCAGGGCGCGGGCTATCTCGCGCCGCGCGACAGCAACCTGACCGAAGCGGGACGCGAACAGAACCGGCGGGTCGAGGTGGTGGTCCTCTCGGTGCAATAGCCTAGGTCGTGACCGTCATCTGGGTGGCCAGCAGCAGGTTCGTCTCGCTTGAACTTACCCCCTGAATCCGGCGGATTTGACCCAACACGCTGTCGAGTTCTTCGACGGTCTCCGTCCCCGTCTCGACAATCAAATCCCATTTGCCATTGGTGGCATGGATCGCCTGCACCGCGGGCATGCCTGCAAGAATGCGTTTGATCCGGTCGGTGCCCGCCCCTTCGATGGCCAAGAGCGTATGGCCCCGGATTGGGCTGTGGCGTATGTCTTCTTTCAGGATCAGCGTGAACCCCAAAATCGCGCCGGAACTGACCAAACGTTCCACCCGCGCGCGCACCGTCACCCGCGACAGACCCGTGGTGGCCGCCAGCGCGGAATAGGACATGCGCGCGTCGCGGCGCAGTTCTGCGATGATCTTGTTGTCGATCTCGTCCATGGGGTTCCCGTTCGCTTTGTTGGACAATGTTTACGGCAGCGCGGGCGGGCTGGCCAGTCTTTGGGGATGCGCAATTGACGACGCCGGGGAAACCCATAATCTGCCGCGGAAAGGAATACCTCCATGCAAAGCCGCGCGCCCCTGTTCACCCCGGTCCTGATGGTCGGATGTATCATCATCATGGTCAGCTTCGCCGTGCGGGCCTCCTTTGGCGTGTTCCAGATCCCCATTGCCGAGGAATTCGCATGGGCGCGCAGCGAGTTCTCCCTCGCCATCGCGATTCAGAACCTCGCTTGGGGCATCGGGCAGCCGATCTTTGGCGCGCTGGCCGAGAAGATTGGCGATAGGCGGGCGATTATCATCGGGGCGGTGGTCTATGCGGTGGGGCTGCTTTTGTCTGCCAATTCCGCGACGCCGATCGAACATCAAACCTATGCTTGGCTCGTGGGCTTCGGCATCGCGGGAACTGGCTTTGGCGTGATCCTCGCCGTGGTGGGGCGGGCGGCCTCGGACGAGAACCGCTCGATGGCGCTGGCCATCGCCACGGCGGCGGGCAGCGCAGGCCAAGTCTTCGGCGCGCCAGTGGCGGAATGGATGCTGAGCTTCATGTCGTGGCAGATGACCTTCGTCAGCTTTGCGGGGGTGATCCTGCTGATGCTGCTCACGCTGCCGATGATGCGCGCGCCCGGCATGGCGAGCCGGGCCGAGCTGGAAGAGTCGATGGGCCAGATCCTCGGCAAAGCCTTCCGCGATCCCTCCTATACGCTGATCTTTCTGGGCTTCTTTTCCTGCGGCTATCAGCTTGCCTTCATCACCGCGCATTTCCCGGCCTTCGTGACCGAGATGTGCGGTCCGATCCTCGCGGGCGGCGTGCTGCACAACATCGGCATCACCACCACCTCGGCGCTTGGCGCGGTGGCGATCTCGCTCATTGGTCTTGCCAATATCGCGGGCACGCTGCTGGCGGGCTGGGCGGGCAAGCGCTATTCCAAGAAATACCTGCTGGCGGGGATCTATGTCGGGCGCACGGTGATCGCGGCGGCCTTCATCATGTTCCCGATCACGCCGATGACGGTGATCCTGTTCTCTGTGGGGATGGGCGCGCTCTGGCTCGCCACGGTGCCGCTGACCTCCGGCCTCGTCGCGCATATCTATGGGCTGCGCTACATGGGCACGCTTTACGGGATCGTCTTTTTCAGCCACCAGCTGGGCAGTTTCCTCGGCGTCTGGCTGGGCGGGCGGATGTACGACATCTACGGCAGCTACACCGCCGTCTGGTGGGTCGGCGTGGCCGTGGGCGCCTTTAGCGCCGTGGTGCATCTGCCGATCCGCGAGAAACGGCTCGAGGGGCTGGTGACCGCTTAACGCGCGCGCCAGCGTTCGAGGATGTGGTTGGCGGTCATCAGGTCCAGATGCGCGCCGCCGCCGTTCTTGAACAGGGTGATTTCGTCATCGCTCTGCCGGGTGAAGGCCGAAAGGTCGTAGTAATCCGCGATCAGGTGATCGCGGGCGATGGTGCCTGCCTCAAGCGGGATGTTGATCTCTCCGATATGGCCGATGGTGGTGTCGAAACTGTCGACGAAGACGCGGGCGCGCAGCAGCGCCGTGTCGTCCACCTCGCGCATGTCGGGGCGGTAGGCGCCGATGAGATCGACGTGCTGGCCGGGCTGCAACCAATCGCCCTTGATCAGCGGGTCGGTCGACATGGTGGCAGAGGTGACGATATCTGCGGCGCGCACGGCCTGCTCCAGATCGGTCGCCACGTTGATCTTGAGCTCTGCGGCCATCGCCTCGGCGTTCTTCGCGGTGCGGTTCCAGACCGTGAAACGGGCGTTCGGGAAAGCCGCGGAATAGGCCGCGTGCAGCGCCCGGCCTTGGGTGCCCGCGCCGACGATCAGGATATTCTCGCTGTCCGGTCGGGCCAGCCGACGCGCGGCCAAGAGGCTGTCGCCCGCGGTCTTCCACTTGGTGACGAGGTGGAAGTCCACGATGGCGGAGAGCGTGCCTGTGACATCATCGAAAAGCGAGACGCCGCCGTTGACCATCGGCACCTCGCGGTCCGGGTTGCCGGGGAAGATCGTGGCGGATTTCACCGCGATGCCCAGCCCGTCGATCCAGGCCGACCGGCTTAAGAGCGTGTCCTTGCCGCGGTAGAGGAACGTGTCGCCGATCTCGGCCTTCGGCAGGTCGTGGCCCGCGGCCAGCGCATCGGTAAGCGCGATCCAATCCAGCAGCGCCTCGCCCGCGTCGAAGGAGATGTTCGGAATGTCGGTCATGCGGCCTCCTCGCGGCTCAGCAGGCCGGCGGCGACCAGACGGTCGGCCCAGCCCTGCGGCCCGGTGAAATGGTGGGTTTGCCAGCCCCGCGCGGCGGCGGCGGCGATGTTGTCGGCGCGGTCGTCGGTGAAAAGCAGGGCTTCGGGCGGCAGGTCGCTGCCCTTTTCCACGGCCTCGTAGATTGAGGGCGCGGGTTTGATCATGCCGAGGTGGCCGGAAATGAAATCACGGTCGAACTCGCGCAGGAAAGGGTAATGGGTCGCGGCCAGATCATAGCTTTGAATGCCGAAGTTGGTGAGCGAGAAGACCGGGACGCCACGCGCTTGCAGCGCATTCTTCAACCGCAGGGAGTGGTCGATCACCGGGGCGGCCATCTCGATCCAGCGGTCGTGCCAGAGGCGGATTTCATCGCCCCACTCAGGCGTCGCCTCGGCCATGGCATAGATCGTGTCGCGGAAATTCTCGCCGCTGTCGACGCGGTCGTTCATGCCGTGCAGGTCCACGGCGTCGAACATGGCGCGGCGGCGATCTTCGCCGATGACGCTGTCGTAAAACCGCTCCGGTTGCCATTCGATCAATACGTTGCCGATGTCGAAAACGACCGCCTGTGGTGTCATATCACTTGCCCTAACAATTGCTTAACGCGGGCCTACCCCCGCGCCGCCGCGCGCAGTTCCCGCTCCAATGCTTCGAGGAAACGGGAGCGGTCGGCCTTTGTAAACCCCTTGCCGCCGCCTTGGCGAAAGGGGTCGGCGGCGCGCAGGTCGGCCATCAGGTCGCGGGTGGCCAGCACGTTGCCGATATTGCGCGCGGTCAGCGCCTCGCCATTGTGTTTCAGCACCCTTGCGCCCGCTTCGACGCATTTGGCGGCCAGCGGGATGTCCCCGGTCACCACCACGTCGCCCGGCCCGCACCGCTCGGCGATCCACATGTCGGCGATGTCGGGCCCGTCGGGCACGATCACCACCTCGACCAACGGATTTTGCGACATGCGCAACCCGCCGTTCGAGACGAGGAACATCTTGATCTTGTGGCGGGTCGCGACCCGCTCGGCCTCGGCCTTCACGGGGCAGGCGTCGGCGTCGATGTAAAGCACGGTCATCGTTCAGCCTGCGTAGAGCGCGTCGGCATGGAAGGCGACGTGATCTTCCATGAAGCTCGCCACGAAGAAATAGCTGTGGTTATAGCCCGGCTGCATGCGGAAGCTGCCCTGTTGCCGTTTGGCGGCCATGGCTTCGGCCAGCGCTTCGGGCATCAAGAGGTCGAGGAACTGGTCGCTGCTGCCTTGGTCGATCAGCACCGGCCCGTCGAAGCCTTTATCGCGCATCAGCAGGGTGCTGTCGTGTTTGGCCCAAGCGGCCTCATCCGTGCCGAGATAGGCGGTGAGTTGCTTTTTGCCCCAATCGCTCGCCGTCGGATGGGTGATCGGCGCGAAGGCAGAAACCGAGAGGAAACGCCCCGGCAGGTTCATCGCCAGCGTCAGCGCGCCGTGCCCGCCCATGGAATGGCCGGTGATGCCTTGACGCTCCATATCGAGGGCGAAGTTTTCTGCCAGCAGGCTCGGCAGTTCCTCGGCCAAATAGTCCCACATCTGATAGTGCGCCGCCCAAGGGTCTTGGGTCGCGTTCACATAAAACCCCGCGCCTTTGCCAAGGTCGTAAGCATCGTCATCGGCCACATCGTCACCACGCGGGGAGGTGTCGGGGAAGACCAATGCGATGCCGTGTTCGGCAGCCCAAGCCTGCGCGCCCGCCTTGGTCATGGCGTTCTCATGGGTGCAGGTCAGCCCTGAGAGATACCACAGCACCGGGACCGGACCGTCCTGCACCTCGGCGGGGAGAAACAGGCCGAATGTCATGTCGCAGCCGCAGGAGTCGGAGGCGTGGGAGTAGACCCCCTGCGTGCCACCGAAACAGGCGTTTTCCGAGATGGTTTTCATGGCAGCGTTCCTTTCGAAATTGGATATGTCACAGGGCCGAGACCCAACCTACGACAAGGCTGACGGTCACGATACTAACTGTGGTTGAGACGAGAATGGCGGCAGAGACCCGCTGAGGGGCGACGCCGTAGTGTTGGGCGAGCATATAGACATTGCCCGCGACCGGGAGGGAGGCCGTGGCGATGATGACCCCGGCTTTATACGGGTCGACGCCGAAGAGAAACAGCGCGCCAAAGGCCACGAAGAGCGGGTGCAGCACCAGTTTGCAGAAAGTCAGCCAGCCCGCGATCTCGATCCGTTCGGCGGATTTAGAGGCCAGCGAGGCGCCGATGGCAAAAAGGGCACCGGGGGTGGCGGCGCCGCCAAGGATGGCCAGAAATTCGTTCAGCGGCACGGGGATCGGGATGCCGAAGCCGGACCAGAGGAACCCGAGTGTAATGGCGACGATCATCGGGTTTTTCAGCAGGCCAATCCCGACGGTTTTGAGTGTCGCCAGCCGCAATTGCCCCTCGCGGGAGCCGGTGATCAGGATCACGATGAGGCTGGAAAAGATGATCATGTCGACGGTCAGCGCCAGCAGCACGGGGCCGATGGCATCCGGCCCTAAGAGCAGCGTCAGCATCGGCACGCCCAGAAAGCCGGTGTTGCCGATCACGGCGCATTGCGCCTCGATCCCATTGGTGGCCACATCGAGCCCGCGCAAAAAACCGACGAGGCTGGCGATGGCATAGACGAAGGCCGTCCCCCAGAGGTAGGCGGCGACAAGGCGGCTGTCCCAGACCTCGGCCAAGGACAGATTGGCGGAAAAGCGGAACAGCATCGCCGAGAGGGCGAAGTAGAAGACGAATTTGGTGAGATAGGCCGTCGCTTCGGCAGAAAAAAACCGCGTGCGCCCGGCCCAGTAGCCAAGGCCGATCAGCGCAAAGAACGGCAGGGTTTTCAGGAAGATCGCGACCATGGGTCAAGCATTAGCCAGCCCGCCCTTGGGGTGCAATGGGGCAGGGCGTGGGTCTTGGCCGAACCGATCGACACCACCTGCGCGCTCAAGGGGTTGCGGCCAGCGGAATCGCCTCGGGCGGCTCCGTGATCTCGCTGCCACAGCAGTCCCATCGGCAGGTTCCAGCAAACGCAAAGCGCCCCACCCTTGGCGGGGCAGCGGAGGGAGCTACCTGTTGCAGGATGGACGCCACCCGAAGAACGAGGTTTGGAATATGAAAGTAGTTTTCTTGGCACCCCTAGTGCTGGCCGGTTGCGCCGAATTATCGACAGCGCCGGTGCAGAACCCGATCCCGGCGCCCGCGCCTGTGGCGACCACGCCCGCGCCGCCACCGGCTGCCTCTGAGCCATCGGCCCCTGCGCGGTCCGAAACCCCCAGCAGCCCGGCCAAGCCCAAGCCGCTGCCGGATTCGGTGGTCAATGCGGTGAATGACACCTCCAGCCCCTCTGAGGACAACGGTCAGGAAGAGCTCGCAGCCGCCGAGCGCCCGACCGACACCTGCAAAGAAGGCAGTTGGTGGGGGCTGATCGGCCGCCCGAAGTCGGCGGCGAGCATCGTTTCCGAGCCCAAGCGCGTTTATACCGAGGGCGACCCGGTGACGATGGACGCCAATCCCAACCGCACCAACATCGTCTTGGACGCGGAAGGCAAAATCGCCAAAGTCACCTGCGGCTAGGGTCTTTCCCTAGCCCTTGGGGCGGTTGTCGAGAATACGCACGGCTTTGCCCTCGGACCGGGCAACGCCGCCCACGTCCATGACCTCAACCGTGACCGAAATGCCGACGGTCTGTTTGATCTGTGCCGACAGCGCTTTGATCGCAGCAGCCCGGGCATCGGTGGTGACGCTGGCGTCAGCGCATTCACACAGCACGCGCATCTGATCCATCCGGTCGGGGCGCGAGAGTTCGATCTGGAAATGCGGAGCCAAGCCCGGCGTGGCCATCAGCGCCTCTTCGATCTGGGTGGGGAAGATGTTGACGCCGCGGAGGATAATCATGTCGTCGCTGCGCCCGGTCACCTTCTCCATCCGCCGCATGGCGCGCGCGGTGCCCGCCAGCAGGCGGGTCAGGTCGCGGGTGCGGTAGCGGATGATCGGGAAGGCCTGTTTCGTGAGCGAGGTGAAGACCAACTCGCCCATCTCGCCGTCCTCAACCGGGGCACCGGTTTCGGGGTTAATAATCTCAGGATAGAAATGATCCTCCCAGATGTGCAGCCCATCCTTGGTCTCCACACATTCCATCGACACGCCCGGCCCCATGACTTCGCTGAGGCCGTAGATATCGACCGCATGCATGTCGAAAGCCTGTTCGATCTCCTGCCGCATGGCGTTGGTCCAGGGTTCGGCCCCGAAAATGCCGACTTCGAGCGAGGATTGGCGCGGGTCGATGCCCTGTTTGGCAAATTCATCCAAGATCGACAGCGCGTAGGACGGGGTGACCGTGATGCCCTTGGGGGCGAAATCTTCGATCAGGCGCACTTGGCGCGGGGTCATCCCGCCCGAGATCGGCACGGTCGACAGGCCAAGCGCATCGGCGCCGAGGTGGATGCCCAAGCCGCCGGTGAACAGCCCATAGCCATAGGCATTGTGCAGCATATCGCCCGGGCGCATCCCCGCCGCGCGTAGGGAGCGGGCGACGACTTGCCCCCAGTTCGCCAGATCGTCCTTGGTATAGCCCACGACGGTCGGCTGCCCGGTGGTGCCGGAGGATGCGTGAATGCGCGCCACCTGATCACGCGGCACGGCGAACATGCCAAAGGGGTAATTGTCACGCAGGTCAGTCTTTACCGTGAAGGGAAAGCGCGAAAGATCGGAAAGCTGTTTCAGATCATCAGGATGCACGCCCGCATCGTCAAAGCTTTGCTTGTAGAAGGGCACGTTGTCATAGGCATGGCGCAGGGACCATTTCAGACGGTCCAATTGCAGGGCGCTGATCTCGTCCCGGCTGGCGATCTCAATCGGGTCGAGCGTATCCTTCGCGGGGGTCAGGTCTTTCATCAGGTCGGCTCCTCCTCGGTAAATAGCTGGCCCTTGATGCTGCGGGAGAGCCCGCGAAACAGGGCCACGACACGGTCATCCTCGCCCGTGACGGTCACGTCATAGATGCCCGACCGACCGCTGCGCGACACTTCGCATGCGGTGGCGGTCAGCCGCTCCTCCGGCTGGCCGGGGCTGAGATAGGTGATCTGGTTCTGCTGGGCGACAGTGGTCTGGTTGTAGCTGTTGCAGGCAAAGGCAAAGGCGCTGTCGGCCAGCGTGAAGATGAAACCTCCGTGACAAATCCCATGCCCGTTCAGCATGTCCGGGCGCACCGACATCGACAAAACCGCGCCGCCGGGGGTGACCTCGTCGATCCTCATGCCCAATCCGGCCGAGGCGGAATCTCGGGCGAACATCACCTCGGCACATTTGCGGGCGCGGGCGTCTGGGGTCATTCCGTCATGCCTTTGTGTTTCATTTTCAAGATTGGTTGCACAATTCTGTAACGCTTTCAAGAAATTTTGAGGGGTGCTTTCGGCCATGTCAGGGCTTGATTTGGCCCCCGTCAGGGTCAACTGTAAAGCCATGAGCATAGAGCCCCCATCGCCGATCACGGCTTTCGAGCGCCCTGCCGAACAGGTCGCCTTTCACCGCACCGAACTGTCGCTGATCCTATCGCTCTACGGGCGTATGGTCGCGGCGGGGGAGTGGCGGGACTACGGGATTTCGCACCTTAAGGACGTGGCCGTCTTTTCCGTCTTTCGCCGCACGGCTGAGATACCGCTTTACCGGATCGAAAAGCGGCCCAAGCTGCGCAACCGGCAGGGGATGTATGCGGTGGTGGGCACGGGTGGGCAGGTGCTGCGCCGGGGCCATGACCTGAAGGCCGTGCTGCGCGTGTTGGAGCGCAAGCTGATCCGAGCAGTAGATTAAACGCCGGGGCGGCGATGTGCCGTCACCGGGCCGTCCCCGCCCGCTTCGATCCGGGCGATGGCCTCGGCGATGTTTTCATAGCTCACGGCCATGGCGTGGGCATTGGCGTGGATCATCGTCTCGCCGTCCACCACCAGCGCCACATGGCCTTTCCAGAACAACAGATCATTGCGTTGATAGGCGTCGCTGACGGGGGCGCCCACGGTCTTTTCCTGTTGGTCGCTGTCACCGGGGCAGGGGATGCCGCAGGCCAGCAGCGCCGCTTGCACGAGGCCCGAACAATCGATCCCCCAACGGCTGTTGCCGCCCCAGAGATAGGGCGTGCCAAGGAACAGCGCGGCGATCTGCGCGGGGTCGGCCTCTCGGCTCTCGACGGGGGCAAGATGGCCCAGCGGAATGTGCCCCTGCGGGGTTTCGGCGAAATCCTTGGTCTCTGCCGTCACCGTGACGCGCGCACCGTAGCTGAGGCTCAGCACGTCCGGCGATTTCAGATCGGCGTCGCGATAGGCATGGGTGGCAGGCACGCAGACGCGGTGGGTGGCGCTGCGCGGGGTGCCAAGGGTGCTTTGCAGAACATGCCCGCAATAGCCATCCTTCTCGGCCTGCACATAGGTCCAGCCCGACGCCTCATGCAGCACGGTCACCTGCTCGCCGAACAACAGCTGCCGGTCGCGTGGCCCGTCAGGGCGGCGGCAGAGGTCGGCCACCGGCACCGCCACCTGCGCAGGGCGGTTCTGGGTCGCCAGCGCCGGGTCCGGGGTAAGACGCGGGTCGCTCATGATTTCAGCAAGGCAGGCAGGGCGGCATAGATCGCGCGGGTGCCTTGGCCGGTGCCGCCTTTCGGGCGGGCGGGGGCGTCGGCAGGTTGCCAGCCGTAGATGTCGAAATGCGCGTATTTGCTGTCGGTTACAAAGCGGCGCAGGAAGAGCGCGGCGGTGATCGACCCGGCAAAGCCGCCCTTGGGCGCGTTGTCGAGGTCGGCGATGCCGGGCTCGATCAGCGCCTCGTAGGCGTCGTGGAAAGGCATCCGCCAGACCGGATCGGCAGACCCGGCAGCGGCGCTTTCCAAAGCCGAGACGAAGGCGGCGTCGTCACTGTAATAGGGCGCAAGGTCCGGCCCCACGGCCACCCGCGCGGCCCCGGTCAGCGTCGCCATTGAGATGATCTGATCGGGCCTGTCTTCATCCGCCAGCGCCAGCGCATCGGCCAGCACCAGACGCCCCTCGGCATCGGTATTGTTGATCTCAACCGTCAGCCCCTTGCGCGAAGTCAGGATGTCGCCGGGGCGGAAGGCGTTGCCGGAAACGGAGTTCTCAACCGCCGGGATCAGCACGCGAAGCTGCACCTCCATGCCGGTGGCCATGATCATATGCGCCAGCCCCAGCACGGCGGCGGCCCCGCCCATGTCCTTTTTCATCAGCGCCATCGACGCGCCGGGCTTGAGGTTCAGCCCGCCGGTGTCAAAACAGACGCCCTTGCCCACCAACGTCAGCTTTGGCCCCGCCTCGCCCCATGCCATGTCGATCAGCCGCGGCACGCGGTCGGCGGCGCGGCCCACGGTGTGGATCATCGGCAGGTTGTTTTCCAGAAGGGCATCGCCGGTGGTCACTTCGATCTTCGCGCGATGCTGCTCGGCCAGGTTGCGCGCGGCGGCTTCAAGATCGGGCGGCCCCATGTCAGAGGCGGGTGTGTTGATCAGGTCGCGGGTCAGCACCTCACCCGTGGCCAGCGCGGTGATCTGTTCGGCGTCGACCCCCTCGGGCGCGACAAGGCGGGCAGTCAGCGGGGACTGCTCGCGGTAGCGGTCGAAACGATAGCCCGCCAGCAGCCAGCCAAGCGCCTCTGTCGCCGCCTGATCCTCGGGCAGGCCGCGTTCGATCCGGTAATCCCCGGCAGGAAGCTTGGCCGCAGCGGCGGCGAGGTGAAAGCGGCCCCTGCGGCGGGCAGCCTCGGACCCGTAGCCCGCCAGTGCCATCACCGGCGCGCCCTCGGCACCCGGCACGACAAGCGCCTGACCAAGGCCGCCCACAAAGCCGCTGGCCTTCACCCATGCCTGCACAGCGCCGGGCTGATCGGCAAGCCAGCCTTCAAGCGCGGTCTCGCTCAAGACATGAAGCGGCAGGGCATTGGCGGAGGGGGCGGCGAATTCGGCGGACATGGCAAACCTTTGCAAATCTGGATTTGCGCGCAGCCTACCTTTTCCATCGCCACCCGCAAGCGATCAGATCGTGATCTCTGGCAAGTCCCATATCGCGGTCAACGACTGTTCGCCGCTGCGGATCAGGCGCGACAGCGTGGCCGCCGTGGCGATGTCATCCCCGGCGTCGATACAGACCATCACATCCGCCGCCACCCGGGCGACGAGCGCCATGCCGATTTGATCGGCGATGGCGATCAGGCGGTGCACGCTTTTGCGCAGCCCGGCGCGGTCTTGGCCCTCGTGCAGCCTTTTGCAATGGGACAGGCGCAGGGCCAATTCCTCCATCGCGCGGCAGAGGACATCTTCGGCCCCCACCTCACCCAGTTGTGTGTAGAGCAGCGCGAGCCGCTCTTGATCGACGCAGACCTGTTCGGTCGGGCGAATTTGCATAAGTTGCATTCCTGTCATCCTTCGATCGCCCCCACGGCCTCAGGGGCAATATGGCGCATGAAGGTGTGCAAAGGGTTGCGATGATTGTGCCTTTTCTCTCGAATTCGTATGGCATTTGCGCTATCTGCGCTAAAACCGCATCACGCATTAGGGGACGTGTACACATGGACAAGGCCAAGGCTCTGCCGTCGTATCTGTTGCAACGCTATCAGGGGTGGAAGGCGACCGGCTATGCCGAAAACCAGTCGTGGTATCGCCGCCTTGCTTCCGAAGGGCAGCATCCACGCGCCATGGTGATTTCCTGCTGCGACAGCCGGGTGCATGTGACCTCGATCTTCGGGGCCGATCAGGGCGAGTTCTTTATTCACCGCAACATCGCCAACCTCGTGCCGCCTTACCAGCCCGACGGCAACCAGCACGGCACCTCGGCGGCGATCGAATATGCGGTGACGGCGCTGAAGGTCGCGCATGTGATCGTGTTGGGCCATTCCAGCTGCGGCGGTGTGGCGGGCTGTGCCGCCATGTGCCGGGGCGAGGCGCCGGAGCTTGAGAAGAAAGACAGTTTCGTGGGCCGCTGGATGGACATCCTGCGCCCGACCTTCGATTCCGTGTCCAGCATCAAGGACAAGCGCGAGCAGGAGCGTCAGCTCGAGAAGCTCGCCGTTGTCACCTCGCTGGAAAACCTGATGACCTTCCCATGGCTGAAAGAGGCGGTCGATAAGGACGAGTTGTCGCTGCACGGTTTGTGGACCGACATCGGCGAGGGCGGGTTGGAGCATTACCTGCCCGAATTGGGCGCGTTTGAGCCGGTCTGACCGTCGATGAATCGTAGAACGAAAAAGGGGGCCGCTTGGCCCCCTTTCTTGTTCCTAAGCTGGGGCTGAACCTCAGCCCTTTTTCAGCACTTCGCGGCCCAGCAGCTCGGCGATCTGCACGGCGTTCAGGGCGGCACCCTTGCGCAGGTTGTCGCTGACGCACCACAGGTTGATGCCGTTGTCGATGGTGCTGTCCTGACGGATGCGGCTGATGAAGGTCGCGAAATCGCCGACGCATTCCACCGGCGTGACGTAGCCGCCGTCTTCGCGCTTGTCGATTACCATGATGCCCGGCGCTTCGCGCAGGATGTCGCGGGCTTCGGCTTCATCGAGGTGGTCTTCGAATTCGATGTTGATCGATTCCGCATGGCCCACGAAAACCGGCACGCGCACGCAGGTCGCGGTGACCTTGATCGACGGGTCGACGATCTTCTTGGTCTCGGCGACCATTTTCCATTCTTCCTTGGTCGACCCGTCTTCGAGGAAGACGTCGATATGCGGAATCACGTTAAAGGCGATCTGCTTGGGGTAGACCTTGGCCTCGTAATTGTCGGTCGGGTTGTAGACCGATTTGGTCTGGTCCCAAAGCTCGTCGATGGCCTCTTTGCCCGAGCCGGAAACCGACTGGTAGGTGCTGACCACGACGCGCTTGATCTTGGCGCGGTCATGCAGCGGCTTCAGCGCCACGACCATCTGCGCGGTGGAGCAGTTGGGGTTGGCGATGATGTTCTTTTTGGAATAACCGTGCACGTCTTCGGGGTTCACCTCCGGCACGATCAGCGGGACTTCGTTGTCGTAGCGGTAGAGCGACGAGTTATCGATCACCACGCAGCCCGCTTTGGCAGCGGCAGGCGCGTATTTCTTGGTCGCTTCAGAGCCCACGGCGAAAAGCGCCATGTCCCAGCCGGTGAAATCGAAAGTGTCGAGGTCTTTGGTCTTGAGGGTCTTGTCCCCGAAGGTGATCTCAGTCCCGAGCGAACGGCGGCTGGCAAGGGCCACGATCTCGTCCACGGGGAACTGACGCTCCGCAAGGATGTTCAACATTTCACGGCCCACATTGCCTGTGGCACCGACGACGGCGACGCGATAACCCATCTGATTACTCCAGTCTGTCCAATTTAATTTGACGCCATTTAACGTGCCTGCGGGGCATTGGCTAGGGCCAGCCGCGTGAGGGCGGGGCAGGGCGGTGCTTTGCCGGGGTCAGAGAACCTTGATCACGTCCTTGTTGATCGCCAGCATATAGCCGCGCCGGGCGATGTTCTTGACCAGCAGTTCCGACACCAGCTGGTTGCCAAGCGTGTCGCGCAGGCGCTTGATCCGCGTGGCACCCGCGGCCTCATCACAGTCGGCAGGGCTGCGGCCCGAGATCATACCTTCGATCTCAGAGCCCGAAAGCACGTCGTCATCCATCCGCGCCTCGGCAAGGATCGACATCGTCTCCATCGCAGCAGCCGTCAGTTTGAAGCCGAGGTTGTTGAGATAGACGGTATTCTCTTCCCGGCTGATCAGCAGAGAGTTCACCTGAATGCCCGTCCGCTCGATCTGGGCCATGCGGCGGTTGAAGCCGATCAGCATGAACAGAAACACCATCGCCGCGACCAGCATGGCGCTGGCAAAGACCAAGAGCACCACGATCACGATGCGATAGCTGGCCAAAGTCTCGGAAAAGGCGGTGCCGGACTGGGCGAGGATTTCCAGCAGCTTGATCTCGGCCTGGGTGGTCAGATCGTCATTTTCGATAAAGATCCGCTCGACCCGCGCGTTAAAAACGTTCGCATCCGGCAGCGCCCAAAGCAGGACAAGCGCCCCTACCAAAAGCACGGCGACCACGGCGGCGATGCCGCCGATCACGAAACGCCCGCCAAATCTGCGCATGTCAGAAGCGGAGGTAGAATGTTCCTGCACTGTCTTTCCTTTGATCCAAGCCTTCGTCATCGAAAACAGACAGCACATTCAACAATGTCCAGCCCTCCGCTGCAAGACGCGGCGTGAGTTCGGTTTCGGCGGAGGCTGGCTCACAGGCCCCGGAGATCTGCGCCACCCCATAGTGAAGGCGCAGCGGATTGTCTTGCTTGGCCTTGTAATCGGCAAAGCATCCGGCTGTTGCCGCGGCGGGCAGGGCCAGAATGACCGCCAGCGCGGTCAGCAAGGAGAGACATGGGTTTTTCATATGTTTTTAATGCGCTTTCGCCCGCTGATATTCAATAACCAAGGCGTTTTGAGTGTCTTGTTATTGGATAACGACCCCCTGTTATTGCCTGTCTTTGGCCCTCATCCCAATTTGGTGGCACCAACAGACACACGGACCGATACGCGGCCCCCGAGTTATGGCCGCAGAGGATCAAGGGCGCAGCGAAACGCGCCGATAACGAGAAGGGACCAGACCCATGTACCGCAAGTTCATTGCTACCATCGCCGCCCTGTCGGTTGCCATCACTGCCTTTGGCGCCCGCCCGGCTGCTGCCGATGAAAAAGAGGTGCTGCGCACGCTCGCCGCGATTGCGGGTGTCGCGATCGTGGGCAAGATGATCTACGACAACAACAAAGAGCGCAAAGAGCGTGAGACCGTGACCCGCCGCCGCGCCGCGCCGGTCTATGAGGCGCCCCGGTATTACCCGACGGTTTCCAAGCGGCCCCATCCGCGCCCCTATGTCGATCCGCGCCCCGCGCCGCGCCGCGACGACTGGACCCGCCCTGATCGCGACCGTGCCACCTACCCCGAGCGCGAAGTGCGCCCCCTGCCTGAGCGCGTGGACCGCAAGCTGCTGCCGCAGCAGTGTTTCCGCAGCTATGAGGGCGATGAGGGCAAGGTCATGATGTTTGGCGAGCCCTGCCTTGAAAAGAATTACGCCTATGCCGATCGCCTGCCTCGCTACTGTGCCAAACGCGTCAGTACCGCCGAGGGCGCGCGCTACGGCTATGACGCCCGCTGTCTGCGCGACTCGGGTTACAGCTTGGCGCGTCGGTAACTCCGACGTGCCTTGACCGAGCGGCACGTCCCTGTCGCTCGGGTTTTGAAAGGGGGGGTGTTCGGGCGCCTCCCCTTTCTCTTTTTTGTTGCACCTTTTGGGCGCATGCGGTTTCACCAGCCCCATGATACCTGACTATGAACTCGAACGCGGGGCGATGACCCGCGGCTTTCGCACCATCGCCGGTGTGGACGAAGTGGGCCGTGGCCCGCTGGCCGGGCCGGTCACTGCCGCTGCCGTGGTCTTTGCCGAAGGGCAGATCCCTCAGGGGCTGAACGATTCCAAGAAACTGACCGCCCGCGCCCGTGAAAAGCTTTATGAAGAGATCATGTCGGTCGCCGTGGTCTGCGTGGCCCATGCCACGGTCGAAGAGATCGAAGAACACAACATCTTGCGTGCCAGCCATCTGGCCATGACCCGCGCCTTGGCCGGTTTGGCCTGCAAAGCGGACTATGCGCTGATCGACGGCAATATGCTTCCGCGTGATTTGGCGCTGCCCGCGCAACCTGTGGTGAAGGGCGATGCGCGCTGTCTGTCGATCTCGGCGGCTTCTATCGTTGCGAAAACCGTGCGCGATAACCTCATGGTGGATTTGGCGCAACAGCATCCGGGTTACGGTTGGGAAACCAATATGGGCTATGGCTCGAAAAGCCACATCGCCGCCCTGCAGGATCTTGGTGTCACCCCACACCATAGACGTTTGTTCAAACCGGTACACAATATCTTGTATCAAGCCAATTTGTTAACCGATTGATTCAAAAAAGAAATTGACCACGATTCTCTGATGGCTCATTTTATCCACAACCAATGAGCGCTTAAGCGCCGGGTAATGAGGCAGAGATATGAAAACGATGACAAAGGGCGCTGCGGCGCTTCCCTTGAACACTATTGTTGCGGGCGATTGCATTGAGGCAATGAACGCCCTCCCAGCAGAATCGGTGGATCTGATCTTCGCGGATCCGCCCTACAACTTGCAGTTGCGAGGTGATTTGCATCGCCCCGACAACTCCAAGGTCGATGCAGTTGATGACGAATGGGACCAATTCGCCAGCTTCAAAGCCTATGACGAATTCACCCGCGCATGGCTTAAAGCCGCGCGGCGTCTGCTCAAGCCCGATGGCGCAATCTGGGTGATCGGCAGCTATCACAACATCTTCCGCGTCGGCGCGGCGCTTCAGGATCAGGGCTTTTGGATCCTCAACGATGTGGTCTGGCGCAAGTCGAACCCGATGCCGAACTTCCGTGGCAAGCGCTTTACCAATGCCCATGAGACGATGATCTGGGCCGGGAAGAGCGAGAACAGCAAATACACCTTCAACTATGAGGCGCTGAAGGCGCTGAACGAAGGCATCCAGATGCGCAGCGATTGGGTGCTGCCGATCTGCACCGGCCATGAGCGTCTGAAGGATGAGTCGGGCGAAAAGGCGCATCCGACGCAAAAACCCGAAAGCCTGCTGCACCGCATCCTTGTCGGCTCGACCAACCCCGGCGACGTGATCCTCGACCCGTTCTTCGGCACCGGCACCACCGGCGCCGTGGCCAAGATGCTGGGCCGCGATTTCATCGGGATCGAACGTGAGGAAGCCTATCGCAAGGTGGCCGAAAAGCGGATCGCGATGGTGCGCAAATTCGATAACGAAGCACTGCAAACCACCACTTCCAAACGCGCCGAGCCGCGTGTGCCTTTCGGCCAGTTGGTCGAGCGTGGCATGCTGCGTCCGGGCGAGAACCTTTATTCCATGAATGGCCGCCACAAGGCCAAGGTCCGTGCCGATGGCACCCTCATTGGCAGCGATGTCAAAGGGTCGATCCATCAGGTGGGCGCGGCCTATGAGAAAGCGCCAAGCTGCAACGGCTGGACCTATTGGTGCTACAAGAAAGACGGCAAGAATGTCCCCATCGACATTCTGCGTCAGCAGATCAGAGCCGAGATGGCGAACTGATCCACCCCGGATAATCGAACACCGCCGGCACCCGTGGCCCCTCTGCGTGAGGGGCATGCACACGGGTGCCTACCTTGACCCCGCCCAATGGCGGGGTTTTTTTTGGTTCTGCCCGTGCGGCTGGGCTAATGCATATGCCGATTGCGACCCTGAAGCTCGCGCAGCGCGGCGGCAAGGTAGCTGGCATCGAAGTCGGATTTATTTACGACATAAAGCACCCCGGCAGAGGCAGCCTTTTCCCACATGATGGGAGAGGGCCAATCGCTGAGCATGATAACGGGGGTCTGCGCATGGCGATTGTCGCAGGCCAGTTCCAGCGCGAAATTCGCGCCCAGCCCATCGGGTAGGTTGTTGTCGAGCAGGATCAGCGCCTTGTCACCGGCGCGGAGTGCCCTGCGGGCGGCTTCGATGCTGGGGGCGAATTCGACCCGCATCCCGCCATAGGCGCGGGCCAGAACGCGGCGCAGTCTTTCTCGGTCAAACTCACTGTCTTCGACGATCAGACAGGTGCCATCATAGGCCGCCCGCGCGGGCGTTTGCTGGTGCTGCATCAGTACCACTCCACTGGTAACAATCGCAGCATATCTGACAGGCAAAGTTTAACTTTGCGTTGCCGTGATCAGAGACGGGGCAGGGGGTTGCTGGCCTTGTTGTAGGCTTTCCAGTCGGTAATCTCGGGGTAATACATCTCGCGCCATTTGCGGACGCGCGGGTTCATGATGCGCCGCCACAGTGGCGGCACCATGGCGGCCATGGTCATCACCGGATAGCCGTAAGGAAGCTGCGGCGCATCGCCCGTGCCATAGGTCTGCAAGACCGGAAAGCGCCGGTCGGGTTTGTAATGGTGATCGGAATGGCGTTGCAAGTTGATCAGCAGCCAGTTGCTGGCCTTATGCGCCGCGTTCCACGAATGGCGTGGCTGGACATGTTCATATTTTCCGCCGCCCAGATGTTTGCGCGTCAGCCCGTAGTGTTCGATGTAATTGACCAGTTCCAATTGCCAGATCGCCACCCCGGCTTGAACAAGGAACAGGCCCAGCCCGCTCCAACCGCCCAAGATCAGCGCCAGCAGCAAAAAGGTGGCTTGCAGCGCCCAGTATTTGAAAAAGGGATTGCCCGGATCAGTCCAAGGCAACCCCTTGCGGGCCAGCATGTTCTCTTCCGCTTGAAAGGCCGAGGTCAGCGAGTCGCGCAGCACGCGGGGGTAGAAGCGATGAAACCCTTCGTTGTAGCGCGCCGTCACCGTGTCGCGCGGGGTGCCGACATGGCGGTGGTGCACCAATAGATGCTCAGACCGGAAATGCGAATAAAGCACCATGGCCAGCAGGATATCCGCCAGCCGCCGCTCGGTCTTGTTACGTTGGTGCATCAGCTCATGGCTGTAGTTGATGCCGATGGTGCCGGTGATAACGCCCACGCCGAAGAACAGAAAGATCCGCTCTGCCGTGCCAAGATGCCCGGCGCGTGTGGCGTAGTAGATCAGGCCAAAGACGGTCAGGAATTGCAGCGGGGTCCAGAGCAGGGTGACGAGGCGGTACCAATAAAGATCATCCTCCGTCGCCTCTAGATCGGCGTTGTCGAGGTTCAGCCCCAGCACCGCGTCGAGCATTGAAAACAGATACCATGTCACCAGCGGCAGCAGCGCGATGGTCCAGCCGCCCTGCACCGCACAGAACCACGCCAGCGGGATCAGCAGCAGGGACATCCAGAAAGGCAGGGCGCGCGACAGGCGGGCGAGGTCTTGGGCGGCGATGATGCGGTTGGCCATGGGGCACCTCATAGTTGCGCGCCAGATATACCGCAGTTTCCCCGAGGCTCAAAGCCTGACGCGGCGCTAGCGCGCGAGGTCGAAGGCTTTGCGCATGACGGTGGGCAGATCGCTGGGGCGGAACTGGTTCTGACCGATGAATTCACCGTTTTGCGGCGCGGCATCATGGCCGACCCGCGCGTGCTGCACCGTCAACATAAGATGGAAATGGGTGAAGGTGTGGCGCACCTCACCCGGCAGGGCGCGCCAATCGGCGGACATGGGCGGTGTGCCTTCGGGGCGCGGCTCGGATGTGTCGACCCAGTCGGAGCCGGGCCAGCCGAGCATGCCGCCAAGCAGCCCCTTTTCGGGCCGCGTCTCTAGCAGCCATGCACCATCCTCGCGCTCTGCCAGATAGACCGTGCCGTGACGGATGGGTTTCGGTTTCTTCGGCGTCTTCTTGGGCAAGAGCGCCGCCGTGCCTTGCGCCCGCGCGGCGCAGGGATCGCGCCAAGGGCAAATGCCACAGGCGGGGGATTTCGGGGTGCAGATCGTGGCGCCCAGATCCATCACCGCTTGGGCATAGTCGCCGGGCCGGGCCGCCGGGGTCAGGGCGGCGGCCCGGGCCATCAACTCGGGCTTGGCGGCGGGCAGGGGCGTGTGGATGTCATAGACCCGCGCCATCACCCGCTCCACATTGCCGTCGAGCACCGCATGGGGCAAATCGAAGGCGATGGAGGCAATCGCCGCCGCCGTATAGGGTCCGATCCCCGGCAGTTTCAGCAGCGCGTCGTGATCCGCGGGGAAGTTGCCGCCATGCTCATCCACCACCACGCGGGCGCATTTCAGCAGGTTGCGGGCGCGGGCGTAATAGCCAAGCCCGGCCCATTCGGCCATCACATCGGCATCCTCGGCGGCGGCGAGGGCGGCGACATCCGGCCAGCGGGCGGTGAACCGCGCGAAGTAATCCTTTACCGTGGCCACGGTGGTTTGCTGCAACATGACCTCGCTCAGCCAGATGCGGTAGGGGTCGGGCATGACCCCGGCGATCCGGTCCTGTGGCGGCACCCGCCATGGCAGGGCGCGGGCATGGGTGTCGTACCACTCTAGCAGGATCGGCGGCAGCTCGCTGACGCGGGTTTTCTCACGCAATGTTTAGGCCTTTCGACGGGGCAGGGGCTGGTGACGCTGGGGCAAATGGTTATGTATGTCAGCACATTCGGGAAACAAAGCCATGCCGCCACGTCGTACGACTACAAAAGGGTTCAAACGCACCAACAGCCTGCTCTCGCAACAGATCCGCAAGGCGAGCGAGACGCGCGGCTTTGCGCAATCCCGCCTGCTGACCCATTGGGCCGAGATCGCGGGCGAGGCAACCGCCGCCATCTCGCGCCCTGTCGAGGTCAGCTATGGCCGCAAGGAGGGCATCGGTGCCACCCTGACCCTGCTGACCACCGGGGCCAATGCGCCCATGCTGGAAATGCAGAAAGAGCAACTGCGCGCGCGGGTCAACGCGGTCTACGGCTACAACGCCATCGCGCGGGTGCGGATCACCCAGACGGCGGCGACCGGATTTGCCGAGGGGCGCGTCGCTTTCGATCACAAGCCCAAGGGCGAGAAGCCCCGCCCCAACCCCGCGTTGCAACAAAAAGCAGCCGAAGCCGCCAAGCCGGTGGCCGATGAGGGGCTGCGCGAGGCCCTTGCACGTCTGGGCGAGAACATATTGAACAAGAACCAAAGCTGACGATCTGATAGCTGGTCAAACGGAAGGAACATCCTATGAATCGCAGAAACGTAATCCTTGGCGGTCTTGCCACCCTTGGCGTCGGCGGCTGGTTCGCTGCCAGCAGCTTTGGCTCGGCCCCCCTCGGCAGCACTGCGCTGACCCCCTTCGTCGGCGCTGCGAATGCGCAAACGACCGAGGGCGAAGTCGACACCTCCGGCATCACCGAGATGGTCTTGGGTGATGAGAACGCGCCGGTGACGGTTGTCGAATACGCCTCTTTCACCTGCCCGCATTGCGCGACCTTCCACAACGACACCTTCAAAAAGCTGAAGGCCGATTACATCGACAGCGGCAAGGTCAAGTTCATCTACCGCGAAGTCTATTTCGACCGCTACGGTCTCTGGGCCTCCATGGTGGCGCGCTGCGGCGGTCAGGAGAAGTTCTTTGGCATCGCTGACCTGATCTACAAATCGCAAAGCGAATGGACCCGCGCGGGCGAACCTGCCGCCATCGTCGATGAGCTGCGCAAGATTGGCCGTCTGGCCGGCCTTGATAACGAGACGCTGGATGAATGCCTGAAAGACGGTGAAAAAGCCGAGGCGCTGGTGGCATGGTACACCGAGAACGCCAAAGAGGATGACATCTCGAGCACGCCGAGCTTTGTCATCGACGGCAAGAAACACGCCAACATGTCCTATGCCGACATGAAGGAAATCCTCGACGAAGCGCTGGCTGGCTAATGACCGCACCGCTTGCAGGACTGAAAGTCGTCGAATTGGCGCGTGTTCTGGCTGGCCCTTGGGCCGGTCAGACACTGTCGGACCTCGGATGCGAGGTGATCAAAGTGGAAAGCCCGGCGGGGGATGACACCCGCCAATGGGGGCCACCCTTCGTCACCCGGGACGAGGATGTCACCGCTTCCTATTTCCACTCAACCAACCGGGGCAAAGCCTCGGTCACCGTGGATTTTCGCACTGAGGAAGGTCAGGCGCAGGTCAAAGAGCTTTTGGCCGATGCGGATATCCTGATCGAGAATTTCAAGACCGGGGGATTGGCGAAATACGGGTTGGACTATGCCAGCCTGTCTGCCCAGTTCCCGAAACTGATCTATTGTTCGATCACGGGTTTCGGCCACACGGGGCCGTATGCCCATCGCGCGGGTTATGATTTCATCATTCAAGGCATGTCCGGCCTGATGTCGATCACCGGGGAGCCGGACGGCCAGCCGCAGAAGTCCGGCATGGCGATCACCGATATCTTTACCGGGGTCTATGCCAGCACCGCGATTCTGGCCGCCGTGCACCAGCGTAACCAAACCGGCGTCGGCCAGCATATCGATATGGCGCTTTTGGATTGCGCCGTGGCGATCACCGGCAATCAGGCGATGAACTATCTTACCACCGGCAAGGCACCGACACGGATGGGCAACGCGCATCCCAACCTGACGCCTTATGAGGTGTTTGAATGTTCCGACGGCCATCTCATCATCGCCACGGGCAATGACGGGCAATATCAGCGTCTGTGTCAGTTGCTGGGGTTGGACGACATGGCCACCGCGCCGGAATACCTCAAGAACGCCGACCGGGTTGCCAACCGGCCCGAGATGATCCGCCGCCTGACCGGGGCGACCCGTCTGCGCAGCCGTGACGACCTTTTGGCCGCTTGCGAAGCGCATGGCGTGCCTGCCGGGCCGATCAATGACATGGCCGATGTCATGGCCGATCCGCAGGTCGTGGCGCGGGGCATGCAGATCGAGCTCGACGGGGTGCCGGGGCTGCGCTCGCCCTTCACCTTTTCGGGGGCCGAGCTTTCGCTGCACCGGCCTGCGCCGAAACTGGGCGAAGACAACAAGGCCTAAGGCGGTGGCAGCCTGTCCAGCGCTGCGTGCAGCGCGTTGCCTTCGGGCAGGGACAGGCGCACCGGCAGGGTCAGCACCTTGGCACGGAACTCCATCGGCAGGCGCACCGCGTCTTTCTCGGTGGTGACAAGCTGTGCGCAGCGCATCGCGGCCTCGGCCTCCAGCCGCAGCATCAGCCGCGAGGTCAGCGGCTGGTGATCCTCCAGTGCCTCGGCGTGAAGGATCGTTGCCCCCAGCCCGAGCAGCGTGGCGAAAAACTTCTCAGGATGGCCGATGCCTGCAAAGGCGAGCACTTGGGAATCCGACCAATCCATTCCGGTTTGCAGCGGCGCGAGTTCGGCGCGCGCATGGGGCAGGTCTGTCTTTGGCAGCCGTTTCGCAAAGCGCGCTTGGGCCGCCTCATCCCCGATGGAGAGCAAGAGATCGGCCCGCGCCAGCCCCGCCGCGACAGGCTCACGCAACGGCCCGGCGGGCAGGCAGAGGCCGTTGCCGAACCCTTTGACCGCATCTACCACGACGATGCTCAGGTCCTGCACCAGCGCGGGGTTCTGAAAACCGTCATCCAGCACCACCACCGTTGCCCCCGCCGCCTCGGCGGCCTGCGCCCCCGCCGCGCGGTCACGGGCGACCCAGACCTCTGCAAAGGCGGCCAACAGCAGCGGCTCGTCCCCGACCTCCTCTGCGCCGTGCTGTGTGGGATCGACCCGCACCGGCCCCTCCAGCGTGCCGCCATAGCCGCGTGAGACGACATGCGGGCGGTGGCCGCGCTCCAGCAGATATTGCAGCACCGCTATCACCGTGGGCGTCTTGCCGGTGCCGCCCGCGTTGATATTGCCGACGCAGATCACCGGCACCCCCAGTCGTAGCGGCGTGCCGCCCGCCAGTCGCCGCGCGGTCGCCGTAGCATAAAGCGCGCCCAGCGGTTGCAACAGCCGCGCGCGCCAGTCGGGGCGGGGCAGGTGCCAGAAATCAGGCGCGCGCATCGGATGCTCCCGCTTGTTCGTCGAGCCGGTCTTGCACCATTTCAATCACCCTATCGGCCAGTTCGGCCCCTTCGCTGATCACGTCCCAGCCCGCATGGGCCATCGTGGCCGCCTGATCCGGCGCGATCAACCGCGACACCGCATTGCCGAGCGCGCCCGCGTCATTCACGATCCGCGCCGCCCCCGCCGTGGCGAGCCGCCCGTAGGAGGGTAGGAAGTTGCGCACCTTGGGGCCGTATAGGACCGCCGAGCCAAGCGCCGCGGCCTCAAACGGGTCGCAGCCGCCGTGGCCCGAGACCAGCGAAGACCCGAGGAAAGACACCGGCGCCACCCGAAAGAACAACCCCCGGTCGCCGGGATCGTCCGCCACCATGACCTGCGTCGTCTCGTCGGGGTAGGGGTCATCGCCCCACCGCATCGTGGTGAACCCCCGCGCGCGGGCGCGCTCATAGGCGATATCGGCGGTCGGGTAATCATGGGTGTGCAGGATAAGGAGCAAGCGGTGCGACAGGCGCAGCGCTTGGCGATGGGCGGTGAGCACGACAGGTATCTCTTCGGCCAGCACTTGGGTGGCATACCAAACCGGACGCCCGACCAGACAGGCCGACATATCCGCCAAATCCGATTCCGCACAGCGCAGCGCCTGACCACCCGCCAGCAGCGGCGAGGTCACCTGCCCCTTGCTGCGCGGCAGGCCCAGTTGCACGAGACGGCGCAGCACGGCGGGGGAACGGGCCAGCACCTGATCGAAAGCCGCCAGCAACTGCCGCGTCACATCGGGCAGCCAGCGGTCGCGGCGGCCATCGAAACCGGCGCTGTCGGCGTCGATCATCATCATCGGGCAGTCGCGCGCTGCGGTCTCCAACACGAGGTTGGGCCTCAGCCCGCCCCATGTCCACAGGCAGAAATCGGGCCGCCAATGGTCAAGGAACCGCGCCACGTTGTCGGGGTGTTCGCTGGGGGCGGGGAGGATGAACAGATCGCGCGTATCGCTCGTTGCCAGGTCTTGGGCCGCCGCGCTTTCCGAGAGGGTGACCAGCACCGCGACCCGGTCGCGCATCGCCATGAACCGTTTGGCAAGGTCGAGCACGGCCAAAACATTGCCCGCTTCGGCGGCATGCATCCAGACCAGCTCACCTTCGGGGCGCGGGATATAGGGCGGCGCGTCTTCGGCCCCGCCCCGGCGCACGAGGGCGCGATAGGCTGCAAGCCCCAGCGACCGCGCCGCCATGGTGGTTTATTC
Organism: Sulfitobacter sp. 1A13679; assembly: GCF_043557115.1. Taxonomy (NCBI): domain Bacteria; kingdom Pseudomonadati; phylum Pseudomonadota; class Alphaproteobacteria; order Rhodobacterales; family Roseobacteraceae; genus Sulfitobacter; species Sulfitobacter sp. 1A13679. Next base: position 110,280 of record NZ_JBIFFO010000004.1, read on the forward strand.
CAGCTCTTCGGTGGGCGAGGCCGATGTCTCTTCGTCGCGCAGGCGGTGCAGATGGGCGATGTAATAGCGCATATGCGCGTTATCGACGGTACGATGCGCTTCGGATTTCCATGCGTCATAGGCGCTGGCATAATTGGGGAAGATCCCGACGATATGGATGTCGTCGACATTCTTGAACGCGTTCTTGGTGGGATCGACAAGTTCGCCACCGAAAACAAGGTGCAGGCGTTGGGTCATGGAGCTGTCCTTTGATCTGTCAAAGCTGCGGTGCTGCGCATAGTGCCTAGCAGATGAGGCCGGTCACGCAAGGGCGTCGATCAGCGCGCGCTGCACCGAAGGGCCACCCGCCACGATGCCATCGACACGCGGGTCGCGGTTGTTGAACCTCAGCGCCCCGCCCGTCGCGGTGGTGCAGGTACCGCCCGCCTCGGCCACGATCAACGTGCCTGCGGCGATGTCCCATTCCCATGTGCGGCGCAGGGTGATCATCGCGTCGAAAGAGGCATCGGCCACCAGCGCCATACGGTAGGCGAGCGAGGGGCGGTAGCTGCGTTTGAACACCGGTGCCGCGCCGCCGTGCCAGCGTTCGGCCACCAGCGCGGGCCGCGCGGCAAGCACTGTCGCCTCGGCCAGATCCCTGACCTCGGAGGTGCGGATCGGCGCGCCGTTCAACGTGGCGCCACCGCCCCGGCGCGCGGCATAGAGCATGTCGCGCATTGGCAGATAGACCACTGCCGCCGTCACCGCGCCGCCCTCGGCCACCGCCAGCGAATGGGCCCAAGTGTCGGACCCCTCGACAAAGCTGCGGGTGCCGTCGATCGGGTCGATGATGAACACCCGCTCATGCCTCAGCCGGTCGGTATTGTCCTCCGTCTCCTCAGACAGCCAGCCATAGTCGGGCCGCGCGCCGCGCAACTCCGACAGCAGCAGATCGTTCACTGCCAGATCGGCTTCGGTCACCGGGCCTGCGTTATCGGGCTTGTCCCAGCGTTTCGCCGTGGCCCCGACAAAGCCGCGCGCCACGGCACCCGCCTTGCGGGCGGCGTCGATCAGGAGGGTGAGATCGTCCTCAGGCACCGGCAAGGGTCATTCCCGGCACCAGCAGCGAAGGCACGACGCGGCTAAGATGCATGCGCGCGTCATTGGCGGGGATCATCGCCCGCAGCATGTCGCGCAGATTGCCCGCGATGGTGCATTCGTTGATCGCATGGGTGATCTCACCATTCTCAACCCAGAGGCCAGAGGCGCCGCGCGAATAGTCGCCCGTGTTGGGGTTGATCGTGCTGCCGATCATGGAGGTCACCAAAAGCCCGGTACCCATCTCGGCGATCAGATCGTCGCGGCTGGCCTCGCCTTGGGTCAGCGCAATATTCCAGTTCGACGGCTGCGGGCCAGAGCCGGGGCCGCGCGCGGCGTTGCCGGTGGGGCTGAGTTCCAGCTTGCGGGCGGTGGCGAGGTCGAGTGTCCAATCTTGCAAGATGCCCTTTTCGACGATGGCCCGCCGCTGGGTCGGCAGCCCTTCGGCGTCAAAGGGGCGCGAGCCGGTGGCGCGGATGCGGGTCGGGTCTTCGATCAGGGACAGGGCTTCGGGCAGCACCTGTTCGCCCTTGGCATCGCGCAGGAAAGACGCGCCGCGCGCAATCGCCTGACCGTTGATCGCCCCCAAGAGATGCCCGATCAGCGAGGCGGCGATGCGTTCGTCAAACAGCACCGGGTAGCTGCCGGTGGGGGGCTTGCGGGCATCGAGCCGCGCCAGCGCGCGTTCGCCCGCGCGTGTGCCGATCTCCTGCGCGTCGCGCAGATCGGCCTGAAAGATGCGGCTGTCGCCGTCGTAGTCCCGCTCCATCCCGGTGCCGCTGCCTGCGATGGCGACACAGGACAGCCCGCGTTCGCTGCGGGCATAGCCGCCCTCGAACCCGTTTGTCGCGGCGAGGTAAATCTCTTGCGCGCCATAGCCTGCGCCTGCCGATTGCACTTGGCTGACACCTTTGACGGCCAGCGCGGCGGCTTCGGCGCGGGCGGCGTCCTCTTGCAGGGCTTCGGGGGAGGGTTCGGGCGTGGGGTCGCAAAGCTCCAGCTCTTCGGCATCGCGGCGGGGTGAGAGTTGATCGGGATCGGCCAGCCCGGAATAAGGGTCTTCGGGCGCTTCTCGGGCCATGGCGACGGCGCGTTCGGCCATCTCTTCGATCGTGCGCGATGACGTGTCGGAGGCCGAGACATTGGCCGAGCGTTGGCCGACGAAGACCCGCAGCCCGATGTCCGTTCCTTCGGAGCGTTCGGCCTGTTCCAGCGCCCCGCCGCGCACTTCGATCGAGACAGAGCTTGCCGTGATCGCCATGGCATCGGCCGCATCCGCCCCGGCTTTGGTCGCCGCATGAAGGAGGGACTTGGTCAATGCATCAAGGGCGTCTGGCATGGTCTGGCTCCTCTTGGGGTTGGAAAAGGGGTAATCCCCTGCCCCGCGCGGGGCAAGGGCTGGGCTCTATTTTCCCAGATAGGGCAGGCGCGGCGCAGGGCCGCGCCGCCGGTTATTTGATCTGCTGACCGTTGGCGAGGATGCCGCCCTCTTCGGTGAACTCAATTCTGGAGGTCAGGGAATCTTCGCCCTCGCCCGGTACGGTGAAGAGGCCCATCATCATCCGCGCGCCCATCGCCTGATCCTGCGGCACGAGGCCCATCGCCACCAATTTGTCGAGCAGGGCCACGCCGCCGACCAGCGACAGGTCCAGCGCGCCCACGGGTTTCGGCATGCCGGGCACGGTTTGCATATCGTCATTGTCAAAGGTGATCGCGCCCGAGGCGTCGAACTCAGCCCCGGCCACGTCCAGCGACACTTCGTTCACCTTCAGCGCGTGAATCTCGCCCGGGGCCTCATCGCCCATGGTGGCGGTGACTTCGGGGTCCATCAGTTCGAACAGCAGTTTGGCCTTGCCCGACAGGTCCACGACCAAGGTCGCCGGATCGCGGGGCAATTGGCCGGTGGGGTCGAAGATGCCCCAGATCATGTCCGACATCTCAAAACGGTCGAGTGTGACGCCAAAGGCGAAATCCTGCGGCTCTTCGGACTTCAACACCGGCATTTTGAGGTTAAAGGCGCTCTCTGCCATGCTGAACTGGATCGGGAAGGGCATGTCGGCGGCGGTCACGCTGACTTCGATGTCCTGCTGGCCGCCGTCATAAGAAAGCCCCTCAGGCCCCATGGCCACGCCGAGTTTTGCCCCGGTCGAGCTTGAGATCAGTTGAAACTCCCCATTCTCAGGGTCGGAAACCTGCATGTCGGTGCGGCCCGCGCCAGCGGTAAAGCTGCCGTCGAAGGCAAGGCCTTCGCGCATCATCGCGGCCACGTCGGCGCCTGCGTCGATCATCGGCAAGGTGCCGCTGCCGTCAAAGACCACCTGATCGACCCCGCCTGTGACGGCGACGCGGGCCGGGTCTTCGGGGGTTTTCATCACCACGTCATATTGCAGGCTGTCGATGCGGCCCGATTGGTCATAGCGGCGCGTCTCGGTCCCGGTCATCTCGGTCCGGCTGCTGACGCCGGTGCCGATCAGAGTGAACTTGGCTTCTTCCTCGGTATAGCTTTGCTCGCCCACTTTGAGCCCGGCCAGCGTGAGCGAAATGCTGTCGGCGGCATAGTCGTATTGCAGTGCCTCGGCGCTGCCGCTGGCGCGCATCACCGGCGCGGTCTGGGCGTAGTTCAATACCATCGACACCGGTTCATCCTCGGGCGTTTCGGGCGCGACGTTGATCGTCATCGGCATGACGGTGGGCATGCGGATATTGACCGCCCCGTCGCCTTCGGGCTCAAAGCTCAGCGTGCCGAGCGACATGGAGAAATCGCCGCCCTCTTCGGCCATGTCCATCTTTAGGGTCACATCGCTGACGGTCAGGTCATCGCCGTTGAAGGCTTCGCTTGCCTCGACCTCATAGCCCATGCTCTCCATATACTGGCGCCAATCGCCCCAGACGTCGGAAGGGGTCAGATCGGCCCAGAGGGGCGTCGAAGCCAGCGTGACCGGCAGGGCGAGGAACAGCGACGCGGTGGAAATGCGAGACATCGGAAAATCCTTTTCGGCAATGAGTTACGCATAGGGTCTGCCAATCCCCGCGCAGGGTCAAGCGATGCGAGGCTAGACCCGGGTTGATCGGCAGATTACCACAGCCCTCAAGCAATGTACAAAACAAGCGGAAGGATCCCCCCCCCATGGACATGACAGGCAAGACGATCATGATTACCGGCGCCAGCCGGGGCATCGGCGCCGCCGCCGCGCGCGTGTTCGCCGAGGCGGGCGGCAATGTCGCCCTGTTGGCGCGCAGTCAGGATGCCATCGCCGAATTGGCCGGAGAACTGGGCAAACAGGCCATCGCCATCCCCTGCGACGTGACCCGCTATAACGAGATGACCTCGGCGGCCGAGACCACGCGCCGGGCTTTTGGTGGCCTCGACGTTCTGATCAACAATGCAGGCGTGATCGACCCGATCTCGCTCATGGGAGAGGCTGATCCCGCGGATTGGGCCAAGGCGATCAACATCAATGTCACGGGGGTCTTCCACGGCATGCGGGCGGCGCTGCCCTTGATGAAGGAAAACGGCGGCGGCACGGTGCTGACGATCTCTTCGGGCGCGGCGCATAACCCGGTCGAGGCATGGAGCCATTACTGCGCCTCCAAGGCGGCGGCGAATATGCTGACCCAGTGTTTGCACCACGAAGAGGGCGGCAACGGCATCCGCGCCATCGGCCTGTCTCCCGGCACCGTGGCCACAGACATGCAACGCGACATCAAGGATAGCGGCGTGAACCCGGTCAGCCAGTTGGATTGGGACGTGCATATCCCCGCCGATTGGCCTGCCCGCGCGCTGCTGTGGATGTGCGGCCCGGAGGCGGATCGTTTCTTGGGTGATGAGATTTCCCTGCGCGACGAAGGCATCCGCAAGGCGGTGGGCCTGATATGATCGAGCTTGACCGCGCGGGCGACATCTGGACCGTCACGATCAACCGCCCCGACAAGGCCAATTCCCTGACCCATGCCATGCTGGTCGAATTGGCCGAGATCATGGAAGAGGCGCAGGCCGCCCGCGCGGTGATCCTGACCGGGCGCGGCAAGGTGTTCAGCGCCGGGGCCGATCTGGACGAAGCCCGCGCGGGCCTTGCGAAATCGGATGTTTGGGAGCGTCTGTCGGGTGCGGTGGCCGCCCTGCCGGGGCTGAGCATCGCCGCGCTCAACGGCACGTTGGCGGGCGGTGCGATGGGCATGGCGCTGGCCTGTGATCTGCGCATTGCGGCGCCGGGGGCGAAGTTCTTCTATCCGGTGATGAAGCTGGGCTTCCTGCCGCAGCCCTCTGACCCGGCGCGGATGGCGGCGCTGATCGGCCCTGCGCGGACCAAGCTTTTGCTGATGGGCGGGCAAAAGATCACGGCGGAAGAGGCGCTGACTTTTGGCCTGATCGACCGCATCGTCGCGGCGGAGGAGGTGCAAGAACACGCGCAGGCGCTGGCCGCCGACACAGTGGCGGCAAGTCCGGACGTCGCGCAGGAAATCAAACGGATGTGCGGCCCCGCTTAACGTTTGCGCGTGCCACCGGGCACTTTGGAGCGGAAGCCCGGCGGGCGTTTCGCCACCCATGCGGCGAATTTGGCCAACCTGGGATGGCTGCGCAGCGCTTCGGGCGTATTGTAGTGCCGCGCCAGTTCGGTCTCGGTCAGGGCGGCGTGCACCTCGCGGTGGCAGATGTGATGCATCAGCACCGTCGGTCCGCCCTTGCCACCGCGCAGTTTGGGGATCAGGTGATGCAGGCTCTGCGGCACGTCCTCGGGGATGGGCCGGTGGCAGAGCGGGCAATGTGGCACGGTTTCGCCTTGGGTCACGGTCTTCCCTTTCGCTTGCATTGCAGGGCCACGGCAGGCAAGAGGATGTGTCAAATCCTCCCTAAGGCAAGGACAGGCCCATGGCTTCCCCGTCAGACAAGCAGACCCAAGGGCGCGCCGCGTGACCCGCGCCTTGGTCATCGGGGGCGGCCCGGCGGGGCTGATGGCGGCAGAGGTCATGGCGCAGGCGGGGCTGTCGGTCACGCTTTGTGAGGCGAAACCTTCGGTCGGGCGCAAGTTTTTGATGGCAGGCAAATCCGGGTTGAACCTGACCAAGTCCGAGCCCTTGGCCCCCTTCCTCGCCGCCTACGAAGAAGCGCAGCCAGCCTTGCGGCCCATGCTGGAGGCTTTCGATGCCCAAGCGGTGCAGGACTGGGCCGAAGGGCTGGGGCAAGCGGTCTTTACCGGCTCCACCGGGCGGGTTTTCCCCCGGGCGATGAAGGCCTCGTCACTGCTGCGGGCATGGCTTGCGCGGCTGGCTGAAGGCGGGGTGACGATCAACACCCGCTGGCACTGGCGGGGCTGGGAAGGGGATGCATTCACCTTTGATACGCCCGGCGGGCGGGAAGCGGTCGAGGCCGATGTGACGGTGATGGCCCTTGGCGGGGCGAGTTGGCGGCGGCTTGGCGCCACTGGCGAATGGGCGCCCCTGCTGGTGGCGCGTGGCGTGGACCTGCAGGATTTCGCCCCGGCCAATGTCGGGCTGCTGGTCGATTGGTCACCACACATGACCCGTCATTTCGGCGCGGCGCTAAAAGGGGTGGCGTGGCGCGCGGGCCCCTACCGCTCGCGCGGGGAGGCGGTGATCTCGGCCCGTGGGCTGGAGGGGGGCGGCATCTATAGCGTCTCACGCGGGCTGCGCGAGGGGCAGGGGCTGACGCTTGATCTACTGCCGGACTTGCGGGCCGACGAGGTGGCGGCGCGTTTGGCAAAGCCGCGCGGCAAGGACAGTCAGGCCAACCATCTGCGCAAACGGCTGAAGCTGAGCCTCGCCCAGATCGCGCTGCTGCAAGAGATGGCCCGCCCGCTGCCGCAGGAGGCCGAGGCGCTGGCCGCCTTGCTGAAAGACCTGCCTATCGCCCACGCCGGGCTGCGCCCGATGGATGAGGCGATTTCGACGGCGGGGGGGATACGGCTCGACGCGCTGAACGCGGGGCTGATGCTGCGTGCGCTGCCGGGCGTCTTTGCCGCAGGGGAAATGCTGGATTGGGAAGCGCCCACGGGCGGCTATCTGATCAACGGCTGTCTGGCGACCGGCCATTGGGCAGGCCGCCATGCTGTGGAATGGGCGCGGGGTTAACCGTTTTCCTTGGTCATCGCGGCGAGGAAAGCGGGGCGCTCGCGCAGGGATTTCGCCCAGAGGTTCAGCTTGTCATCCACCCGTGGAAACTTCGCGCCGATGGACCAGTTGATGCAATGCACCGCCAAGAGGTCGGGCAGGGTGATCTGATCCCCCATCAGGAACGGCCCCTCAAGCCGGTCGGACAGGGTTTTGGCGGCGCGTTCGAACTCGGCCTTCAGACTGTCCTTGATCGCTGGCACGCGGGCCTCTTCGGGGAAGACGAAACTGTGCTTTGCCGCGGCCCAAAGCACCGCGTCGAATTCGTCGATCAGCCAAAAGGTCATCGCATCCTGCCGCGCCCGCGCGGGCGTTCCGGCGGGGGCGGTGAGCGCTCCGTGTTTGTCGGCGAGATAGGTCATGATGGCAACGGAATCGGTCAGCACCTCATCGCCATCCACCAGCGCCGGGATCTTGCCCGAAGGGTTGTATTTGCGCGCCTCGTCCGAGCGGGGTGCCGCGGGGTTCAAATCGTAGGGCTGGCCCAATTCTTCGAGCATCCACATGACGCGAAAGGCGCGGGTCTTGGTGCCGCCGATGACTGTGTACATTGAATTTCCTCTCCCAAAATCAACGTTGTGCGCCCAGCATCGCCAGACGGATAAAGGCCCGCTCTACCAGCGCCAGCGCCGGGGCGTGCTGGCCTGCGGAGCGCAGCTTGAGGTCCGTCTCGGTCAGCACCGCCAGCGCGGTTTCCAGCTTTACCGCGCCCCAGTTGCGCGCCTGTCGCATCGCACGGTCGCGGTCGCGCACGCCGTAGATCGGCGCGCCGGGATTGGCGGCGATGCGGTAGAGAGTGCGGAAATGCCGGGTGGCCATGATGGTCAGGGTCACCGGGTTCACGCCTTGGCCTTGCAGCTTGCTCATCACCGGGCCGATCTCGGCGGCGCGGGTCTCGGCCACCACATGCAGGATGTCGTCGACCTCGGCCTCGGTCGAGGTGGGGGCGCAGGCGGCGATGTCATCCAGCCCGATGTTGCTGCTGTCGCCCAGTTTATAGAGCGTGATCTTCTCCAGCGTTTGCCGGAAATCGCCGGGGTCGAGGGTGCGGGCCAGATCGGTCAGGGCGGCCATGGCGTCGGCCTCAGGCGTGAGCTTCGCGTCCTTTAGCATCTGCTCGATCTCGGCCCGGTCGGGCGGGTTGTCGTAGATCGCGGTGGCAAAGGCGTTGGGGTGGCTCTCAAAGGCCTTCAGCACCTTTGAGGTCTTCTTGAGATCGCCGCCGGTGACCACGATCTGCGCATCGCCGGGCTGCCATTCCTTCAGCGCGTCGAGCAGGATTTTGGCGATATTGTCATTCGCCTCTTCCACCAGCGCGGCACGCGGGCCGGGGAAGAAACCGACCGCCTTGATCGCATCCAGCAGCATCGCCGGATCGCGGCGCAATTCGCCCGCGGGCATCCGGCTGAGGCGCATTTCCTCTTCGGCATTGGGGCCGAGCAGGTTTTTCAGGAATTCCTGCCGTTTCAGCGCCACGCGCATCGCGTCGCTGCCATAGATCAACAGCCCCGTGCGTGCGGGATCGGGCCGCGCGAAATAGGGTTTCGCCTCGCGCGGGGGCAGTTTCATTGGGGCAGGTCGGCCGCATAAAGGCGGCTGATCACGAGGTCCGCGAGGATGGTCATCAGACGTTCCTGCGCGTCCAGTTCCGCCGCGCGGGTCGCCACGGTGGTGCCGGTGGCGGAATAGCCGGTGAAGCTTTCGACCTTGCCCGAGGTCACGATCTGCCCGCTGTCGAGGTCACGCAGCGCATAGGCGGTGGTGCCGACAAGGTTGTAGCGCCGCGTGTTGCCTTCGCTGTCGATGGCCAGCCCGTCTTCGACCGTGGTGGTGGTCAGCGCCAGCCCCCAGCGGGGGGTGGCGGCACGGCCAAGGCGGCTTTCCACCTCGCGCACCAGAAAATAGCCAAAGCGGTCTTCCGGCGCGTCCACCAGCACGCGGTTTTGCAATGCCGTGCCCGCGCCGCCGGGTCCATAGACCGGCTCGAACCCGCAGGCGGCAAGCGCCAGTAGGGGCAGGGCCAGCAGGAAGCGGCGGCGCATATGGGTGGTCTTAGGCAACGACATTCACAATCCGTCCGGGCACGACGATGACCTTTTTCGGCGTGGCCCCGTCCAGCGTTCGAATGACAGCTTCATGCGCCAGCGCGGTTTTTTCAACCTCTTCCTTCGGCATATCGGCGGGCACTTGGATTTCCGCCCGGCGTTTGCCGTTGATCTGGATCGGCAGGGTCACGGTGTCGTCGACCAGCATCTTCTCATCCGCCTTCGGCCAAGGCGCCTTAGTGATCAGCCCTTCGCCGCCCTGATGCGCCCAAATGTCTTCCGACAGGTGCGGGGTCATCGGCGACATGAGCTGCGCCAGCGTCATGATCGCTTCGCGCTGCGCGGCATAGCCCGCCTTGGATTTCTGCAAGGTCGCGGTGAAGGCATAAAGCTTGGCAATCGCGGCATTAAAGCCAAAGGATTCGATGCCCATGGTCACGTCATGGATCGTCTTATGCATGGCGCGCAGCAGCTCGTCGTCGCCCGAGCCCGCCGCCTCGCGGTCCATCTCGGCCACGCGGTCACAGATGTTCCACACGCGCGAGAGGTGTTTATAGGCGGCTTCCGCGCCGGAGGCGGTCCATTCCACGTCCCGCTCGGGGGGCGAATCGCTCAGCACGAACCAACGCGCGGTATCGGCGCCGTAGTTCGAGATGATGTGCAGCGGGTCGACGACGTTCTTCTTGGACTTCGACATCTTGGCGGAAGGGATGATCTCAACCTCGGTGCCATCGGCAAGTTTGCCATCACTCACCTCTTCGGGCAGGTGATAGACCGGGCGGCCATTTCCGTCGCGGGTCTGGTAGATCTCATGCGTCACCATGCCTTGGGTAAAGAGCGCGTCGAACGGCTCCACCGCGCTTTCGGGCAGGTGGCCGGTGATCTGCATCGCACGAGCAAAGAAGCGCGAGTAGAGCAGGTGCAAGATCGCATGTTCGATGCCGCCGATATATTGATCGACGTTCATCCAGTATTGCGCGTCTTCCATGACGGTCGGCGTCTCGGCACGCGGCGCGGTGAAACGGGCGAAATACCACGAACTGTCGACGAAAGTGTCCATCGTGTCGGTCTCGCGCAGGGCGTCCTTGCCACAGGCGGGGCAGGCGCAGTTGCGCCATGTCGGGTGCCGGTCGAGCGGGTTGCCCGGCGTGTCGAAGCTGACATCGTAAGGAAGCTCGATCGGCAGGTTTTCTTTCTTTTCCGGCACCACGCCGCAGTCGTCGCAATGCACAACCGGAATCGGGCAGCCCCAGTAGCGCTGGCGCGAGAGGCCCCAGTCGCGCAGGCGGTATTTGGTGACGCCTTGGCCGATGCCATTGTCTTCGCAAAAGGCGATGGCGGCATCGACGGCCTCTTCGCCGGTCTGCCACTGGTCGCCCGCGAAGCCCCGGTTGTAGAACACCTTTTCGGTCTTCGGCGGGACGAAAGCGGCGTCCAGCTCGGGCGCGGCATCCTCGGACGGCAGGAAGGTAGAGATAATCGGCAGGTCGTATTTCGTGGCGAACTCGAAGTCGCGCGGATCATGCGCCGGACAACCAAAGATCGCGCCGGTGCCATAGTCCATCAGGATGAAGTTGGCGATATAGACGGGCAGTTCATGGGCCGTGTCGAAGGGGTGGCGGACGCGGATGCCAGTGTCCATCCCCAGCTTCTCGGCGGTCTCGATGGCCTCTTCCGTGGTGCCGCCCTTGCGGCACTCGGCGCAGAAGGCCGCCACGGTTTCGTCGTCCCGCTCCAGCGTTTTGGCCAGCGGGTGGTCGGGCGAAATGCCGACAAAAGACGCGCCCAGCAGCGTATCGGGGCGGGTGGTATAGACTTCGATGCGGTCGAAGCCCTCGGGTGCTTCGATGGTCGAGAAGGCAAACTGCAGCCCGCGCGATTTGCCGATCCAGTTCGCCTGCATCAGCTTTACCTTCGCGGGCCAGTTGTCGAGGCTGTCGAGCGCAGAGAGCAACTCTTCGGAGTGGTCCGAAATCTTAAAGAACCACTGCGTCAACTCGCGCCGCTCCACCGGCGCACCAGAGCGCCAGCCGCAGCCGTTTTCGACCTGCTCGTTGGCCAGCACGGTCATATCGACCGGATCCCAGTTCACCACCGCGTTCTTGCGATAGACGAGGCCCTTCTCGAGGAAGTCCAAAAACAACGCCTGCTGCTGGCCGTAGTAGCCGGGATGGCAGGTGGCGATCTCGCGGCTCCAGTCAATCGACAGGCCGAGAGGTTTCATCTGCTTTTTCATCTCGGCGATGTTGTCATAGGTCCAATCCGCCGGGTGGCCGCCGATGGCCATGGCGGCGTTCTCGGCGGGCATGCCGAAGGCGTCCCAGCCCATCGGGTGCAGCACGTTATGCCCGGTCGCGATCTTGTAGCGCGCGATCACGTCGCCCATCGTGTAGTTGCGCACATGGCCCATGTGGATGCGCCCCGAAGGGTAGGGGAACATCTCAAGCACGTAGTATTTCGGCTTGTCAGCGTTGCGAACAGCCTGAAAAATGCCGTCCTTTTCCCAGGCTTGCTGCCAGCGGGCTTCGATCTCGGCGGGGGTATAGCGGGGCATGAGGGGACCTTCGTGACATGAAAAACGCCGGGCTGCTGTTTTCACAAGGCCCGGCGTTGGAACGGTGTTGAGTTAAGCGGGCTCAGAATTTGCTGTCGGATACGCGCATCTCCCGCGCCCGGCTGAGGATCGCATCCTCGACCGCGCGGGTGGTGGCCCGTGCCACGGGCTGGCCGCCCGAAGATTGCAGCGCCACATTGAGCGAGCGTGCATCAAGCGCCGGATCGTCGATCAGCACGGTGGCGCGATAGGCACGGCCACCGCCCGGAGGGGTGCCGTAGCCTGTGACGATAACCCCGGTGAAAGGATCGACCGATTGCACAGGCAGGAAGTTCAGCACTTCGAGCGAGGCCGACCAGAGGTATTTGTTCACCGAAACGCTGGTGTCTGTGTTCTTGCGGTTGAAGATCGACCAGATCGTATTGTCGGGATTGGTCTCAATGTTATTGGGATTGTTCGGATTGGTGTATTGATCCGGCCGATCTGTGGCCGGGCTGCCAAAGCTCCCGCCACAGGCGGTCAGCGCGCTGAGCGCCAGAACGGAGATTGCCATCTTGCAAGCGGTACGAAGGGCCATTGCAGCTTTCCTTTGCCTGTTTGCGCTCCGGTCTATCCAAGCAGGCCCTTATCGGCAAGGTCTATGTCATAGGAGCGCGCTGCGCGGCATCGGGCGCCGCCATAGGCAAAGGCGCGGCCCTGGGGTGGGGGGAACTGTGGCATAGCTGCACCAACCCCGGCGACATTGCGGGTGGGGAGGCCGTGAACCTTGCCAAGTGCAGGGGATTGGGGGCAAACAGCCTGCATACCCTTACCGGATTCCCCGGTCTGGGCATATGAATTCAAACCGAGGGAAAACTCATGAAAAAAGTTCTCTTCGCTACAACAGCCCTGGTTGCGACCGCCGGTGTAGCAGCAGCAGACGTGACATTCGGCGGCTACGGCCGTTTCGGCATCATGTACAACGACAACGACTCCACTGGTGGCGACAGCGACACAGACGTTACTTCGCGTCTGCGCCTGCAGATCGACGCGACAGCTGAGTCCGACGCTGGCGTTGTCTTCGGTGCGCGTATGCGCATCCAGCAGAACAACTCTGACGACAACGTGAACGTCGCCAAAGGCCCTGATGGTGTTTACGGTACAGCTGACGACGTGACCACAAGCGGTGGTCCTGCCGGTACAGGCATCAACGGTGTGCGTTTCTTCGCTCGCACCGGTGGCTTCGAAGTTGGCGTTGGTAACATCTTCGGCGCTCTGGAATCCATGCCGGGTCAGTACCCCGTCGACATGGGTCTGACCGGTCTGGGCTATGACTACACTGCGTTTGATGACCGTGGCGACCAGTATTCCTCTGGCGGTAACGGTGCAGCTGGCTCCAACGGCGTTGAAGTCCTTTACTCCGCTGGTGATCTGGCAGTGCACGTGTCGGCTTCCGACATCAACGACCGCGTTGCTGGTTACGTTGCTTACACATGGAGCGGCTGGACCTTCGCAGTTGGTGGCCAAGACTCCGACGCGGCAAGCGACACCGAGTGGACAGCGACAGCTGGCGGTTCCTTCGGCATCGCAGACGTAACTCTCGCCTATGCTGATAACGGCACCGGTGGTGACCGCGTTGTTCTGGCTGGCCGCTTCGACGTAGGCGCTGCAACAGACATCGAAGTCTATGTTGCTGACAACGACGGCGGCACAGAAGACGACACCGGCTACGGCATCGACTTCAACCACGACTTGGGCGGCGGCACCTCGCTGCGCGGCGGTGTGGTTAAGCAGTTCGACGGCGACACCGTTGCCGACATGGGTGTTCGCTTCAACTTCTAAGTTGAACGACATACTGTGAATATTGGGGCAGGCCTTTCGGTCTGCCCCTTTTCTTTTGTTCGATGCTGTTGTTTTCTGCGCGCCTGACATGGAGGGCCGAAAATGAGTCTGAGCGACATCCAAAATCGCATTTCGAAAGCCGAAGCCGATGCAGGCCGCGCGGCCGGGTCGGTCAAGCTGATCGCCGTCAGCAAGGTTCAGCCCGATGCGCGTGTGCGTGCGGTCTTGGAAGAGGGTCACCGCTCTTTCGGAGAGAACCGCGTGCAAGAGGCGGCGGGCAAATGGCCCGGCTTTCGCGAGGATTTTGACGGCATTGACCTGCACATCATCGGCCCATTGCAAAGCAACAAGGTCCGGCAGGCGATGGAACTGGCCGAGGCGATCCACACGGTCGACCGCCCCAAACTGGCCAAGACCATCGCGCGGCTCGCGCAGGAGATTGGCCGCTGTCCCGACCTCTTTATTCAGGTGAATACGGGCGAGGAAGAGCAGAAAGCCGGCGTGATGCCCCGCGACGCGGATGCGTTCATCGCCGAGTGTCGCGCGCTTGACCTGCCGATCAAGGGGCTGATGTGCATTCCGCCGGTGGATGAGGCGCCGTCCCTGCATTTCGCCTTGCTGGCCAAGATCGCTGCGCGCAACGATCTGAGCGGCCTGTCGATGGGCATGAGCGGTGATTTTGAGCAGGCCATCGCGCTTGGGGCGACCCATGTGCGTGTGGGCTCCGCCATCTTCGGCGAGCGGGTTAGCGGATAATCAACCGCGTTGCCGGACCCACATGCGCGGCGATTTCATGCAGGTCGTTCCGTGCAAAGGCGATGCACCCCTCGGTAGGATAGCCCGGCCGCCGCCATTGGTGAATAAAGATCGCAGAGCCGCGGCCCGCCGTGGCATCGGGCCAGTTCCAATCGGTCAGGATCACCAGATCGTAAAGCGGATCGGCGCGGCGCAGGGCCTCATGGCTATGGGGGTAGGGCGCGCGGACGCGGTGGTTGTAATCGGGTTGGCCACTGGCATCTGACCACAGATCGCCCGGACCGATCGGCTGGGCCCAAGCGCTTGGCGCCGGGATGCGGTCAGGCCGGTAGAGCATTCCCACCAGACGATGCACCCCGCGCGGCGTGGCGCCATCGCCCTCGCGTTTGTCATCGGTCAGCCCGCCCTTGCCGATACTACAGGCATAGCGCCGCCCTTGAAACCGCAGCCCCGTCGGCGTCAGCACCATGTCGTTCGGGGTCATAGCAGATGCCCCGATTTCGCGGCTTTGGTGGCGAGATAGGCGCTGTTGTGGCGGTTCTCGCCCACGGCCAGCGGGACGCGCTCGGTCACGGCGATGCCGCTTTGCTCCATCATGCCCACTTTGCGGGGGTTGTTGGTCAGCAGGCGCACGGCGGAGAACCCCATCGAGCGCAGGATGTCGGCGCCGAGGCGGAAGTCGCGCTCATCATCCTCGAACCCCAGCCGGTGATTGGCCTCGACCGTGTCAAACCCCTGATCCTGCAAGGAATAGGCGCGCATCTTATTGGCAAGACCGATGCCGCGCCCCTCTTGGTTGAGGTACAAAAGCACACCATGCCCTTCGCCGCCCATCTGCGCCAGCGCGGCGCGTAGTTGTGGGCCGCAGTCGCATTTCAGGCTGCCCATCAGATCACCGGTGAAACAGGCCGAATGCAGGCGGCAAAGCACCGGTGTGTCGCGGGCAGGGCGGCCGATTTCGATGGCGTAATGCTCTTCGCCGCCATCCTCGGGGCGGAAGATATGCAGGCGCCCGGCCTCGGAGACCTCCATCGGCAGGCGCGCGTTCACCACCGGATGCAGCGCGCTGCGCTCGGCAAGGATCGGGGCGGCGGCGGTAAGGTCGATCAAGGTCAGACCATGCGTCCGCGCGAAATCGGCCCCCTGCGGCAGATCAAGCACCAGTGCGGCGGGCAGCATCCGGGCGGCTTTCACCAGATCAATCGCGGCGCGATGCGCCGCCGTATCGCCGCCTCGCGCGGTCTGAAGTGGCCCTTTCATCGGGGCGCGCATGTCATCCGCCGGGTCGGCGATGCTTTGCACCCAAGCAGGTGTCGCCCCCTCAGGCAGCAGCACCCGGGCGAGATTGCCATCATAGGCCCGCGCCTTGAGCGTTTCGGCCCGCCGCGCGGTGATCGCCAGCACCGGCGCACCGCCCAAGGCCAGCACATCCGCAAGGCGCTGTGCGGTCAGCGTCTCTGCTGCCAGCACGAGGGCAGCTTGCGCGCCATCCGCCAGAATCACGGGCACGCCCATGCGCAGATCGGCCCGCGCACGCGCCAGTTGTTCGGTGATGTCCGGGGCGAAACTCATGGTTTGTTGCAACTCCGCAAAGGCTTCCCGGTCTATCTAGGTTATATCGCAAGGAATTGAAACATTTCACGCTTTGTTGACACGAGGCTGTGAGACAGTGGTCACATCCCTTGTCCGGGCCCCGCCCAAGGCGCATGTATAAGATAACAGACGGAGAGACAGATGGCCCAGCTTAAGAAAATCCTGCTTGTCGATGACGACGATGACCTGCGCGAAGCGCTGAGCGAGCAGTTGATCATGACCGAGGATTTCGACGTTTTCGAAGCGGCCAATGGCACCGAGGCGATGACCAAGGCGAAAGAGGCGCTTTACGATCTCATCATCCTCGACGTGGGCCTGCCCGATACCGATGGCCGCGAGCTGTGTCGCCTGATGCGCAAACAGGGGGTGAAAAGCCCGATTCTGATGCTCACGGGCCATGACACCGATGCCGACACGATCCTCGGCCTTGATGCCGGGGCGAATGACTATGTCACCAAGCCGTTCAAATTCCCGGTCCTGTTGGCCCGCATCCGCGCGCAGCTGCGCCAGCATGAACAGTCCGAAGATGCCGTCTTCCAGCTGGGGCCCTATACGTTCAAACCCGCGATGAAGGTGCTGACGACGGAGGACGACCGCAAGGTGCGTCTGACCGAGAAAGAAACCAATATCCTCAAGTTCCTTTACCGCTCCAACGACGGTGTGGTACCGCGCGATGTGTTGCTGCATGAGGTCTGGGGGTATAACGCGGGCGTCACGACGCATACGCTTGAAACCCATATCTACCGCCTGCGGCAGAAGATCGAGCCTGACCCCTCGAACGCCCGTTTGCTGGTGACGGAATCCGGTGGCTATCGCCTGATGGCATAAAAACCGGGAACCAATTCCGACCGCCGTGGTTGGAATACCTGAGAGGCGGGGTTTTCATGACCCGCACCTCGGTTTGAAGCCCGACTTTTGTACCCGGGTAAAGGTACATACCTCCCTGTTGGACTGGCCGGGCCTTTGTGCCCGGTCTTTTTTTGGGGGGGGAGATCGTCGCCCCGGACCGAAATCAAGCCGTGGACGATGGCCCTCACCGCAAGGAAGCCCCATTTCCGCATGGCACCCCCGCGCCGCCCGCGTTACTGTGCCGAACCACCCCCAGACCGGAGCCTCCCCCATGTCCTTTACCCTCGCCACTTGGAACATCAACTCCGTCCGCCTGCGCGAGCCATTGGTGCTGAAACTGCTGGCCGAACACGGGCCGGATGTCCTCTGCTTGCAGGAATGCAAAAGCCCCGTGGACAAGATCCCCGTCGAGGCGTTCAAGGCGGCGGGCTACACCCATATGGTGGCGCGCGGGCAGAAGGGCTACAACGGGGTGGCGATCCTGTCGAAACTGCCGCTGGTGGACGCGGGCGATCAGGATTTCGCCATGCTGGGCCACGCCCGCCATGTGGCGGCCAAGCTGGAGAACGGCGCGACGATCCACAACTTCTACGTCCCCGCAGGCGGCGACAAACCCGACCGCGAGATCAATGAGAAGTTTGGCCAAAAGCTCGATTACCTGTCGGAGATGCGCGACTGGTTCCATGGCGACAAGCCCGAGAAGTCGATCCTTGTGGGGGACCTCAACATCGCCCCGCGTGAGGATGACGTCTGGGATCATAAGAAGCTGCTAAAGATCGTCAGCCACACCCCGGTCGAGGTCGAAGCGCTTGGCGCGGTGCAGGATGCGGGCAATTGGGTCGACATCACGCGGCAGGATGTGCCGGAGGGCAAACTCTATAGCTGGTGGTCCTACCGCGCCGCCGATTGGGATGCCGCCGACAAGGGCCGCAGGCTGGATCATATCTGGGCCACATCGGATATCTCGCAGGCCGGGCACTCTAGCCACATCGTCCGCGATGCGCGCGGTTGGGAGAAACCCAGCGACCACGCGCCGGTTTTTGCCAGTTTTGACCTTTGAATCGCGCCCCTGCACGTCCATATAAGGCCAAACGCGATTAGCGAGGATAACAGCATGACCGACCTGAACCTTTCCACCGCCGCCCCCGCGGATGCCGATCTGATCAAGGACACGACCGAGGCGACCTTCATGGCTGATGTGGTCGATGCCTCGCAAACGGTGCCGGTGATCGTTGATTTCTGGGCGCCGTGGTGCGGCCCTTGCAAGACGCTTGGCCCGATGCTGGAAGACGCCGTGCGCGCGGCCAAAGGCGCGGTGAAGATGGTGAAGGTCAACGTCGATCAGGCCCAGAACATCGCCGGTCAGTTGCAAATCCAATCAATCCCGACGGTCTATGCCTTCTACAAAGGCCAGCCGGTCGACGGTTTCCAAGGCGCGCTGCCGCAGTCCGAGATCAAAGCCTTCGTCGACCGTGTGGTAAAAGCGGGGGGCGGCGAAGCGCCCGGTGACACGCTGGCCGATGCCGTCGCCGCCGCCGAAGAGATGCTGGCCGAAGGGGCCGCCACAGATGCGGCGCAGACCTTTGCCGCGATCCTAGAAGAAGACCCGATGAACGCGCCTGCCTATGGCGGCATGGTCCGGTCCCATATCGCCATGGGCGCCTTGGATCAGGCCGAGGCGCTGCTGAACGGCGCGCCGATTGAAATCTCCAAGGCTCCCGAACTTGAGGCCGCCCATGCCCAGTTGCAACTGGCCCATCAGGCCGCCGATGCCGGCCCCGTGGCCGAGCTGACCGAGAAGGTCGAGGCCAATCCCGACGACCATCAGGCGCGCTTCGATTTGGCCCAAGCGCTCTATGCCCATGACAATGCCGAGGCTGCCGTCGAGCACCTGCTAGAGCTTTTCCGCCGCGATCGGGAGTGGAACGAAGGCGCTGCCAAGACGCAACTTTTCACTATTTTCGAGGCACTTAAGCCCAATGATCCGGTGGTGCTGAATGGCCGTCGCAAACTGTCATCAATGATATTTGCCTGAGGCCTCGGTCGCGCTAAGTCCCTTGTCATGATCAAGCCAGCAGAACTGCCCAAGACTATTGCGATCTTTCCGTTGGCAGGGGCGCTGCTGCTGCCCCGCTCACGGCTGCCGCTGCATATCTTCGAGCCGCGCTATCTTCAGATGATCGAAGACGCGCTCAAGACAGACACGCGGTTGATCGGCATGGTCCAGCCCAACGAACTGCCCGGTCGCGACGGCCATGGGCTGCACCAGATCGGCTGCGCGGGCCGCATAACCCAGTTTTCCGAGACCGAGGATGGCCGCTATATGGTGACCCTTGGCGGCATCTCGCGCTTTCGCGTGGTGGAGGAGATCGAGGGCTTTTCCCCCTATCGCCGCTGCGATGTGAATTGGTCGGGCTTTGACCGCGATCTGGGCGAGGATGAGGTCGACGACAGCTTTGACCGGGCGCGGTTTCTTGACCTTCTGGGGCGCTATTTCGACAGCCGCGGGCTTTCCGCCGATTGGGACACGCTGAAAGACGCCGAAGATGAGTTGCTGATTAACTCCCTGTCGATGATGCTGGAGTTCGAGGCCGAGGATAAACAGGCGCTGTTGGAAGCGCCTTCGCTGGAGACCCGGCGGGAGACATTGGTGACATTGATCGAATTCGCGATGCGCGGCGGTCAGGAAGAGGGCTTGATGCAATGACAGATGCGACCGTTCAATTTGACCGCCGGATGCTGGAGGCATTGATCTGCCCGCGCACGCAGACGACGCTGACCTATGACGCGGAAAAGCAAGAGCTGGTGTCGAAAGCCGCCAGCTTGGCCTATCCGATCCGCAATGGCATTCCCGTCATGCTGCCGGACGAAGCGCGGAGGCTGTAACGCCCCGCCGCTCCGTTACAGGGGCTTGCCACGCATCAACCGGGGCAGCTCCCCCGTCAGCCCTGCGGCTTCGCGGATAAAGGTTCGGCGCAGGCCGGGTAGGGCGTTGATTGCGGCCATGCCCAAGTCGCGGGCCAGCCGCAAGAGCGCATTATCGTTTGAAAACAGCCGGTTGAAACTGTCGGTCGCCAGCGCGAGGCTGGCATTGTCGAAACGCCGCCATTCCTGATAGCGTGCGAGGACCGCGTCGTTTCCGGGGTCTTCGCCTCGGCGAACCGCATCGGAAATCACCTCAGCCAAGGCTGCCACATCGCGCAGTCCCGCGTTCAAGCCCTGACCTGCAATGGGATGCACCCCATGCGCCGCGTCGCCCAAAAGCGCCACGCGCGAAGCGGTCATGGAATGGGCCAGCGACAGGCCCAGCGGATAGCTGTAGCGCGGGCCGGTCAGCGAAAGCTCCCCCAAAAAACTGCCAAAGCGCGGGCGCAGCACCTCAAGGTATTGCGCATCCGGCAGGGCGTTGATCGCGGCGGCATTGGCGCTGGCTTCGCTCCAAACGATGAGGGAGCGGTTGCCGGTCAGCGGCAGGATCGCCAGCGGGCCGGGGGGCATGAAGAATTGATGCGCGATGCCGTGGTGCGGCTTTTCATGATCCACCACGCAGACCAGCGCCGTCTGACCATAGGACCATGCGACACGCTTGATGCCCGCGCGTTCCGCCGTGCCGCTGCCGCGGCCATCGGCCCCCACCGCCAGCCGTGCGCGCAGGGTCTTGCCGCCCTCAAGCGTCAGAGTGATGCCGGTCGGCGCCACCGATTGCCCCGTAACGCGGGTGTCGTTCATCATCGTGATCGCCGGATCGGCGGCAGCCGCTTTCAGCAGCGCGCGGCGCAGGTGGCGGTCTTCGACCATCTGGCCCATCGGGCCTTCTTCGATCTCGGCATGATCGAAATGCATGAACATGGGCGAGGGGCCGGTTCCGGCACGCCCATCGGTGACCTTGATCTCCAGCATCGGCTGGGCGTCATCCGCGATGTCAGGCCAGATGCCGATGCCTTCCATCAACCTGACCGAGGTCAGCGCTAGCGCATAGGCGCGCCCATCGAAGGCGGCATTCTCAAACGTTTGCGCGGGCTGGGCGTCAATCACCGCCACGCGCAGTCCCGCGCGGCTGAGGGCCAAGGCAAGGGCGGGGCCGTTCAGCCCACCGCCGATGATCGCGATATCGTGGTCAAAATCCATGGCCCTAGATATGACCTGCGCGCGGGGATTGTCCATGCGCCGAACGGTCGCTAGGTTCGCCAAGAACAGCGGTAAGGGGCACGACATGCAAGAATGGTTGGAAATGACGGCGGCGGATTTGGGGCGCGGGATCGCGGCGGGCGATATCGACCCGGTGGCGCTTTGCGATGCCTATCTCGATGCCATCGACGCACATCCGATGCGCGACCGTATCTATGCCCGCGTCACCCCTGACCGCGCCCGCGCCGAAGCCGCCGCGGCGGCTGAGCGGGCCCGCGACGGCCAGCGCCTGTCACCGCTCGACGGGGTGCCGATCTCTTGGAAAGACCTCTTCGATACCGCCGGAACGGCCACCGAGGCGGGCTCCAAACTGCTGGAAGGCCGGGTGCCAGAGCGTGACGCCGAAGTGCTCGCCAGCGCGACGGCCTTGGGGCTGGTCTGCTTGGGCAAGACGCATATGAGCGAATTGGCCTTCTCGGGCCTTGGCCATAACCCCAGCACCGCCACACCGCCCTGCGTGAACGAGCCGGACAGCGTCTCGGGCGGGTCGTCCTCAGGCGCGGCGGCTTCGGTTGCCTTTGGCTTGGCGGCGGCGGCGATCGGGTCGGATACTGGCGGGTCGGTGCGCATCCCGGCGGCGTGGAACGATCTGGTGGGGCTCAAGACCACCGCAGGCCGTGTCTCCCTTGCCGGGACCGTGCCGCTCGCGGCGAAGTTCGACACGGTTGGCCCGCTTTGCCGTTCGGTCGAAGATGCGACGCTGCTGCTTGCCGCCTTGGAGGGGGGCAAGCCTGCCGATCTGCAAGAGAGCGAGTTGGAGGGCTGCCGTTTCGCGGTGCTGACCAATGTGGTGATGGATGAGCTATCCGATGAGCCCAAAGCGGCCTTTGACGCGGCGGTAGCGCGGTTGCGCGAGGCCGGTGCCACAGTCGATGAAATCACCGTGCCCGAAGTCGAAGAGGCGATGCCGCTGAGTTCCTGTCTCTACACCACCGAAGCCTATGGGTTGTGGCGCGATGTGATCGAAGCCGACCCCGATGCCATGTTCAGCGAAATTCTTGAGCGTTTCCGGTTGGGTAAGGGGTTCTCCGGCCCCGATTACGTCGCCGCTTGGGCCAAGCTCGATCTGGCGCGGGCAGGCTATGACCGGGCCGTGGCGGGCTATGACGCCGTGTTGGTACCCACTGCACCCATGCTGCCGCCGAACATCGAACGGCTGAACAGCGATCACGACTACTACCTCGCGCAGAATCTCCTGTCCCTGCGCAACACGCGAGTCGCGAATCTAATGGGGCTTTGCGCGCTTACCTTGCCGACCGATACGCCCTCTTGCGGCATTTCTCTGATGTGCGCACCGGGGGCCGAAGAACAGCTTTTGCGCCTTGGTGCGGCGGCTGAAGCGGCCCTGCGCGAGGCCTAAGAGCGCACGACCGAAAAGCCACAAGGGCGGCAAAACTCCCCGGTTTTTCTGGACGGGAGAGGCGCCCTTGGGTACCTTGGGGCAAACGGGGCGCGAATGATCCCGATCCGAGGCAGTTTTGATGATGTATACCGAGCGGTTTTCGAACCTTCCGGCCCACGTGTGGCCGCGCCTGCGCGCATTGCTTGACGGGCATGAGGGCGGCGGCACGCCGATCCATATGACCATCGGCGAGCCGAAACATGCGTTTCCGGCATGGGTGACCGATGAGATCACGAAACACGCCGCAGGGTTCAACAAATACCCGCCGAACGACGGCTCGCCCGAATTGCGCGCGGCCATCGCTTCATGGATCGGGCGGCGTTACGGGGTCGAGATGGACCCCGACAGCGAGGTGATGGCCCTGAACGGCACGCGCGAGGGGCTCTATAACGCCGTCATCGCGCTTTGCCCGCCCACCAAAAATGGGGAGAAGTCGGCCATCCTGATGCCGAACCCCTTCTACCAAGTCTATATGATCGGTGCGATTTCCGGTGAGGCGGACCCGATCATGGTCCCCGCCACTGCCGAGACCGGGCATCTGCCAGATTTCGCGAGCCTGCCTGAAGAGGTGCTACGCCGCACCACGGCGGCCTATCTCTGCTCCCCCGCCAATCCGCAGGGCGTTGTCGCCTCGCGCGATTACTGGGCCGAGCTGATCGCGCTGGCTGAGAAGTATGATTTCCTGATCTTCGCCGATGAATGCTATTCCGAGATCTACCGCGACACGCCGCCCACCGGGGCGCTGGAGGTGGTCAAAGAATTGGGCACCGACCGCAACCGCGTGGTGATCTTTCACTCGCTGTCGAAACGCTCGAACCTGCCGGGGCTGCGGTCGGGCTTTGCCGCCAGCGGGGGCGAGACGATGCGCCAGATCAAACAGTTGCGCAACTACGCGGGCGCGCCATTGCCGCTGCCCTTGCAGCAGGCCGCCGCCGCCGTTTGGGCCGATGAGGCGCATGTGGAAGAGAACCGCGCGCTCTATCAAGAGAAATACGCCATCGCCGACCGCATCTTTGGCAATGTGCCGGGCTATGCGAGCCCCGAGGCGGGGTTCTTCCTCTGGCTTCCGGTCGAGGATGACGAGGCCGCGGCGCTGAAACTTTGGCGCGAGACCGGCGTGCGGGTGCTGCCCGGCAGCTATCTGGCGCAGAACGTCGCCGGGGGGAACCCGGGGCAGAATTACATTCGGGTCGCCTTGGTGGCCCCAAAAGACGAAACGACGCGCGGATTGGAAGCGATCCGCGACTGTCTGTATTCGGCATAAGCGAGGGACGACATGGCATATCAGACACGGGGACGCGATCCATTGCTAGACAGCAACATGGCCGAGGCAATCGAAAAGCGCGGTCGTGAACTGCTGGGGCTGGCGCTGATCATGCTGGGCATCATGGCCGCCATGATGATCGGCAGCTACACGCCCGACGATCCCAACTGGATGGTCTCAACCGATGCGCCGGTGCAGAACTGGATGGGCCGGATCGGTGCCTCCATCGCCGCGCCGCTGTTCATGATTGTCGGTTGGGGCGCTTGGGGCATCGCCATCGTCCTGCTGTTCTGGGGCGGACGTTTCGCGCTGCATCAGGGCGATGACCGCGCCCTCGGGCGGCTGATCTTTGCCCCCATCGCCGTCGCCCTTGGGGCCATCTATGCAGCCACACTGGCCCCCGGTCAGGAATGGCTGCTGACCCATAGCTTTGGTCTGGGCGGGCTGTTTGGCGATACCGTCATGGGCGCGCTGCTGACGATCCTGCCCATCGGCTCGACCCTGACGGTCAAGCTGATGTCGCTTTTGATGGGGGTCGCAATTCTCGCGTTGGGCGCCTTCGTCTTGGGCTTTACCAAGGCCGAGCTGTTCCGCATCGCGCGGTTCCTGCTGGTCGGTCTGATCATGGCCTATGCCGGGCTGATGACGCTTCTGGGCCGTGGCGCCAATGGGGCCGTCGTGGCCGCGCAGAACCTCTCGGCCCGTCAGGCCGAACGTCGTGAGCGCCGCCGTCAGGAAGCCGAAGACGCCGAAGCCTGGGCCGCGCAGGAAGCCGAACAGAGCTATGCCGCAGAGCACGCTCCGGTGGCCGAGCCGGAAGCCGAACCGCGCAGCCTGTTCGGTCGGATGCCCGGGCTGATCAAACGGCCCGAACCCGAAGACGACATGCCCGAGCCGGAACTGATCGAGACCTACAGCGATGCCATCGTGGATGAGACACCGGGCGAAGAGCGCATCAAAAGCAAGATCGCCGATGTGATCAAGAACCGCGTGCGCCATGCCAATGCGATCCACACGCCGACGACCGCGCCCTTGACCAAGGGCCGGGGCCGTGGGCCGGACCCGCTGGTGCTCAACACCAGCCAGCCTGCCGCCCAGCCCGCCGGGCTGCGTGCCGAACCGCCCTTGACCGCCGAACCGGCCACCCTGCGCCCCGAGCCGCTGCTGCGCAGGCCGCAGGCCCAGCCCGCGCCCGCCCCGACGCCCGAGCCGATGGTTCAGGAACCGGCAGCGCAAGCGCCGATGATGGCCGCGCCCTATGAAGACACCGTGGCGTCTGAGACCCTGCCGTTGCAGCAAGCGCCCGCGCCTGAGGCGATGAAAATCCCCGTGGCGGAGCCGCGCAAAGTGGTGCAGCAGCCCGCCCGCAAACCCGTCCAGCCCTCGAAACAGGCGCAGGTCGAAGCGCAGCCCACCCTGACCTTCGACGACACGCACCCCGGTTTCGAACTGCCGCCGCTGAGCCTTCTGGAAAGCCCCGAGAGCGTGCAGCGCCTGCACCTCAGCGATGAGGCGCTTGAGGAGAACGCGCGGATGCTGGAAACCGTGCTCGACGACTACGGCGTGAAGGGTGAGATCGTCGCCGTGCGCCCCGGCCCCGTCGTCACCATGTACGAACTCGAACCCGCGCCCGGTCTCAAGGCCAGTCGCGTGATCGGTCTTGCGGATGACATCGCCCGCTCCATGGCCGCCCTTTCGGCGCGTGTCTCCACCGTGCCGGGCCGCTCGGTGATCGGCATCGAACTGCCCAACGAGAACCGCGAGAAGGTGATCCTGCGCGAGATCCTTTCCAGCCGCGACTTCGGCGACGGCAACCACCGCCTGCCGCTGGCGCTCGGCAAGGACATCGGCGGCGACCCGGTCGTGGCCAACCTCGCCAAGATGCCGCACCTGCTGATCGCGGGGACCACCGGCTCGGGCAAATCCGTGGCGATCAACACGATGATCCTGTCGCTGCTCTACAAGCTGACGCCGGAAGAATGCCGGATGATCATGATCGACCCCAAGATGCTGGAACTGTCGGTCTATGACGGCATCCCGCATCTGCTGAGCCCGGTCGTCACCGACCCCAAGAAGGCCGTCGTGGCGCTGAAATGGGTCGTGGGCGAGATGGAAGAGCGCTATCGCAAGATGTCCAAGATGGGCGTGCGCAACATCGAAGGCTACAATGGCCGCGTCCGCGAGGCGCTGGCCAAGGGCGAGATGTTCTCCCGCACCGTGCAGACCGGTTTCGACGAGGACACCGGCGAGCCGATCTTCGAGACTGAGGAAAACACCCCCGAGGCGCTGCCCTATATCGTCGTCATCGTCGACGAGATGGCCGACCTGATGATGGTCGCGGGCAAGGAGATCGAAGCCTGCATCCAGCGTCTGGCACAAATGGCGCGGGCCTCCGGCATCCACCTGATCATGGCCACACAGCGCCCTTCGGTCGACGTGATTACCGGCACGATCAAGGCGAACTTCCCCACGCGGATTTCCTTCCAAGTGACATCGAAAATCGACAGCCGCACTATCTTGGGCGAAATGGGCGCCGAGCAACTATTGGGCATGGGCGACATGCTCTACATGGCCGGTGGTGCCAAGATCACCCGTTGCCACGGCCCCTTCGTGAGCGACGAAGAGGTCGAAGAGATCGTCAACCACCTAAAGCAGTTCGGCGAGCCGGATTATGTCTCGGGCGTGGTCGAAGGGCCGTCCGAGGATAAGGAAAGCAACATCGACGCGGTGCTGGGCCTTGGCGGCAATACCGATAGCGAAGATGCGCTCTATGACACCGCCGTGCAGGTGGTGATCAAAGACCGCAAATGCTCCACCTCCTATATCCAGCGCAAACTGGCGATCGGCTATAACAAAGCCGCGCGACTGGTCGAGCAGATGGAGGAAGAGGGGCTGGTGTCCCCTGCGAACCACGTCGGCAAGCGTGAGATTCTGGTGCCGGAACAGGCATAGGGCTACCTCCCCCTCCCCTCTCGTGGGGGGCGATCATGCAAAGCACCGTCGGGCCAATCTCCCGGCGGTGTTTTTTTGTGGGGCAGGGGCGGGCGATAGCGAAAAACCGCGCCCTGATATCGAATATCACGCCCGCCCGCCCTATGTCAGAACGTGAGGCAACACAGGACGAACAACATGCGTAAACTTACTTCTGCGATTCTGGCGGTTGGACTGGCCGTATCGGCCCCCCTCGCGGCGGCAGCGCAGCAACTGTCGCTGAATGAGATTTCGGGCTATCTGAACCAGCTTCGCACCGCCGAGGGCGACTTTACCCAGATCAACGACGACGGGTCGATCAGCACGGGCACGATCTATATCAAACGCCCCGGAAAGGTACGTTTCGAATATAACGCGCCGGATTCCGGGCTGGTCGTCGCGGGGGCGAATACGGTCGTGATCTACGACAAGAAGTCGAACCAACCGGCTGAGACCTATCCGCTGGCGCGAACACCGCTGTCGATCATCTTGGCCGACAACGTCAATTTGGGCCGCGCCAAGATGGTGACGGGGCACAGCTATGACGGCACTGCCACCACGGTCACGGCGCAAGACCCCGCCAACCCGCAGTACGGCAATATCCAGATGAAGTTCACCGGCAATCCGGTGCAGCTGCGTCAGTGGATCATCAACGATGGCAATGGCAGCGCCACAACCGTTGTGCTGGGGGACATGCAGGTGGGGGGAAACATCTCTAACAGCCTGTTCGACACCGGCGGCGCACGGGCGGGCGGCAAACGCTAAGCGGCCCTGTAGAAACAAAAAAACGCCCCGGCTGATCAGGCCGGGGCGTTTCGCATTGGAGTGGGCGGGTTTACCAGCGGCCGAGACGGCAACCGGCGATCTGCCGTTGATAGAGTTTGGCGCGGGAATCGACCTTACCCGCGACCCCGACCAGCCACGCCTTGCTGTTGTAGCTCTTGCGGGCAAAACCGCTGTGGCCCTCGTGATAGGCGAGGTATTGGTTGCGGGCGTCATGGAGGGAGACGCCGTTCCGCTCCCGCGTCAGGTTCATGTACCAGCCCATGAAATCGCTCGCGTCACGAATCCGGTCGCGTTTGGCGCGCCAGCGGCCCTCGGACTCCAGATACTCATCCCATGTCGCGTCCAAAGCCTGCGAATAGCCAAAGGCGCTGGATTGGCGGCCCATTGGGATCACACCCAGCACATATTTGAACGGCGTCCGGGCATCCGCCACGAATTTGCTCTCTTGGTGGATGGTGGCCATTTGAACGTGGATGGGGACACCCCATTTCCGCTCGGTCGCGCGGAATGCGCGCAGGTAGTCGGGGTGATCTTTCAGGATCGCGCAGGCGTTATCCAGATCACGCGGGGCCGTTTGAGGCCCGCCGCCGCAGGATGCCACCAGCAGTACGATCATCATTGCGCAAAAATGCTTGCTCATCTGCCTCTCGCCTCTCGTTTTTGTTAGGGGACGTTTTTTCGGAGGAGTTTAACCGATTCACCCTCACCATCACATCACTAAATTGGGAAAATGCGCGGCAGTCTGGGCGGTATTGCGCTGACTGCGCAGCCCTGCGCAGGCGGTATTTCGCAGGAGGCCGGCAAAGCAGTTGCGCCCCCGGGCGGTAGGCTGCCGCAAACCCACTGTCGGCGCGGCGTTCACAGTCTGTTTCCCCGCGCAGAGCCGCTGTGATTGGACAAAAGCCCCTTGAAAGGGCTACCGTCGAGGGGTAGGGGCAGCATGTTATGATACGAACACGCGCAAAATATCACCTCGGGCAGATTGTCCGTCACAAAAAGCATCCCTTTCGGGGCGTGATTTTTGACGTCGACCCGGAATTCGCCAACACCGAAGAATGGTATGAGGCGATTCCCGAAGAGAACCGGCCGGTGAAAGATCAGCCGTTCTATCATCTCTTGGCCGAGAACGATCAGAGCTACTATGTGGCCTATGTCTCCGAGCAGAACCTCGTGGCTGATTATTCGGGGGAGCCTGTGGACCACCCCGATATCCCCGATCTGTTCGGCCCCTTCACCGACGGTGCCTATCCGCTGCATTTCCAGATGAACTAAGCCCGGCGGGCTGTTTCCCAGCCCGCCAGAGGTCTTCATCAATAGCCCAAGGCGCAGCCGTCCTTACGCGGATCGCTCGCGCCTTCCAGTACGCCATCTTCTCGGATGCGGATCGCCTGTGCCCCGCCGATCGCCGTTTCGGGCACTTCGACCCTATGGCCCAGATCGCTCAAGCTTTGGGGCACATCGTCGCCAAAGCCGCGCTCGACCTTCATCACCTGCCCATCGGCAAAGGCGCGGGGTGCGTCGATGGCGCTTTGCACATCCATGCCAAAATCGGTGAGGTTCGAGGCAAAGCGCGCATGGCCGCAGGGCTGATAGGCCCCGCCCATCACGCCAAAGGGCATGGTCACACGGCCATTCTCACGGATCATGCCGGGAATGATCGTATGCATCGGGCGTTTGCCGCCTTTCAGCTCATTGGGGTGGCCTTCTTCCAGCGTGAAGCCCGCGCCGCGGTTTTGCAGCAGGATGCCGAACTTATCCGAGGCGATGCCAGAGCCGAACCCGTGGAAGATCGAATAGATGAGTGAGACCGACATGCCGTCGCCATCCACCACGGTGATATAGATCGTGTCTTTGTGCATCGCCTCGCTGATCGGCGCGGCGGCGGCCATGGTGCGTTTGGGGTCGATCAGGGCCGCAAGGGCGTGGGCGGTCTCAGGCGCCAGCATGTGGTCAAGCCGGGTGGTGTGGTCCGGGTCTGCCAGAAAACGGTTGCGTGCATCATAGGCCAGTTTGGTCGCCTCGGCTTCGATATGCAGGCGCTCGGCCCCCAGTGGGTCCATCCCGGCGATGTCGAAGTGATCGAGGATATTCATCAGCAAGAGGGCGGTCGCCCCTTGGCCGTTGGGCGGATGTTCGACCACTTCGAGGTCTTTGTACTGGCCGGACACGGGCGTCGTGACCTCGGCGCGGGCCTTGGCGAAATCCTCGGCGCTGTGGCAGCCGCCTGCGGCTTGCAAGGTGGCGATCATGTCCTCGGCGATCTCTCCGGTGTAGAAGGCATCGCGGCCCTGCGCGGCCACGCGGCGCAGCACTTCGGCCTGTCCCGGTGCGCGAAAGATGTCGCCGGTGCGGGGCGTTTTGCCGTTGATGAGGAAGTGATCCCGCGCGCGCCCCTGAAGGGTGCCGCCATCGGTGGCCCAGTCAAAGGCGACGCGCGGGGCGACGGGCACCCCCGTCTCGGCATAGTGGATCGCGGGGGCGAACAGGGCATCCAACCCCAGTTTGCCGGCGCTTTCGGAGAGCTGGCAGAAGGCGTCGATGGCCGTGGGGATGGTCACGGCATCCGCCGAGCGGAGCGGCACCGTCTGCTCACCTCGGTCCCGCAGTTTCGCGGCATCGAGCGCCGCTGGCGCGCGACCGGACCCGTTGAGGGCATGGACCTCCTCGCTCCCCGCCGGGGAGTAGAGCACGAAACAGTCGCCGCCGATCCCGGTCATCTGCGGCTCGCAAATGCCGAGGAGCACCGCCCCGGCGATGGCCGCGTCCATCGCGTTGCCGCCCCGCGCAAGGATATCGACCGCCGCCCGCGCCGCCAGCGGATGCGATGTGGCGCAGATGCCGTTGGTGGCCAAGACCGGTGACCGGCCGGGAAGGTGAAAATCGCGCATGTGCTGCCCCTCGCTGAATTACGTCAGCGTGACCCTAAACGGAGATCTCGGTTCTGCCAATGCGGGGGAAAGTTCCTCGGCACCGCGTACTGGGTGGGGGCTATTAAACACGGCACCGAGGGAAGCCATATGCAGCTACAGCACCGTTTATGACCAACAACCAAGGCGCAATTGTGATCCCAGCGGGGCCGTTTTGGGAAATATGCGGGACGCGCTGCCGCAGATGTTAACGCGGCGGTAAGCCAACCGGGAGCCGCAGGTCGATCCGGTTCTCTTGGGCCAAGCGGCGATAGGTCAGGTCTTTCGCCAGATCGCGGATCAGGAACCAGCCAAAGCCGCCTTCGGGCAGGTCGCAAACCGGGCGGTCGATCTCTTGCGGCAGGCCCAAGGGCGCTTGCAGGTTGGGCATCGGCAGCCCTTCGTCCGACACGGCAAGGTGCAGGCCGTCGGGCGCGTGATGGCAGGCGATATGGATAGGGCCGGGGTGGTGCGGGTCGGGGTAGGCGTGTTCGACAATATTGTTCAGCATTTCGGCGACCACCAAACGCACCACGCAGACCTCCTCGGCCCCGAGCGAAAGGCAGCTAAGCGCGTCCAGCAAAAGCGTGAGCGCCTCCCGCGCGGCCTGCGGGCCGCTGTGAACGGTGATCTCGAACGGGCAGAGCGCGGACCGCGCGGCGGAGAGCCGCATCGCGCTATCCCCGATACGCTGTAAGGGCGGCGTCCAGCGTGTGAAAAATGCCGAAAACCGTACCCATACGGGTCAGGGTAAAGACCTTTTCCACCGCCGGGGTCAGCCCGGCCAGCACCAGCGCGCGCTTTGGCGCGAGATGTTTCATAACCGCGATGATCGCGCCCAGCCCGCTGGAATCGATGAAATTCACCCGGTGCAGATCAAGGATCACCACCGGCGGCGCATGGGCCGTGGCGCGGCGCATGGCATCCTTGAACTCCAACGCGGCGGCGGCATCGATGCGGTCGTGCAGCACGCTGACGAGGCAAAAGCGGTCTTCTGTTTTCGCGGAAACTTCCATAAACATGCCTCAAGACTTGAAGTTCGAGACGTGATTAGCCGTAAAACCTTACCATCCGGTATGCGGTGCAACTCTAGGAGAACGTGATGCGCAATGTCGTGATAACCGGTGCAGCCAGAACCCCGATGGGCGGTTTCCAAGGGGCCTTCGAGGGGCTGACCGCCGCCGAATTGGGCGGCAGCGCGATCAAGGCGGCCCTGGGCAAGACGGATCCTGCCGAGGTGCAAGAGGTTCTAATGGGCTGCGTGTTGCCCGCGGGGCAAGGCCAAGCGCCCGCGCGTCAGGCCGGGTTCAAGGCCGGTCTGGGCGAAGAGGTGCCGGCCACCACGCTCAACAAGATGTGCGGCTCGGGCATGAAGGCGGCGATGATGGCCTTTGACCAGATCGCGCTTGGCCAGACCGATGTGATGGTCGCGGGCGGCATGGAAAGCATGACCAACGCGCCTTATGTGCTGCCGAAAATGCGCGGCGGCGCGCGGCTGGGGCACGGTCAGGTGATCGACCACATGTTCCTCGATGGTTTGGAAGATGCCTATGACAAAGGCCGCCTGATGGGCACCTTTGCCGAGGATTGCGCCGAGCGTTTCCAGTTCACCCGTGAAACCCAAGACGACTATGCGCTGGCGTCGCTATCGCGCGCGATTGAGGCCCAAAAGGGGGGTGCATTCGCGGATGAGATCGCTCCGGTCGAGGTGAGGTCGCGCAAAGGCAGCACCACGGTCAGCGCTGACGAACAGCCCGCAAGTGCCCGGCCCGAGAAGATCCCCCAGCTAAAACCCGCCTTCCGCGAGGGCGGTACGGTGACGGCGGCGAATTCCTCGTCGATCTCCGATGGGGCGGCGGCTTTGGTTTTGGCGGACGAGGACAGCGCCAATGCCAAAGGGCTGCACATCCGTGCACGGATCGTGGGCCACGCCAGCCATGCCCAAGCGCCGGGGCTTTTCACCACAGCACCCGTGCCCGCCGCGCAAAAGCTGCTGGAGCGGATCGGCTGGAAGAAAGAGGACGTCGATCTGTGGGAGGTCAATGAGGCCTTCGCCGTTGTGCCGCTGGCTTTTATGCATGAAATGGACCTTTCGCATGACATCGTGAACGTCAACGGCGGTGCCTGCGCGCTCGGCCATCCCATCGGTGCCTCGGGCGCGCGGATCATGGTGACCCTGTTGAACGCGCTGGAAAAGCGGGGGCTGAAGCGTGGTGTCGCGGCGATCTGCATCGGCGGTGGCGAAGGCACCGCGATTGCGATCGAACGCCCCTGATCCTACGGGCCGACTAGAGTATTTATGGGGGAGGCGGTTCGCCTCCCTTTTCCCGTCTGCAATATGAGTATCCCCATGACCGTCGACTACCAAACCCTCGCCAAGACCATCGCCGCCCTGACCGAGGGCGAAGACGATGCCGTGGCCCTGATGGCCACCATCGCCTGCGAGGTGCATCACGCGGATGACCGCTTTGACTGGACCGGCTTTTACCGGGTGACCGCGCCCGAATTGCTGAAGATCGGCCCCTATCAAGGCGGGCATGGCTG
Organism: Sulfitobacter sp. 1A13679; assembly: GCF_043557115.1. Classification (NCBI taxonomy): domain Bacteria; kingdom Pseudomonadati; phylum Pseudomonadota; class Alphaproteobacteria; order Rhodobacterales; family Roseobacteraceae; genus Sulfitobacter; species Sulfitobacter sp. 1A13679. Next base: position 143,164 of record NZ_JBIFFO010000004.1, read on the forward strand.
TCTGGTGATCCCCTTTTCGCGCGGGGTCTGCGGGGCTGCCGCGCGCACGGGCGAGGTGCAGTTGGTCGAGGATGTGGATGCCTTCCCGGGCCATATCGCCTGCGCCTCGTCGACACGCTCGGAACTGGTGCTGCCGGTCTGGAACGGGGCAGGGGAGTTGCTCGGCGTCTTCGACATCGACAGCGACCAGCCAAACGCCTTTACCCAAGCGGATGCCGATGCGTTGAGCGCGATCCTCAAGGAGAGTTTCGCCGCTGTCGCCTGACGGCCATGCTCCGCTTGATTCGGGGGGCGGCATCTGCGAGGGGAAGCCATGGATAGCGAATATAACCCGCCGCAGGACCCGTTGGTCATTCTACATGAAGACGCCGAAGTTCTGCTGGTCGACAAACCGTCAGGGCTGCTCAGCGTGCCGGGCAAGGGCGAACATCTGGCCGATTGCCTGATCGCGCGGGTGCAGGCGGTCTTCCCTCAAGCGCTGCTGGTGCACCGGCTGGATCGCGACACCTCGGGCGTGATGATCTTTGCCCTGACGCCCCATGCGCAGCGTCACCTTGGGTTGCAGTTCGAAAAGCGCATGACCCGCAAGACCTATGTCGCGCGGGTCTGGGGGGTGCCGGCGGAGAAATCCGGCAGCGTCGATCTGCCGCTGATCGTCGATTGGCCCAACCGCCCCCGGCAGATGGTCTGCCATGAGACTGGCAAACCCGCGCAGACCGATTGGAAGATGGTCAAGAACGATGGGGAAACCGCGCGCCTTCGGCTTTTCCCCAAGACCGGGCGCAGCCATCAGCTGCGCGTGCATATGCTGGCGCTTGGGCATCCGATTTTGGGCGACCCTTTCTATGCCACGGGGCCCGCGCGGGATTTTCCGCGGTTGATGCTGCATAGCGAGGAATTGCGGTTCAACCATCCGCAGGGTGGCGCATCGACGAAGGTGCGGGCCAAGGCGCCTTTTTGAGCTGCGCTCCGTGCCCGGCCTTGCGCCGTGAGGTGGGGGCGGGATTGGTATTTGAGAAAGGATGAAGGGGAAGGGGGGCCGTGGCGCTGCGGTGAAGTCGGGCTTTGTGGCGATCGGGGGGTGAAACCGGCGGGGTTTGCGATTACCTCTGACCTATCTGTTCACAGATTGACCCGGAGGATATCATGGGCTTGCGTATCAACGACACTATTCCCGATCTTACAGTCGAAACCGATCAGGGCAGCTTTTCCCTGCATGAGTTCGTCGGTGACAATTGGGCGATCCTGTTCTCCCACCCCAAGGATTTCACCCCTGTTTGCACCACCGAGTTCGGCGCCGTGGCGCGGCTTTCCGAGGAATGGGAAAAGCGCGGCACCAAGGTGATCGGTGTCAGTGTCGACGACGTCGAGGAACATAAGAAGTGGAAGGGCGATATCGAGAAGGTTGCAGGGGCCGAGGCCGGTTTCCCGATCATCGCGGATGCGGGGCTGGAGGTGTCGAAAGCCTTTGATATGCTGCCTGCGGAGGCCTATCTGCCCGATGGCCGCACGCCCAATGACAGTGCCACGGTGCGGTCGGTTTTCATCATCGGGCCGGATAAGCAGTTGAAGCTGAGCATGACCTATCCGATGAACGTGGGCCGGAACTTTGCCGAGGTTCTGCGGGCTTTGGACGGGTTGCAGACGGCGGCGAAGAACGCAGTGGCGACGCCTGCGGATTGGCAGGTGGGTGAGGATGTGATCATCCCCGCGACGGTGTCGGATGAGGACGCCAAGGCGAAGTTCGGGGCGTTCGAGACGGTGTTGCCCTATTTGCGCAAAGCGCAGCTGCCGGGCTGACCTGCCCTTAGCGATGGCCGAGCTTATGGGCGAAGGCCATCGCTTTTTCATGTAGTAACCTACGCTGTTTGCGCAGGCCATAGAGGGCGGAGCGCCGGTATTGCCCTCTGTTTCCTCCAGAACGAGCGGAAATGTCGCTGTCGAACCGGCCTGCTGTAACGAGGCTTTGGGCCGTGGCCAGCCCCATGTCGGAGCGCGTGAGGACCTGTCTGAGCATGTTATCGGCGGGGCAGAAGATAGGTTCGGAGGCGGCGAGGAACGCCTCGGCCCCGGCACGGTTCCAGATGAGCGCGTGGGCGAGCATCGGAAAGTAATGGGCGCGGAGTACCGGAATGCCTGCGACTTCGGCCATGGGGCTGGTGATTTTCAAACGGGTCGCGCCCAGATTTACGCAGTGCCAATCGGTGCGGGGGCGCAGCCATTCTATCAGCTCTGGCACGAAGGTTCGGAATCTGGGTTCAAGGGCGATGTCATCTTCGAAGACGAAGCCAAGCTCATCCCCGCTCTCTAGGAAGGCGGCGGCGGCGCGTTGGTGCGAGACGTAGCAGCCGACCTCGCCTTGGGTCATCGACCGCCCCATGAAACGCCGGGCCTTGCGATCGTCATAGGGGGCGAATTGGGCCAGATCGATCTCGCGCCCGTCGAAGGCATCCACGCGGACCGCCTCGATCTGTGCGGCGTCCAGTTCGGCCTTCGCACTGTCCAGTCGCTGGGGGGAGGCGGCCAGATTGATGACGAATCCCTTTGGGCGCTGTGACATCGATGTGACCTCATTCCTGCGGCGCGCGGGGCGATGACAGGCTTATACGGGTTAAACTTTGGGGGTGGGCCGCCCGCGCAGCCAGTTCTTGAACCGTTTGAAGGCGGAGGGCGGTTTGTGGGCGACGCTGACAAACCCGATGTGCTGGCAAGCGCCGGGTTTCAGGAAAGCGGTGAATTTACCCTGTTTGCGCAATTGGCGCGAGATGTGGCTTTCGCGTTTGAAACCGCTGAAGCCGCCGACCTCTTTCCAAAGGGAAAGCGGGGCCAGATGCGGATTGAAGGTATAGCCGTACCATTTGGGGCTGAGCGCATCCATCCGCGCATAGGGGATGCCGGCGCATTCTTCGGTGACGATCTGGGCGCGGGCCGTGTCTTCGATGAAGAAGTTATCAGTGTCGCGGAAACAGACCGAAGAGACATCGGGATGCGCTTCCAGTAGCCGTAGTGCATCGTCGAGGAAATCATGGCGGGTGAATTCCCAATCGTCTTCCATGTGAAAGACATAAGGGGTGCGCACCTTGGCATACATGGCGTCGACGGCGGGGTGGTGGCCGACCTGTTTGCCCAGATCGATGCGTTGCCCATGAGGGCAGAGCTGGTCGAAGACCGCGCTGGTTTCGGCATCGCCGAAGTCGTTGATGCCAATGATCGGCAGCTTGCGCAGCTCGGGGCCGAGGCTTTCGAGTGTTTGTTGCAAGACATCGGGGCGCAGCCCCATGGTGATGCAAATCGTGACCAGATTTTCTGCGCGCATGTCTCGTACTGCCCTGAGGGGAAACTGCGGACCCCCGGTGAGGGTCCGCAGCAGGTTTTGATTAACCCTCTGCCGCTTCTTTCTTCTCAGCAGTGATCTCTTCGCCGGTCTCCTGATCGACGACTTTCATCGACAGGCGCACTTTGCCGCGATCGTCGAAGCCCAGAAGCTTCACTTTCACTTCCTGACCTTCCTTCAGAACGTCCGAAGGGTGGTTCAGGCGGCGGTTTTCGATTTGGGAAACATGCACCAGACCGTCGCGCTTGCCGAAGAAGTTCACGAAGGCGCCGAAATCGACGATCTTCACGACGGTGCCTGTGTAGATGGCACCTTCTTCGGGCTCGGCCACGATCGAATGGATCATGTCGTAGGCCTTCTTGATCGCGTCGCCGTTCGGGCTGGCGATCTTGATGGTGCCTTCGTCGTTGATGTCGACCTTGGCGCCGGAAACCTCGACGATCTCGCGGATCACCTTGCCGCCCGAGCCGATCACTTCGCGGATCTTGTCGGTCGGGATTTGCATGGTCTCGATGCGGGGCGCGTGGACGGAGAAGTCCGCGGCGCCCGAGATCGCCTTGTTCATTTCGCCGAGGATATGGATCCGGCCTTCTTTGGCCTGGGCCAGGGCTTTCTCCATGATCTCGGGCGTGATGCCGGCGACCTTGATGTCCATCTGCAGCGAGGTGATGCCGGCTTCGGTGCCTGCGACCTTGAAGTCCATGTCGCCGAGGTGGTCTTCGTCACCCAGGATGTCCGACAGGATCGCATAGGAGCCGTCATCTTCGAGGATCAGACCCATCGCCACACCGGCCACGGCCGATTTCAGCGGCACGCCCGCGTCCATCATGGACAGGGAGCCACCGCAGACCGATGCCATCGACGAGGAGCCGTTGGATTCGGTGATCTCGGAGACGAGACGGATGGTGTAGGGGAAGTCTGTTGCCGCGGGCAGAACCGCCTGCAGGGCGCGCCATGCGAGCTTGCCGTGGCCGACTTCGCGGCGTCCGGGAGGGCCCACGCGACCCACTTCGCCGACCGAGTAGGGCGGGAAGTTGTAGTGCAGCAGGAAGTTCGATTTGAAATTGCCGTGCAGCGCGTCGATGAACTGCTCGTCGTCGCCGGTGCCGAGCGTGGTCACCACGAGGCCCTGCGTCTCACCACGGGTGAAGAGCGCCGAGCCGTGGGTCCGCGGCAGGATGCCGGTTTCGGCCACGATGTCGCGAATCTCGTCGGTGCGACGACCGTCGATGCGCTTGCCGGTTTTCACCACGTCGCCGCGCAGGATGCTGGCCTCAAGGCCCTTCATCGCGGAGCTGAGGTTCTTGTCCTCAAGCTGCTCTTCGGTGAGCTTGCTCTTGATCGTCTCACGGGCGGCAGCAACGGCGGCGGTGCGTTCTTGCTTGTCCACGATCGCGAAAGCGGCGCGCATTTCGTCTTCGCCAGCGGCTTTCACGGCAGCCGACAGATCGGAATAGTCTTCGGGCTGGAAGTCGAAGGGCTCCTTCGCGGCTTCCTCGGCCAGATCGATGATCAGGTCGATGACCGGCTGGATCTGCTCATGCGCGAATTTCACGGCGCCCAGCATTTCCTCTTCCGACAGCTCATAGGCTTCGGATTCGACCATCATCACCGCGTCCTTGGTGCCCGCGACCACGAGGTCGAGGCGCTGGTCGGGGTTGGTGCGCAGGTCTTGCATGTCGTCGATGGTGGGGTTCAGCACATAGTCGCCACCCTCATAGCCCACACGGCAGCCCGCGATCGGACCCATGAAGGGCGCGCCCGAGAGTGTCAGCGCGGCGGAGGCGGCGATCATGGCGACCATGTCGGGGTCGTTGACCAGATCGTGGCTCAGCACGGTGCACATCACCAGAACTTCGTTTTTGAAGCCGGGGACAAAGAGCGGGCGGATCGGACGGTCGATCAGACGCGCGGTCAGTGTTTCCTTCTCGGTGGGGCGGGCCTCACGCTTGAAGAAGCCACCCGGTACTTTACCGGCGGCATAGTATTTCTCTTGGTAGTGCACGGTCAGGGGGAAGAAATCCTGCCCGGGCTTTTGCTGACGTGCGTACGTCACGTTGGCCATGACGCTGGTCTCACCCAGCGTGGCAATCACCGACCCGTCCGCCTGACGGGCAACCTTACCGGTTTCCAGTGTCAGCGTCTCTTCGCCCCACTGGATCGATTTTTTCGTTACATTAAACATCTACGTTTCCTTTTTGGCCCATTGGCCATTGCATAGGGGCCGTATTGCCCCTGACTCCGGTATCTTCTTTTTCAGGCGCTGGAGTCCGGGCGCCGGATTTCAGATTGCGCGGGCATACATGTTTTCATGGCAAATGGGAAGTGTTCTGTCGCCTCGGGGCCATAAGCGGCGGGTTCTCTCCGCCGCAGCGCGCTGCGGTCTGCGCGCAACAAAAAACCTCCCGGCGGGGGCCGGGAGGTTTTGGTCGTCCTGTCACCGGAACTTCCGGCGGCTTGCGCGCGATTAGCGGCGCAGGCCGAGGCGTTTGATCAGGTCCTGATAGCGGGACTCGTCTTTGGCCTTAACGTAATCCAGCAGCTTGCGGCGCGTCGCGACCATTTTCAAAAGACCACGGCGGCCGTGGTTGTCTTTCTTGTGGGTCTTGAAGTGCTCGGTCAGCGTGGTGATGCGCGAGGTCAGAATGGCAACCTGAACTTCGGGCGAACCGGTGTCGCCTTCTTTGGTGCCGAATTCTTTCATGACTTTTGCTTTTTCTTCAGCAGTGATCGACATCGGGGTCTCCTTTCGAAAAGAGTTAAAATGGATGGCGCAGGCCGGGATGTCGTCCAGCGCAGGCCCATGGAGATATCACCCGCTGACGGAATCAGCAGGCGATGGGGGCGTATAGGAGGAATTTTCGCCTTTGGCAAAGGGTGATTTGCGCATGGGCTCCGCCCCGCCTTAGGCCGCGAGGCCGAGGTCGAAGGCTGCAGAGAGTGGGATCAACGCGATATCGTCGAGCGTGACGTTGTCCCCCGCCACCCGCGCGACGATGATATCGTCCAGCAGGACGAGGGTTTGGCCCGCATCCTCCGGGTCGGGCAGGATGGAGAGCGGCGGCTCCGCCCCGCCCGCGCTGCTGTCGTCCCAGACAAAGAGCAGCGAATCGTCCGCTGCGTGGTAGTCCGTGATCTGCGCGGCCCCGCCTTGGCCGATCCAGTCTCCCAAGGCGATCTGATCGGTGCCGTCGCCCGAGGTCACCACATCCCCGGCGCCCGCGATGATCAGGTCGTCGCCGCCGCCGCCGTTCAGGAAATCGGGGCTTTGTAGGTCATCCGCCCCGGTGAGCGTGTCGTCGCCCCAGCCGCCAAAAAGCGTATCCATGCCCGCGCCGCCGCGCAGCGCATCGTCGCCAAGCCCGCCTTGCAGGGCATCGTTTCCGGCATCGCCCTCCAGCAGGTCGTCCCCCGCCGCGCCTTGCAGCGCATCATCGCCCGCCCCGCCATAGAGAAAGTCATCGTCATTGTGGCCAAAGAGGCTGTCGTTGCCCGTGCCGCCAAACAGGTCGTCATCACCGTCATTGCCGTGCAGGGTGTCCCCGCCATCGTTGCCATGTAGCGTGTCATTGCCGTCATGCCCGTGCATGTCATCGTCGCCACCAGCGCCATGGAGCAGATCATTCCCACCATAGCCGCCAAGCTGATCGTCGCCGGTGCCGCCCTGCACCGTCTCGCCGGTATCGCTGCCTGAAAGGATATCTCCGACTGAAGTCGTGCCGTCGGGCGGGGTGTCCGCCTCCGGCATATCCTCTTCAGAAGGTGTTTCGATTTCCACGAAAGTGACGGCACCGACCGCCATCAGACCCATTACCCCAGCCAGCCACAACATCCACAGTTCCACCCGTTGATTGCTTGATGCCCCACACATCGTCCCAGCTTCAAAAGGGCATGTCGTGGCTGTAAAATCAAAGGAATAGCGGGGAAATGGTTAACGAATGCCTGCCCGCGACGGGGACTCGGGCTGCCACAGAACCGGCTCTTGTGTGTAGGGCAGGTACAGCGGATGGCGGGGATGCCCGGCTTTGGAGAGGCCGAGGTGGTAGAGCGGTTTCGCCCCCTCAGCCAGTCGTGCGGCGACGGCCAGACCGCGGCCCAGATGGGCGCCATGCACGCCCCAAGCGGCGATGATGCGGTCGGCCCAATCGGCCCCCTCGACCAGCGTGGCGTCATTGTCGGGGCCGATGGGATCGGCCGCTGCGCGCATGTCGCGCGGGTCGGTGGCGCGGAAGGCGAAGATATTGGTCACCCGGAAGCCGCCAAAGCCCAGCACCCGCGCCCGACGCTCGCAGCGCTCGACCGTCGGGTCGTTCTGCACTTCGGTCGCGGTGGAAGGGTTCAGCATCACGAACATCACCCGCGGCGCGCCTGTTTCCCAGATCCGGGTAAGGCTGTAGCGGTATTGCTCGCAGGGCGAGTAGACCGCGGTCGAAGGGGCGTCGCCCTTGGTGTGGCTGCGGGTGATCAGGGCCATTCAGCCCTCGTTCGCGTCCGACGACAGGTTGAACACCCGGCTCGGGTGCAATTCCCCCGCCTTGAAGCGGCCCACGGCGACAGGCTGCCCATCGAGCGAGGCCCAGCATTCATCGCCATATTCCACGTCATGGGCGATGACCATGCCGGGGTTGCCGTTGCGCAGGCGGGTGGCGCCTTCGGGGGTGGCTTTGACCTCGGGCAGCTCGGCCAGCCCTTCGGCCAGTGGCAACAGATAGGTGTCGAGTTCCGGTGTCCGGGCCAGCTCATCGACCTGCGCCAGCGTCAGGGCGTTGCCTGCCTCGAACGGGCCGGACCATGTGCGGCGCAATTCGCGGACGTGGCCGAGACAGCCAAGCTTCTGCCCCAGATCGCGCGCGATGGAGCGGACATAGCCGCCCTTGCCGCAGACCATTTCAAGGGTGACATGATCGGCATCGGGGCGGTCGACCAGCAGCAGGCTTTCCACCCATAGGGGGCGGGCGGCGATCTCCATCTCTTCGCCGTCGCGGGCGCGTTTATAGGCGCGTTGGCCGTCGATCTTTACGGCGGAGAACTGCGGCGGCACCTGCTGGATGTCACCGATGAAGCCGTTCAGCGCATCCTTGATCGCGGCGTCATCGGGGCGCAGGTCAGAGGTGCCGATGGCTTCGCCTTCGGCGTCGTCGGTATTGGTGGCGATCCCCAAACGTACGGTGAACTCATAGGCTTTGAGCGCGTCGGTGATATAGGGCACGGTCTTGGTTGCTTCGCCCAAGGCAATGGCCAGAACGCCAGTCGCTTCGGGGTCGAGCGTGCCTGCGTGGCCCGCCTTCTTGGCCTCCAGCGCCCAGCGGACCTTATTGACCACGGCGGTCGAGGTGGGGCCAGCGGGTTTGTCCACCACCAGCCAACCGGAAATATCGCGACCCTTGCGTTTGCGTGCCATGTCTTGCCCCTTCGCTTTTGTGGTGCTGCCCTCTATCGGAGCCGCGCCGCGCTGCCCAGCCCCCAAGCGGGGAAAAGCTTACTTTGCGGGCGTCACGATGCCCACGATCGGCCCCAAGGTGGTGAAGCCCGCCCCGCTGCGGCGGAGGCCGGGTGCGCGCAGGCGCGAGATATTGCCGTCAAAATACAGCGCGTTAGGCAGGTCCAACTCATCCCGGTAGAGCCGGGCGAATTCGTGAAAGGTGACCACATCGTTGGAAATCGCGAAAACCGCGCGTTTGCCATCTGCCGTGGTGCCAACGCCGTTCCGGATATAGCGCGAGGTGCTGTCGGGCAGGAATCGCGGGTGTAGCGCCCCGTCGATCACCAGCATCGGCCCCGATTGCGTGGCAAAGCGGCACTCGGGCTTGTCCTTGAGGTAACGCTTGGTCTCGATTACATCGGCGCGGCCCTCACGCAGGCAGAAAACACCATTGGGCAGCAGGCCGAAATTGCCGGGGCCAGCACTGTCGATCACGCCGCGCGTCTCGACCCCTTCTTCGATGTAATGCCCAACCGGAGAGCGGTCTTCGTGGTACATGCCTGCGTTCATGGCAAAACCAAGCCGCAGCCCCTGCGCTTTCAGCGCCTCGTCAAGCGAGCCGAAGAACCCATAGGGCGCGCCCGCCTCATTGTTGAGAAAGAGCCGCAGGTCGTCCCGTTCCAGATCGACTTCACAGACCGTGTAGGAACTGCCGTCAAAGGTAATGTTGCGGCATTCGGCCGCGTCCGCAGGCGTGCCTTTCAGCGCCAGAAGCGCGAATGCGATCAGGCCCGCGCGGATCACTGATCCGGCGCGCCGTCGGCACTGTCATCGGCGCCGTCGTCATCGGGGGCATCCGCATCGCGGCGCACCACCTCTTGGTTCAGCATGCGGCGGGTGTCGTCCATCCGGTCAAAGGTCTGGTCCAGCTGAAAGCGCAGATCGGGCGAGAACTTGAGCGTCAGTTTCTTGGCGACCTGACGGCGCAATTCGCTTTTGTTGCGGGCCAGCAGTTTGAGAACCTCATCCTGACCCTCCCCGCCCAGGGGCAGCACATAGGCCGTGGCGATCTTGAGGTCGGGAGAGATGCGCACCTCGCCCACGGTGATCGACATCCGATTGAGATCGGTGTCGTGCACATCCCCGCGTGCGAGAACATCGGACAAGGCGCGGCGGACGGTTTCGCCCACGCGGAGTTGTCGTTGCGACGGGCCGGGGCCCTCATGAAACTTGTTCTTTGCCATGCCCCCCATCTAAGGCTTCGGTTGCACTTTGCCAAGCGCTCCGCGACGGGCTAAACCGGCCCTGCCAGTCACGGCCAGAACCGCAGGAGACCGAGTATGACACAGACCCCCGGCATTGCCGTCACCGGCGCCTCTGGCCGCATGGGCCAAATGTTGATCCGTGAGATCAACGCCAGCGAGAAAATGCATCTGGCCGCGGCGCTGGAGCGTCCGGGCCATGACTGGATTGGCCGCGATCTGGGCGAGGCGATGGGCGGCACGGCCTCGGGCGTGACTGTGACAGACAATGCGGCAGAGGCTTTTGGCAAGGTGCAGGCCGCCATCGACTTCACCGCGCCGCAGGCCACCATCGCTTTTGCCGGTGAGGCCGCCAAGGCCGGGATCGTCCATGTCATCGGGACCACCGGCATGACCGAAGATGAGATCGCGCAGCTTGCCCCTGCTGCCGAACAGGGGGCCGTCATCGTCCGCGCTGGGAACATGAGCCTCGGCGTGAACCTGCTGACGCAGCTCACCCGGCAGGTCGCCGCCGCGCTGGACGTGGATTACGACATTGAGATCATCGAATCGCACCACAATCAGAAAGTCGATGCCCCCTCGGGCACCGCATTGATGCTGGGCGAAGCCGCCGCCGAGGGGCGCGGTGTCAAACTGGCGGATGTTTCGGACCGGGGCCGCGATGGGATCACCGGTGCACGGCAAAAGGGCGATATCGGTTTCACCGCGATCCGGGGCGGCGATATCGTGGGCGAACATGACGTGATGTTCGCCGCCGCCGGAGAGCGGATCATCCTGCGCCACGTCGCCTCGGACCGTGCGCTTTTCGCCCGCGGGGCGCTCAAGGCCGCGCTTTGGGGGCAGGGCAAAGCGCCGGGGGAATATGACATGTTGGACGTGCTTGGCCTGAAGGGCTGAGGCGCAGGCAAATTATCTGAAACTTTACCTTCCTTGGCTACGTGAGTGCCTCAGGCAACTCACCCCAAGGGAGGTTTCGATGAAGATTACCTTTGCACTGGCCGTGACAGCGATGCTCGCGGCTGTTGGTCTGCCCGCTGCGGCGGAATATGCCCGTATTCAAAATAAGTCAGACTTCATCGCCGCAGTGAATGGCAAAAGGCTAACCCGCCCGCTGGTCGATCTGCGGGTCACCTCCGGCGGGGCCATTTCCGGCAAGGGCGCGGTTTGGGAGGTCACCGGCAAGTGGTCGTGGCAAGACGGCTATTTTTGCCGCACGCTGGTCTGGGGCGGCAAGGACTTGGGCTATAACTGCCAATTGGTCGCCCGCGATGGCGCGAAACTCCGCTTTACCTCCGACAGGGGCGCGGGGGAGTCGGCGGTGCTGACCCTGCGCTGAAGCGCTTAAAAATCGACGGCGATGCCCTTCTTTTCCCAATCGCCATAGCGCACAGGCTCTGGCCCATCGCGCCCGCCAAGTTCGGTGGGCATGTCGAGCGCGGCTGCCGCCTCACGCCGGGCAGCGGCCTCGGCCAAAGCGCGCCGGGCGGCGGCGGGCAGATCGGGGCCGGGGGCTGGCGTCGGGTCTTGCGGCGTGTCGGGGATCGGTTTCGGCCCGGGTTTGGGCTGCGGGGGCAGGTCCGGCGCGGGGCTGGGCGTGGGATCAGGGCCGGGTTTGCTGTCGGGAATGGGGCGTTGATCGGGCATCATGGTCCTCTTGAGCCAAGTTCTCCCTTGATATACGTCGCCCGCTGGCCCAGACAACCCGGCAACCCCTCAAGCCAGACCCAGATAGGATATGACCATGGCAGACACAGGCGTTCAGGCCCGCAGAAGCGCGGTTTATCTGCTGGATCAGATTTTGGGCGATGAGCCGCGGCTGATGTCCGAGCTTCTTGCCGCGGGCGCGCTGGACAAGCTGCCCCCCGATGATCGGGCGCGGGCGCAGCGTCTGGCGCAGGACACGCTGCGCGGGTTGGAACGGGCGGACCGGTTGCTGCAAAAGCACCTGCAAAAGGCCCCGCCGCTGACCGTGCGCAATGTGCTGCGGGTCGGCACGGTCGAGCTTTGTCAGGGCGGGGCCGCGCATGGGGTGGTGAATGCGATGGTGAACCTCGTCTCGCAACACCGCACGCTGAGCCATCTCAAGGGGCTGACCAACGCCGTGCTGCGCAAGATCGCCGCTCAGGGGCCCGAGGCGTGGGGTGCCCTGCGCGCGCCGCGTCTGCCCAAATGGCTGCGCGGACCGCTGGCCGAGGCTTGGGGCACCGATGCCATGGCCGCGATGGAACAGGCGCATTTCGCGGGCGCACCGCTTGATCTGACCGCGAAGGGCGACGCCGCCGCGTTGGCAGAGGCCGTGGGGGGCACGCTGCTGCCGACAGGCTCGGTTCGGGTCACGGATGCCGGGCAGGTCTCAACCATGCCGGGCTTTGCCGAGGGCGATTGGTGGGTGCAAGATGCCGCCGCCGCGATCCCGGTGCGGGTGCTGGCCCCGAAGGAGGGCGAGACGGTGCTGGACCTCTGCGCCGCGCCGGGGGGCAAGACCATGCAGCTTGCCGCTGCGGGGGCGGTCGTTACCGCTGTCGACCAGTCGCATCCCCGGATGCAGCGGGTGAAGGAAAACCTTGCCCGCGTGGGGTTGAAGGCCAAGACGCTGACCAAGGATGCGCGCGCCGTGCAGGGCACATTCGACGCCATTCTGCTGGACGCGCCATGCTCCGCCACCGGCACCATCCGCCGCCACCCGGACCTGCCCTATGCCAAGGACGGATCTGAATTCGGGGATCTGATCGAGTTGCAATCCGAGTTGATCGACCATGCCTGGAGCCTGCTCAAGCCCGGCGGGCGGTTGGTGTTCTGCACCTGTAGCCTGCTGCCCGACGAGGGCGAAGTGCAGGTCGACGAAGCCTTAGAGCGGCATGGCGACATGACCGTCGACACCGCCGCGCTGGAACTGCCGGGGGTCGAGGCCGATTGGCACACCGAAGAGGGCGGGCTGCGGCTGCGCCCCGATTTCTGGGCCGATCAAGGCGGGATGGACGGGTTCTATATTGCCTGTCTGCGCAAGGACTGACCCTCACGCCTCGTCGGGTGGGGAGGGCACGGCGAGATAGGCCGCTTTCGGGATGTCGATGAGGCCGCGGAGCCCTAGCGTGGCGGCATCTGCTGCCGTGAGTCCGCCAATGGCCGCGCGCACCGCCGCGGCTGTTGCCACCGCATCGGCACCCGCTGCCGCAATATAGGGCAGGCCGGGGGTCGGGGCCGTGCGTTCCAGCACCCGCAGGTCGCCCGCGAAAGCGTCATGGCTTTCGATCAGCCGCCAAGACACCGCATCCAGCGCCGCAATATCCGCGCGTCCCTCGGCTACGGCCTTGGCCGAGGGGCGGTGACCGTGGCTTTGGCTACGCTGTGCAAACCAAAACCCCCGCGCCCGGCAATGCGCGTAAGGGGCTGCATAGCCTGATTGCGAGAACGTCTGATTGTAGGTGAAGCGCGCCGCGTGGAAATCGGAAATTGTTTCACGGGGATCATTGGCGCGGACGACGAAAACGCTGTTGTAATACCCCGGCGGGCAATCTTCGACGCCAAAGTCCGGCGTGCCGATCAGCGTGACACGGTCGTGCAGCCACAGGCGGTAAGGCATCCCGCAGGTCTGGGAGAGGGTGAGGTCGGGCGCTGTCCAGACGGCGAATTCCTCGGCATCATTGCTCAGCCTTTCCGGGGCCGGGATGCCCTGCGCGCGCAGTGCGTCACGGATCATGGCCCAGAAGCGCCCTGTCGCCTCGGCGGTTTCGGGGCGCAGGTACATCATCAGGCTGGCGATCATCGGCGGCTCCGCTTGGGGTGTTCCTGTTTAGGCCGCGCCGCCGCGCGGTGGCAAGCGTCGGTTCCCCGCCGATCCCCCGCCGCGCGGGGAAAATCCGGTGACTCATTGTGGGGCCGCGGTTATGCTGTCGCCAAACGCCAGCAGAGCGTCAGGGGCAGCTTGATATGATTAATCTTTCCAGCGTCATGGCCCGCAGGGCGCGGTTTCTGAACCGCTGGCACGCGTGGCGTGCGACCCGGGGCCGGGGGCGCGTCGTCGCGTTCACCTCTTCGCCCGAGCCGCGCACCATCGGCTCTTTCGCGCGGGGGCGGCAGTTGATGGCGGGCAATTACCTCTTTGCCGGCAGCCTGCTGACCGCGCCGCAAACCGCCATGTGGGACCTCACGCCGCCTGACCCCGCCTTTGCCGCGGAGCTGCACGGTTTTGCGTGGCTCGATGACCTCGCTGCGGTGGGCGATGCGCGGGCGCGGGGGGCGGCGCAGGCGTGGCTTTGGGGCTGGATCGACCGTTTCGGGCGCGGGCAGGGGCCGGGCTGGACCCCGGCGCTGACCGGGCGGCGGCTGATCCGTTGGATCAACCACGCGCTTTTCCTGCTGCGCGGGACCGAGGCCGAGCAGAGCGATGCCTTCTACCGATCCCTCGAACGGCAGACCCGGTTCCTGTCGAAACGCTGGCGCGGGGCGGCCCCTGGCCTGCCGCGTTTTGAGGCGCTGGCCGGGCTGATCTATGCCAGCCTGTCGCTTGAGGGGCTGGCCGAACTGGCCGATCCGGCGGTCAAGGCCCTCGCCCGGGAATGCGCCAGGCAGATCGATGCCGAAGGCGGGCTGCCCACGCGCAATCCCGAGGAACTGCTGGCGGTCTTCACCCTGCTGACATGGGCCGCCGCCGCGCTGAGCGATGCGGGCCGCAGCGCGCCCAAGGAGCATCTGACCGCGATCGAGCGCATTGCGCCGACCCTGCGCAGCCTGCGCCATGCCGATGGGGCGCTGGCGCGGTTTCACGGCGGCGGGCGCGGCATGGAGGGCTGGCTGGACCACGCGCTGGCGGCGGCCAAGGTCAGGACGCGGCAGCCCGATGGGCTGGCCATGGGCTTTGCAAGACTGTCCGCAGGCCGCACCAGCGTGATCGTCGATGCGGCAGTCCCGCCAAGCGGTGCGGCCTCGACCAATGCCCATGCCTCCACATTGGCATTCGAGCTCACCTCGGGGCGGCGGCCCTTGGTGGTGAACTGCGGCTCCGGCGCGTCCTTCGGGTTGGAGTGGCGGCGGGCGGGGCGGGCCACGCCGTCGCATTCGGCCCTGTCGCTCGTCGGCCATTCCAGCGCGCGACTGGCGGAGCCTGACCCCCATAGCGGGGCGGAGGCGCTGATCGCGGGCCCGCGCCACGTGCCCGTCGAGATCGGAGAGGCGGCGGATGGGCTGCTTTTCGAAGGCGCGCATGACGCCTATCTGCGCAGCCACGGGCTGACCCATGCGCGGCGGCTGGAGCTGACCGCAGACGGGCGCGGCCTCTCGGGGGAGGATATGTTGCTGGCGATAGAGGGGGCGGAGAAGCGGCGCTTTGACAAAGTGCTGAACGCCGCCCAGTCAAAGGGGGTCGCCTTCGACATTCGGTTTCACCTGCACCCGGATGTAGATGCCACGTTGGACCTTGGCGGGGCTGCGATCTCAATGGCGCTGAAAAGCGGGGAGATTTGGGTGTTTCGCCATGACGGCACGCATAATCTGTCTTTGGAACCGGGGGTTTACCTTGAGACAACCCGCTTGAAACCGCGCGCCGCGCAGCAGATCGTGCTCTCGGGCTATGCCATGAACTATGCCACGCGGGTGCGCTGGTCGTTGTCAAAAGCGCAGGAAACTGCGATTGGCGTGCGAGATTTGTCGATCGACGATCCCTATGCTGATGAAGACTGACCAAGGAACCAGCCCCATGCCCGACCTCTATCCCATCAAACGCGCCCTGCTTTCCGTATCCGACAAGACCGGTCTTTTGGACCTTGGCAAGGCGCTAGCGGCGCGGGGCGTCGAATTGCTCAGCACCGGCGGCACCGCGAAAGCGCTGCGCGACGCGGGGCTTGAGGTTCTGGATGTGGCCGATGTGACCGGCTTTCCCGAAATGATGGACGGGCGCGTGAAAACGCTGCATCCGGTCGTGCATGGCGGTCTGCTGGCCCTGCGCGACAATGACGAACACGTCGGCGCGATGAACGAACACAATATCGGCGCGATCGATCTGGTGGTGGTGAACCTCTACCCCTTCGAGGAAACCGTCGCCAAGGGCGCGGAATACGCCGAGGTGATCGAGAACATCGACATCGGCGGCCCGGCGATGATCCGCTCGGCGGCCAAGAACCACGGTTTCGTCAACGTGGTGGTGGATGTCGAGGATTACGCCGAGGTGATTGCCGAGATGGAGGCCAACGACGGTCAGACCACCTACGCTCTGCGCCAGCGTCTGGCCCAGACCGCCTATGCCCGCACCGCCGCCTATGACACTGCCGTCAGCACATGGATGGCGGCGCAGGTCGCGGCCACGCCGCGCCGCCGCACCTTTGGCGGCACGCTGGCCCAGACCCTGCGCTATGGCGAGAACCCGCATCAGCAGGCGGCCTTCTACACCGATGGCTCGAACGCCCCCGGTCTGGCCAACGCGGTGCAGCATCAGGGCAAGGAACTGTCCTACAACAACATCAACGACACCGACGCGGCCTTTGCGCTGGTTAGCGAGTTCGACCCCAAGGACGGCCCCGCCTGCGCCATCATCAAACATGCCAACCCCTGTGGCGTGGCGCGCGGAGAGACCCTGCTCGAGGCCTATAAACGGGCCTTCGACTGTGACCGCACCTCGGCCTTCGGCGGCATCATCGCGTTGAACCAGCCGCTGGACGGGCCAACGGCAGAGGCCATCGCCGCGATCTTCACCGAAGTCGTCATCGCCCCCGGCGCGGACGAGGATGCCAAGCGCATCTTCGCCGCCAAGAAAAACCTGCGCCTGCTAACCACCGAAGGCCTCGCCGATCCGACCGCCGCCGAACTGGCGGTGCGGCAGGTCTCAGGCGGCTTCCTTGTGCAGGACAAGGACGTGGGCCGCATCACCCGCGATGATCTGAAAGTGGTGACCAAGCGCAAGCCATCGGACCGCGAACTCGACGACTTGCTCTTTGCCTGGACCGTGGCGAAACATGTCAAATCCAACGCGATCATCTATGTCAAAGACGGTGCCACCGTAGGCGTGGGCGCAGGCCAGATGAGCCGTGTGGACAGCACCCGCATCGCCGCGCGCAAAGCCCAAGACATGGCCGAGGTGATGGACATCGACGCACCCCTGACGCAGGGCTCGGTCGTGGCCTCTGATGCCTTCTTCCCCTTCGCAGACGGTCTGATCACCGCCGCCGAGGCCGGTGCCACGGCCCTGATCCAGCCCGGCGGTTCGATGCGGGACGACGAGGTGATCGCAGCGGCGGATGAGGCGGGGCTCGCCATGGTCTTCACCGGCATGCGCCATTTCCGGCACTAAGCGAAGGGGAGCCCCATGCGGACATTCGGCATCGCGGCCTTCGTGGCCTTTCTGATCGACCAGATCAGCAAATATGTGGTCATTCACATGATGGAACTGGCGCGTGTCCGCTCCATCGACGTGCTGCCGCCGGTGCTGAATTTCCGCTACGGGGAGAACCGGGGCATCAACTTTGGTCTCGGCGGCGACATGAGCCAATGGGTGCTGATCGTGGTGGCGCTGGTGATCTGCGCGGGCGTCACCCTATGGCTCTGGCGCAGCCCGCATGGGCGTTGGGCGCAGCTCAGCGGCGGCCTGCTGGTCGGCGGGGCGCTGGCGAATGTTGCGGACCGGCTGATCTATGGCTATGTGCTGGATTTCCTGAACAACTCCTGCTGCGGCATCAACAACCCCTTCGTCTACAACTTGGCGGACGTCTTTATCTTTGTCGGCGCCCTTGGCCTGATCCTCTTTACCGGAGAGCCGAAAAGCGCGCCCAAACGCCAGGGCAAAAAAGGTCAGTGACATTGCCCGCTTGCCTGCGATATTGAACAAGCAGACCCCGAAAGGAGACACCATGCGCCGCATTGCCCTCATCAGCTTGATCCCGCTGGCCCTCGCCGCCTGCAGCAATCAGGGCCTTCGCGATTTGCAGCCGACTTCTGAAGGGCCTGATGAGTTCCTGATCCAACCGGTCAAGCCGCTGGAGCGCCCCGACAACTTGAACACCCTGCCCACGCCTGCGCCGGGGCAGGCGAACCTGACCGACCGCTCGGCGGTGGCCGAAGGGGTGGCGGCATTCGGCGGGCGTTTGGATACCTCTGCTGGCATCCCGGCGGGGGATGCGGCGCTGGTCCAACATGCAAGCCGGATGGGCGTGCAGCCCGGCATCCGTGAGAGCTTGGCCGAGGCCGACGCGGAATTCCGCAAGCGCAAGGGCCGTTTCACCCAATTCCGCATCGTGCCGGTTGACCGCTACGGCCAAGCCTACAAGCGCATGATCCTCGACGCGCATAGCGAGGCAGAGCGCTGGCGCAAGGCAGGCGGACGCACGCCGTCCTACCCGCCGCAGGACACACGTTTTCGCTAGGCTTCTTGAAAGTAGCGCCAGACCGCGTAGGTAATGCGGCAGGCGATATATTTCGAGGTAAGCAATGATCCGACTGCCGATGATGGCGGCCCTGGTGGCAACGCTTTTCACAGCCCCCGCCGTGCAGGCGGGGCAGACCGAGAACGAAGCGGTCACCCATTTCACCCTTGATAACGGCATGGAGGTCGTGGTCGTCGAAGACCACCGCGCCCCGGTCGTGCAGCAAATGGTCTGGTACCGCGCAGGTTCGGCGGATGAACCCAAAGGGTCATCGGGCGTGGCGCATTTCCTTGAACACCTGCTGTTCAAAGCCACCGACAAGCTGGAAGCGGGCGAGTTTTCCGCCACCGTGGCCGCCAATGGGGGCCGCGATAACGCCTTTACCAGCTACGATTACACCGCCTATTACCAGCGCGTCGCAGCGGACCGCCTCGGCTTGATGATGGAGATGGAGGCCGACCGGATGAAGAACATCCGTCTGACCCCCGAAAACATCGAGACCGAACGTGACGTGATCCTCGAAGAGCGCAACCAGCGGACCGAGAACAACCCCGCCGCGCTGTTCAGCGAGCAGATTAACGCCGCGCAATATCTCAACCACCGCTACGGCGTGCCGATCATCGGCTGGAAACATGAGATGGAGGAGTTGGACCTCGAAGATGCGCTGTCGTTCTATGAGCTCTACTACTCACCCAACAACGCGATCCTCGTGGTCTCGGGCGATGTAACGCCGGAAGAGGTGCGCGAACTGGCCGAGGCCACCTATGGCCAAATCCCCGCCAACCCCGCCTTGCCGGAGCGTCTGCGCACCGAAGAGCCGCCCCAGATCGCCGAGCGCCGGTTGATCTACAAAGACGCCCGCGTGGCCCAGCCCTATGTCCGCCGCTCCTACCTTGCGCAGGAACGCGACAGCGGCGACCAGGAGGAAGCGGCGGCGCTCCTGCTGCTCAGCGAATTGCTAGGCGGCGGCACCACGTCCTACCTTGCCGAGAAACTGCAATTCGACGAACAGATCGCCAACTACACCGGCGCTTTCTACAAGGCCGACACGTTGGACGACACGACCTTTGACCTTGTCGTGCTGCCCGTGCCCGGCGTCAGCCTGCAACAGGCCGAAGAGGCGCTGGACGAGGCGCTGGCGCAGTTCATGGAGGCCGGGGTCGACCCCGAACACCTTGAACGCCTGAAGGCGCAGTTGCGCGCCGATCAAATCTATGCCCGCGATGACGCGGACCGCGTGGCGCACCGCTACGGTTCGGCCCTCGCCATCGGCCTCACGGTCGAAGACGTGCAGGCATGGCCCGATGTGCTTCAAGCCGTCACCGCCGAGGACATCATGCAGGCCGCCCGCGACCTGTTCGACAAACGCGCATCGGTCACCGGCTGGCTGATGAAGGAGGACGCGCAATGAGACTGATCTACGCCCTGATCCTGACGGTAATTGCCACACTCCCCGCCCGCGCCGAGGTCGATATTCAGGAGGTGACCAGCCCCGGCGGCATCACCGCTTGGCTGGTCGAGGAGCCTTCGATCCCCTTCGTGGCGTTGGAAATCCGTTTCCGTGGCGGCGCGTCTCTCGATGCCCCCGGCAAACGCGGTGCGATCAACCTGATGACCGGCCTCTTGGAAGAAGGGGCGGGCGAGATGGACGCCCGCGCCTTCAGCCGCGCGACCGAAGCGCTGGCCACGAACCTCAGCTTTGATGTCTCTGACGATGCGCTTTCCGTCTCCGCACGTTTCCTGACCGAGAACCGCGCGCCCTCGATCGACCTTCTGCGCGCGGCCCTTCAGGAGCCACGTTTCGACGAAGACGCCATTGAGCGCGTGCGCGGCCAAGTGATTTCGAACATCCAGTCGAACCAGAAAGACCCCAACAAAATCGCCCAACAGACCTTTGACCGGATCGCCTTTGGGGATCACCCCTATGGCAGTTCGCTCAATGGTACGTTGGAAAGCGTCGCGGGCCTGACCCGTAACGATCTGCTCGCCGCGCATCGCGCGGTGCTGGCGCGGGACCGCATCATCGTTGGCGTGGTGGGCGACATCACACCCGAAGAATTGGGCCAGATGCTCGACAAGCTGTTGGGGGGGCTGCCCGCCGAAGGTGCGCCGATGCCGCCCCGGGCCGAGGTCGATATCCCCAGTGGCACCACGGTCGTCGATTTCGCCACGCCGCAATCCGTCGCGCTCTTTGGTCAGCCCGGCCTCGCGCAGGACGATCCCGATTGGTTCACCGCGACGGTGCTGAACCACGTCCTCGGTGGCGGCGGTTTCGAATCCCGGCTGATGACCGAGGTGCGCGAGAAACGTGGCCTGACCTACGGCATCTATTCCTACCTCGCCCCGCGTGATCTGGCCGAGACCTACCTCGGCTCTGTCAGCTCGTCCAATGACCGCATCGCCGAAGCGATCGAGGTGATCCGCGCCGAATGGGCCAAGGCCGCCGCCGAAGGCATCACGCAAGAGGAACTGGACGCGGCCAAGACCTATATCACCGGAGCCTATCCGCTGCGCTTCGATGGGAACACGCCCATTGCCAACATCCTCGTCGGCATGCAGATGCTTGGCTTGCCGACCGACTATATCGCGACCCGCAACGACAGGGTCGAGGCGGTCACGCTTGAAGATGTCAAACGCGTCGCTGCCGAGCTGTTGGAGCCCGAAAACCTGCATTTCGTTGTCGTTGGCCAGCCCGAAGGGCTAGAGGCCGCAGACACAGCGCAGGACTGAAAAAAGCGCCGCTCCCGACAGGGGGCGGCGCTTCTGCGTAGGCAGGGCGGCGGGCGTTACTCGCCGTAGGGCACCCAGATATTCTTGACCTCGGTCGCGGCCTGTAGGAAGTCGCGCCCCGCGCCCTCGGCCCCGAACCAATCCCGCGCCATGCCGTGGTTGACCCAGCTGCGTTTGATGTTGCTCGCGGCCCCTTTCTCCACAATGCCGGAAAGCGCCGCGGCGCCGAAGGACCAGACCGCATCCACATCCATATGACGCGCCATCGCCTCGGCCAGATCCGTTTGTGGTCCGGTCAGGATATTCACCACGCCCGCGGGCACGTCCGATGTCTCAAGCACCTGAACGAAGTCCGTCGCCGCCAGCGGGAAGGGTTCGGAGGCCGAAAGGATCACCCGGTTGCCCAGGGCGATGGCGGGGGCCATGCAGGAAATCAGCCCCAGCAAAGGCGCCTCGGCAGGGCACAGCGCCCCGATCACGCCCACGGGTTCCTTCATCGCCAGTGCCACGCCGCGGATCGGCACGCCGTGAACCTGACCGTCGTATTTATCGGCCCAAGCGGCATAGGTGAAAAGCCGGTCGATGGCCGCATTGACCTCCCTACGGCCCGTCTTCGTGCCCTGCATCGCATCCAGACGTGCTGCGAATTCATCCCCCCGTGCGGAAAGGTTCTCGGCAATGTAGTACAGGATCTGCGCCCGCAGATGGCCGGTGGTTTTCGACCAGCCCTTCGCCGCATGCGCCGCCTCGACCGCATTGCGCAGGTCCTTGCGGTTGGCGAGGCTCACATGCCCCAACAGACCGCCCGACTTGCCCCAAACCGGCGCGGAATAGCCGCCATCGGGCCGCGCCTGTTTGCCACCGATAAAGAGCTTCGCAGTCCGGTCGATCCCATCCTCCGGCGCACCCTCACCTGAGAAGGCTTCGATCTCCTTCAAAGGCTTCCGCGCCGTCTTGGGCTTGGTATAGCCCGCCAGACCTTCCCAACCGCCCTCGCGGCCAAAGCCGCTTTCACGCTTGCCGCCGAACCCGGCTGCGGCATCCATCATATTGGTGCCATTGACCCAAACGATCCCGGTCTCCAACTTCGGCGCGATGTCGAGGGCAAGGTTCACATTCTCGGTCCAGACCGTCGCCGCCAGACCGTAGCGCGTGTTATTGGCCAGCTGCACCGCCTCGCCGGGCGTGCGGAAGGTGGTGGAGACCAGCACAGGCCCGAAAATCTCTTCCTGCATCAGCCGATCCGCCGGGTTCAGCCCGGTAATCAGGGTGGGCGGATAGAAACAGCCATTCTCCGGCATCGTCCCCGGTGCCACGAAACGCTCACCGGCGGTATTGGCCTCGACCATTTCGCTCACGCGCTTGTATTGCACCGGGTCGACCAGCGCGCCCACGTCAATGCTCTTGTCCAAGGGATCGCCAACGCGCAGTTTCTCCATCCGTGCGCGCAGCTTGGCATAAAACCGATCCGCGACCGGCTCATGCACCAGCAAGCGCGACCCGGCACAGCAGACCTGCCCCTGATTGAACCAGATCGCATCGACCAGCCCTTCGACTGCGCTGTCCAGATCGGCATCATCGAAAACGATGTAAGGCGATTTGCCACCCAGCTCCAAGGTCAGCGCCTTGCCGGACCCCGCCGTCACCTCGCGAATGCGGCGGCCAACGGCGGTGGAGCCGGTAAAGGCGATCTTGTCGATATCGTCATGGCCGACGATCATCTCGCCCACGGTGCCATCGCCCGTCACGATGTTGACCACACCCTTGGGCAGCCCGGCCTGACGGCAGATATCGGCAAACAAAAGCGCGGTCAGCGAAGTGTATTCCGCAGGTTTCAACACCACGGTATTGCCCATCGCAAGCGCGGGCGCGATCTTCCATGCCAGCATCAGAAGGGGGAAGTTCCACGGGATGATCTGCCCGCAAACCCCAAGCGCCTGCGCATCGGGCAACTCGCTCTCCATCAACTGCGCCATGCCCGCGTGATAATAGAAATGCCGCTGCGCCAAGGGCACGTCGATATCGCGCGCCTCACGAATGGGCTTGCCGTTGTCCAAGACCTCCAAGACCGCAAACAACCGCGCGTGTTTCTGCAACAGCCGCGCCAGCGCATAGATATGCCGCGCCCGGCCATGGCCGCCCAGCTTCTCCCACTTGGGCTGCGCCTTGCGCGCCGCCTTCACGGCGGCATCCACATCGCCCTGCGACGCCTGCGTTAGACTGGCCAAGACCTCACCCGTCGCCGGGTTCGTGCTGTCAAACCCCGCCGCCGGCGCAGTGAAGGCGCCATCGATGAAATGGCCAAACCGCCCGCCCTGATCGACGATCCACGCCAGCGCATCTGCCGCCGATTCCGGGGCTGGCCCGTATTCCATGCTTTCGAATATGTCGGACACGCTCATGCCTTCATCCTTTTCCAAATACCTTCCCGCAGCCTGCAACGGGCTCAGGCGGTCGCGTGGCGGTAAGCCGCCGAATAGTTGCCGGTCACATGATGCTCCAACTGCCGCTCGATATCGCCCAAGAGCGAGGACGCCCCAAAGCGGAACAGGTCAGGCTGCAACCAACGGTCGCCCAACTCTTCCTTCATCAGCGCCAGATAGGTGATCGCATCCTTGGCCTTCGAGATGCCGCCCGCGGGCTTGTAGCCCACGCGCACGCCGGTGCGCGCATAATACTCGCGGATCGCGCGGATCATGACGAGGCTCACGGGCAGGGTGGCGTTAACGCTTTCTTTGCCGGTCGAGGTCTTGATGAAATCGGCCCCGGCCATCATGCAAACCAGCGACGCGCGCGCCACATTGCGCAGCGATCCCAATTCGCCGGTGGCGAGGATCGCCTTCACATGGGCCTCGCCGCAGGCCTCGCGGAAGGCGCGCATCTCATCGTAAAGCGCCTGCCAGTCGCCTGAGAGCACATGACGGCGCGAGATCACGATGTCGATCTCGCTCGCACCGGCTTCGACGCTCATTTCGATCTCGCGAATGCGCAGTTCCAAGGGCGACAGCCCCGCTGGGAAGCCGGTTGAGACGGCGGCGATGGGAATGTTCGTGCCCTCCAGCGCGCGCCGCGCGGCGGGGATCATCTCGTGATAGACGCAGACCGCGCCGGTGGTGATCGGCGCCATGCCAAGCGCCTCGAGCAGATCGGGCGCAATCGGTTGGCGCGCCTTGGCGCAAAGCCGCTCGACCCGGCGCGCGGTGTCGTCGCCCGAAAGGGTCGTCAGGTCGATACAGGTCACCGCGCGCAGCAGCCACGCGGCTTGGTGGTCCTTTTTCAGCGAACGGCGGGCGGGCAGGGCGGCGGCGCGGCGCTCGATCGCCGAGGTATTCGCCTGCACCGAGCGCAGCCAATCCATATCAAGCGGCATCGGTTCGACGCGGGGTTCGGTGACCTGGGGCAGATGGCCCGGCGCGTCGGTCTCTGTCTCACGGTGCTGCGGGGTCGTCTGGGTGGCCATCGGGGTCTCTCCGGTTTGGTCAGGCGCGCAAAATGGCATGGGGCAGGGGCCAAAGCAAGCGACGCTAACCTCGCGTCACCGGTCGAATGCCTCAAAAACAGGCGAAATGTGGAAAATGTTAATGAGAACCATTCGCAACTGTTGACTTAATTGAGAATCGTTCTCACTAATACCCCCATGACACATGCATCTGATCCCTTTCGCCCGTCCCGCCGCACCGCTTTGATCGGCGGCCTGAGCGCATTTGCCCTGCTCGGGGCCGCGCCCGCCGCCTTCGCGGCGGAGAAGCTCAATGTCGTCGCGACCACCGGCATGATCGCCGACGCCGCCCGGCGCATCGGCGGCGATCTGGTCGAGGTCCGCTCGCTCATGGGGTCGGGGGTCGATCCGCACAGCTACCGCCAGACCCGCAGCGACATCGTGGCGCTGACGCGGGCCGATCTGGTGCTCTGGCACGGCCTTTACCTTGAGGCGCAGATGGAGCGGTTCTTTGAGGATCTGGGTCGCAAACGCGCCGTGATCGCCGTGGCCGAAGCCCTGCCCAAGGAGGGGCTGCTTAGCCACCCGGATTACGAGGGCCGCTATGACCCGCATGTCTGGATGGACCCCAACACATGGACCGCCGTGGTGGATGAGGTGACCCGCGCGCTGAGCGAAGCGCATCCGGCAGGGGCCGAGACTTTTGCCGCGAATGCCAAGACCTACCGTGCGGAACTGGACCAACTCGCCGCCTATGCCGTCGAGACCGTGGCGCAGGTGCCCGAAGGCCAGCGTGTCTTGGTCACGGCGCATGACGCTTTCAGCTACTTCGGACGCGCCTTCGGCTTCGAGGTGATCGGCATTCAAGGCATCTCGACCAACAGCGAGGCAGGGCTCAATCGCATCTCTTCGCTGGTCGATGAGCTTGTCGAACGCGAGATCGGCGCGGTTTTCGTCGAAACCTCGGTGTCCGACCGTAACATGCGCGCACTGGTCGAGGGGGCTGCGGCGCGCGGTCATAAGGTCGTGATCGGCGGGTCGCTTTATAGTGACGCCATGGGGGAACCGGGCAGCTATGAAGGCACTTATATCGGTATGATCGATCACAACGTCACCACCATCGCCCGCGCGCTCGGCGCGCCGGTGGATGCGGGCGGGATGACCGGCAAGCTGGCGCAAGGAAGCTGATCCATGACACTCGAACTCGCCAGCAATCGTGAGACCGCGCCGACCGCCCGCGCCGACAGCCCGCTCGCCCTGCGTGGGATGACCGTTTCCTACGGGCAGAAGCCTGCGGTCTTTTCGGTGGATATGACCGTCGAGCCGGGCAAGATGACGGCGATCATCGGGCCGAACGGGGCGGGGAAATCGACGCTGCTCAAGGCCGCTTTGGGCATCCTTACCCCGCTGGCGGGCACGGCCACCGTCTATGGCAAACCCGTGGCCGAACAGCGCCACCGCATCGCCTATGTGCCGCAGCGTGCGAGCGTGGATTGGGACTTCCCAACCCGCGTGATCGACGTGGTGCTGATGGGGCTTTACCCGCAACTGGGCCTTTTGGGCCGCATCCGCCCCGTGCACCGCGCCCGCGCCGCCGATTGTCTGGCCCGCGTCGGGATGGAGGATTTCGCCACCCGCCAGATCGGCCAACTCTCGGGCGGCCAGCAGCAGCGGGTGTTCCTTGCGCGGGCCTTGGCGCAGGATGCGGATCTTTACCTGCTTGACGAACCCTTTGCCGGGGTCGATGCGGCGACGGAAAAGGCGATCATCGCGGTTCTGAAATCGCTGCGGGATGCGGGCAAGACGGTCGTCGCCGTGCACCATGATCTGTCCACGGTGCCTGAGTATTTCGACAATGTTTTCCTGATCAACACCCACCGCGTGGCCGAAGGCAGCGTCGCTGAGGTCTTCAAGTCCAACCACCTGCAAGACGCCTATGGCGGGCGTTTGGCGGGCGCGCAAATGGATGCTTTGCAACTGTCATGATCTGGGACGCGCTGACACTGCAACTGGGCTATAACGCCACGCTGGTGACGCTGGGGGCCACGCTTTTGGGCATGGCGGCAGGCGTCGGCGGCACCTTCCTTTTCTTGCGCAAACGGGCGTTGGTGAGCGATGCAATTTCGCATGCGACACTGCCCGGCGTAGCGCTGGCCTTCATGGTGATGGTCGCTTTGGGCGGCGATGGGCGCAATCTGATCGGCCTGCTGCTGGGGGCTGCGCTGTCGGCGGGGGTGGGGCTGCTCTTGGTCTCATGGCTCAGCAACCGCACGCGATTGGCCGAGGATGCGGCGATCGGCTCGGTCCTGTCGGTTTTCTTTGGCCTTGGCATCGTGCTGCTCACGGTGATCCAGACCATGAGCGCGGGGCGTCAGGCGGGGCTGGAGGATTTCCTTTTGGGCTCTACCGCCGGGATGCTGCGCAGCGATGCGCTGATCATCGCCGTGGCGGCGGCGCTGACGCTGGCGCTGGTGCTGCTCTTGCGCCGCCCGCTGACGCTGGCCTCCTTCGATCCTGAATATGGCACCGCCATCGGGCAGAACGTGCCGCGCACGGATCTGGCGATGATGGGGCTGGTGCTGGCCGTGACGGTTGTCGGGCTCAAGATCGTGGGGCTGATCCTGATCGTAGCGCTGCTGATCATCCCGCCCGTGACAGCCCGGTTCTGGAGCGAGCGGACCGACCATGTGGTGCTGATCTCGGGCGCGCTCGGCGGCATTGCGGCCTATATCGGCGCGGCGCTGTCGGCGGCCCAGCCGAACCTGCCGACGGGGCCGATCATCGTTCTGGTGGGCTTCGCGCTCTTTGCGCTATCGCTGCTGTTGGCACCGGGGCGCGGGGCACTGTCGGCGCTACTGCGGCACCGGCGCTATCAGCGTCGGGTCCATCTGCGGCAGGGGCTCTTGGCCTTGGCCCATGGGCAGCCGATCTATGAACATCTCACCCTGCGCCTGCTGCGGTCCGAGGGCTACGCCCTGCCCGATGGGGTCGCCACCAAGGCGGGCCGGGGCCGCGCGGCCAAGGCGCTGCGCGATGAAACCCGCTGGCAACTGATCCGCCGCGATCCGGCCTACGAGGCGGCGGCACAGCAATATGATGGTCTGACCCCCATCGAGACAGTGCTGACCGCCGACCAAATCCGCGAAATCGACAGCCGCATCGACATGCGCGGCGGGGTGATGGCATGAACGGTTCCGAATTCGTCCCCCTGTCCTTGGTGCCGATGCTGACGGGCATCTTCGTGGCGGTGGCCTGCGCCTTGCCGGGGAACTTCCTTGTGCTGCGCCGCCAAGCGTTGATCGGCGATGCGATTAGCCATGTGGTGCTGCCGGGGATCGTGGTGGCGTTTCTGCTGACCGGTGTGGTCAGCACTTGGCCGATGCTGCTGGGCGCGGCCGGCGCAGCGTTGGTCGCCGTGCTGGCCATCGAAGGCGTGCGGCGTTTGGGCAAGATCGAATCCGGCGCGGCCATGGGCGTGGTCTTTACCGCGATGTTCGCGGGCGGCGTGCTGCTGCTGGAACAATCCGACACCAGCAACGTGCATCTCGACGTGGAACATGCGCTTTATGGCAACCTCGAAAGCCTGATCTGGCTGGATGCGACCGGCTGGGGGTCGCTGCTCGACCCCGAGGCGCTGGCGACCATCCCGGTGGAGCTGCCGCGCATGGCGATCACGTTTCTTTTCGTTGCGCTTTTCACGGCGGTGTTCTGGCGTCCGCTCAAGATCAGCACATTCGACGAAGGCTTTGCCCGCACCATCGGGATGAAGACCGGCCCCTTGGGCCTCGGGCTGGTGATCGTTGCCGCCATTGCCGCCGTGGCCGCCTTTGACGCGGTGGGCAGCATCATCGTGATCGCCATGTTCATCTGCCCGCCCGCTGCGGCGCGGATGATGACCAACCGGCTGGAGCATCAGATTGCATGGTCAGTGGGTTTTGCCACCGTGGCCGCGATTTTGGGCTATGTCTTGGCAGGTTACGGGCCGCTGTGGATCGGGCTGCGGGATTCGGTCTCGGCGGCGGGGATGATCGCGACCGTCTCAGGGCTGATCCTTGGCGCCGCGGCAGTGATGGGGCCGCATCGGCATAGAGGTGCCGCCGCGCCCACCGCTTAACCGAATCGCAACGATTCGTTTTATCGGCGCCTGATTCGCTTTTGCTTTGACCTGTGATTCGTCCTGCGTCTATACAGGTGGCAAGCTCCGCCGGAGACGACTTGTGCCCGGGTCGCCCGCCGCTCTGATAAGACCGGAATAACAAAAGCACCAGTGCGCCGAGTAGCCGACCCAGCAGCGGATCGCCCCACCTTTGGCGGCGGTCCGCTGACTTTCCCCAGAACCTCTGATACCCGGCCCACATAGACGCATTCACATCTGGCAGAATCAAAAGCCGCCATGCTAGGTCTTGCGGTATGCCCAGCCCGACCCCCAATATAAGCGAAGTTCGCCCCGTCATCCGTCAGTTGGACGATTCCGCGATCAACCGCATCGCCGCGGGCGAGGTGGTCGAACGGCCCGCCTCGGCGGTCAAGGAATTGGTCGAGAACGCCATCGACGCGGGCGCGCGGCGCATCACCGTGGAATATGCCGATGGCGGCAAGACGATGATCCGTGTCACGGACGACGGCTGCGGCATCGCGCCCGAAGATTTGCCGCTGGCCCTGTCGCGTCATGCGACCTCCAAAATCGACGGTTCCGACCTGCTGGATATCCACACCTTCGGCTTCCGCGGCGAGGCGTTGCCCTCGCTCGGCGCTGTCGGGCGGCTCACGATTACCAGCCGCGCGGCCGGGTTCGACGGGGCCGAGATCACCGTCGACGGGGGCCGCATGGGCGAGGTGCGCCCGGCGGCGTTGAACGGCGGCACCATCGTCACCCTGCGCGATCTGTTCTTTGCCACGCCTGCGCGGCTCAAATTCCTGCGCACCGACCGGGCCGAGGCGCAGGCGATTGGCGACGTCATCAAACGGCTGGCCATGGCCGAGCCTTTCGTGCGTTTCGTGCTGCGCGATGTCTCGGGTGACGGTAAGGGCCGCGATGTGTTCCGCGCCGAGGCCGAGCAGGGCGATCTCTTTGATGCGCTGCATGGCCGTCTGGCGCAGGTGCTGGGCCGGGAGTTTGCCGAGAATGCCCTGCCCATCGACGCCCTGCGCGAGGGGCTGCATCTGACCGGTTTCGCTGCTCTGCCGACCTACTCGCGCGGCTCTGCCGTGGCGCAATACCTTTTCGTCAATGGCCGCCCGGTGCGGGACAAGCTGCTGACAGGCGCACTGCGCGGCGCCTATTTCGATTTCCTCAGCCGCGACCGTCACCCGGCGGCGGCGCTTTTCGTGGAATGCCCGCCGACGCTGGTCGATGTGAACGTGCATCCCGCGAAATCCGAAGTGCGCTTTCGCGATCCGGGGTTGGCGCGCGGGCTGATCGTCTCGGCCCTGCGCCACGCGCTGGCTGAAGCGGGCCACCGCGCCTCGACCACCGTGGCGCAGGCGACCTTGGGCGCGATGCAGCCCGAGCCGCAGGGCGCGCGGGTCTACCAGATGGACCGCGCCGGCATGGACCGCCCCAGCCACGCCGCACGAGAGGCCGCCTATCAGGCGCAGGCCCCCGGTTTTGCCGAGACCGCAGGCGTTTGGGGCCGGGTGGAGGGCACGCCGCTGCCCGAGACCCCCGCGCCGAGCCATGCCGCCGCCCCCGAAGCGGAAGAGGCCGCGCCCACCCCCGATTACCCGCTTGGCACCGCGCGGGGGCAGGTGCACGAAAATTACATCATCGCCCAGACCGCCAATGGCATGGTCATCGTCGATCAGCATGCGGCGCATGAGCGGCTGGTCTATGAGAAACTCAAACGGCAGATGAACGAGAACGGCGTCGCGGCCCAAGCGTTGCTGATCCCCGAGATCGTCGAACTGTCCGCCAATGACTGCGCGCGGCTGCTGGAACTGGCGGAGGAACTGGCGAAACTCGGCCTTGGCATCGAAGCCTTCGGCGGCAGCGCCATCGCGGTGCGCGAGACGCCTGCGATCCTCGGCACCGTCAACGCGCGTGCGCTCATCCTCGACGTGCTCGATGAATTGGCCGAGGGCGAGAGCAGCAACATCGTTCAGGCCAAGATCGAAGCAATCCTGAGCCGGGTGGCTTGTCACGGCTCGATCCGCTCGGGCCGCTGGATGCGCGCCGAAGAGATGAACGCGCTTTTGCGCGAGATGGAGGCGACGCCGCATTCCGGCCAGTGCAACCACGGGCGGCCCACCTATGTCGAGCTTAAACTGGCGGACATCGAACGGCTTTTCGGGCGCACCTGATGGAGCTTGGCGGCGCGACTTTGACCCTGTCTGACCCTGTGACTCTCGCGGCGCTCGCGGGGGCGGGGCTGCTGTTTCTCATCGTCATCCTGCTGATCATGGCGGTGCGCGCGGCGGGTCGGTCGGCCCGGGTCGCCGCCCCCTTGGCACAGCAGATGCGCGTGCTGGGCGGCCATGTGCAGCAGTTGGGGCAGGGGCAGGAGCAGCTGCGCGGCGGCTTGCAGATGGTCTCGGACACCCAGAACAACACCCAGGCGCAGATGATGCAGACGATGGAAGCGCGGCTGGCCTATGTGCAGCAGCAGATGCAGGACCGTCTGGCCGACAACGCCGCCCGCTCGGCCCGCTCGCTGGCCGAGATGCAGCAGCGCATGACCGAGACGCTGCACGGCTCGTCCAAACGCACCACCTCCAGCCTTGCGCAATTGCAGGAACGGCTCGCCTCCATCGACAAGGCGCAGGACAATATCACCAAACTGTCGGGCGATGTGCTGTCGCTGCAGGATATCCTGAGCAACAAACAGACCCGCGGGTCTTTCGGGGAAATCCAACTGCGCGACATCGTGTCGAAAGCGCTGCCCTCGGACAGCTATTCGCTGCAAGCCACGCTCAGCAACGGCAAGCGGCCCGATTGCCTGATCCATCTGCCCAACCCGCCGGGCCCGATCGTGATCGACAGTAAATTCCCGTTGGAAGCCTATGAGGCCCTGCGCCGCGCCAAGACCGAAGCGGAGACCCGCGCCGCTGCCCAGCAGATGAAAACCGCCGTGCGGGTGCATCTGAACGCCATTTCCGACAAATATATTCTGGAGGGGGAGACGGCTGAGGGCGCTCTGATGTTTTTGCCCTCCGAGGCGGTCTATGCTGAGCTGCACGCGAACTTCCCCGAACTGGTCCGCGAAGGGTTTGAGAAACGTGTCTGGATCGTCAGCCCGACCACCTGCATGGCCACGCTCAACACCATGCGCGCCATTCTGAAAGACGCGCGGATGCGCGAACAGGCGGGGGCGATCCGCAAGGAACTGGGCAACCTGAACAAGGATGTCGAGCGCTTGGCGACCCGGGTGGGCAACCTCGACCGGCATTTCACCCAAGCGCGGCGGGACGTGGAAGAGATCAAGGTCAGCAGCGAAAAAGCCGCCAAACGCGCGGGGCGCTTGCATAATTTCGACTTCGAAGAACTGGCAGAAGCCAAAACCGAGGCTATTGTTCCCCTAAGGACACCCGAAGGGAACGGCTGAATGAACGACGTGGACATTACCGGGATGACGCTGGAGGCGATGCAGACGCGGGCCGCCGCGTTGCGCAGCGATATCTTGCAAACACCGGTGGTGACGCTGTCTTCTCCCATGATCGACGAGGTGCTGGGCGGCGCGCGGGTCGCGCTCAAGCTGGAGTGTTTTCAGCATACCGGCACCTTCAAGGCCCGCGGCGCGCTGTCGGTGGCGCGACAGCTTGACGATGACACCCGCGGGCGCGGGATCACCGCGGCCAGCGCGGGCAACCACGCCATCGCCGCAGGCTGGGCCGCCGCCAAGCTGGGCATCAGCGCCAAGGTGGTGATGCAGGACAACGCCAACCCCTTTCGCGTCGCCCTCGCCCGTGCCACCGGGGCCGAGGTCATCCTGAAACCCGCCGGGCAAGAGACCTTTGCCGAGGCCGAGCGGCTGGTGCGCGAAGAGGGACGGTTCTTTATCCATCCTTTCGAGGGGCTGCACACCTCGCTCGGCACCGCCGGGGTGGGGCTGGAACTGATGGCGCAGGTGGCGGATTTGGACGCGGTCGTCGTCTCTCTCGGCGGTGGCGGGCTGATCAGCGGTGTCGCCGCCGCGGTCAAGGCGATCAACCCCGCTTGTCGGGTCTATGGCGTGGAGCCCGAGGGCGCCGACAGCATGTCGCAAAGCCTCGCCTCCGGTGCGCCGGTGACGATCCCTGAGGTCAACACGATCGCCGACAGCCTTGGCCCGCCGATGGCGCTGCCTTTCGGCCATGCGCTTTGCGCGGTCTATGTCGACGATGTGGTGACGGTCAGCGACGATGCGATCTGCGCCGGGATGGTGGTGCTGCAACAGGCGGCGAAACTGGCGGTGGAACCTGCCGCCGGGGCCGCGATGGCGGGGGCGCTCGGCCCCCTGCGCGGGCAACTGTCAGGGCGGCGGGGCGGCGTGATCGTCTGCGGGGCCAATATCGACACCGACAGCTATTTGGGCCAACTCAGCCGCGGGCAAGCGGCGCTCGACAGCCTGCTGTCCTAGTGCCCTCCAAGGGGCTTTGCACGTGGTCGCGGTGCTGCGTGCATTTTCCAAGAAAATCTATCGGGCGCTGCAACTTTAACTCCCCTTTACCCGTGGGTGCCCCATATCCAAAGTTCCGGACCAAAGCAGGACGCCTATGCCTTTCGAAGCTCTGAACGACAGTACCCTCCCTCAACAGCCGCTTGGGCGGCGTGTCGCCGTGATTGGCGGCGGGATTTCAGGCATGGGGGCGGCGCATATGCTGGCACCTGCGGACCGCGTCACCCTCTATGAGGCGGGGGCCAAGATCGGCGGCCATGCGCGGACGGTGATCGCGGGCAAGAATGGCGATCAGCCGGTCGATACCGGGTTCATCGTGTTCAACTATGCCAACTACCCGCATCTTGCCGCGCTCTTTGCGGAGTTGGACGTGCCGGTCGTACCCTCGAACATGAGCTTTGGCGCGTCGATTGATGGCGGGCGGCTGGAATATGCGCTGACCAATTTCAACGCCGTCTTCGCCCAAAAACGCAATATGTTCAGCCCGCCGTTTCTGCGGATGCTGCGCGACATCGTGCATTTCAACAAGAACGCGCTTGCCGTCTCGCGCGATCCTTCCATGACCATTGCGGAGTTTCTCGAACAGCTGGGCACCGGGCCATATTTCCGCGACTTCTATCTGTCGCCCCTTTCGGGCGCGATCTGGTCCACCCCGACGGAAAAGATCATGGATTTCCCGGCCCATGCCATGGTCAATTTCTTCGAGAACCACGCGCTGTTGAACTATTCCGGCCAGCATCAGTGGTACACGGTAAAGGGCGGCTCGCGCCAATATGTCGACCGGTTGGAGAGTGCCCTGCGCGCCAAAGGTGTCGACCTGCGCACCGACAGCCCTGTGCAGGCGGTGCGCCGCACGGCGCAGGGGGCCGAGGTCCGCGCCTATGGCGGGGAATGGGAGACTTTCGACGAGGTGATCTTTGCCACCCATTCCGACGACACGCTGGCGATGCTGTCCGATCCGACGGAGGCTGAGCAACGCGCCCTCGGGGCAATCCGCTACCAACCCAATGACATCGTGCTACACGCTGACGCCAGCATCATGCCCAAGCGGCGCTCTACTTGGGCGTCGTGGGTCTATACCGAGGATCGCGAGCAGAAGTCCGACCGGATCGACCTGACCTATTGGATGAACTCGCTGCAACCGATCCCGCAGGATGATCCGCATTTTGTGACGCTCAACACCAAACGCACCATCCGTGAGGAGTTGATCTATGACCAGGTGACCCTGCGCCATCCGGTCTATGACCTTGCCGCCTTGGGCGCGCAGGACGAGGTACGCGCCTTCAACGGCAGCCATAACACATGGTTCTGCGGGGCATGGCTGCGCAATGGTTTCCACGAAGACGGGCTGGCCAGCGCGGTGGATGTGGTCGAACGGATGCAAGCCGCGCGGGCGGCGCCCTTGGCGGCGGAGTGACGGCACAGGTCGATCATATCCGCGGCCAGACCTTCCATGGCCGCAAGGGCGCGGTCGAGAACCGTTTCCGCTATTCGGTCGACTATGTGATCTGCGACGCCGAGGCCGAGGCGCTGGCGACGCCTGCGCTTTTCGCCCGCAATGGTGGAAATGTGACCAGCCTGCACGACAGCGACCACGGCGGCGCGCCGGGGCAGGGACGCGGCGCCCTTTGGGTACGCGAGGTTTTGGCGGCGCATGACATCACCGCGGTCGCACGGATCGAACTGTTGGCACAGCCGCGGGTGCTGGGCCATGTCTTCAACCCGGTCAGCTTTTGGCTCTGCCGTCGGGCCGATGATGCGCTGATTGCCGTGATTGCCGAGGTCACGAATACCTATGGCGACCGGCATTCCTATCTCTGCCATCACCCCGATCTGCGCCCCATCGCGCCCGAGGATCGCTTGCGGGCCGCAAAGCTCATGCATGTCTCGCCCTTTCAGGACATCTCGGGCGGCTATGTCTTTCGCTTTGACATCAGTGCTGAGCGGATCGGCATCTGGATCGATTTCACGGATGGGGAGAACGGGTTGATCGCCACCTTGACCGGGCCGCGTGCGCCGCTGACGAATGGCCGTATCCTCTGGTCGCTGCTGCGCCGCCCCTTTGGGGCGCGGCGGGTGCTGGCGTTGATCCATTGGCAGGCGCTGAAACTCTGGCTCAAGGGTGCGGGGTTCCGCAACCGCCCCGAGGCGCCTGCGGTCGAGGTTTCCCGCGATGCGGCCCATGGCGCGGGTGGGCGATGAGGGCGCGCGCGGCCTGGCTGCCTGCCTATGCGCTTTACGCCGCATTGCTCGCCGCGGCGGGGCTGCCAATCTACATTCACGCGCCGAAGTTCTATGTCGATGAATATGAGGTTTCGCTGACGGCGCTTGGCTCTGTGCTTTTTGGATTGCGGCTATTGGACGTGGTGCAAGACCCCGCGCTTGGATGGCTGGCCCAAGCGCTGGGCCACAAACGCGGGCTGGCGGTGACGGTGGCGGGGGCGGTGATGGCGCTGGCGATGCTGGGGCTTTTCGCGGTGCCCGCGCCGATGGCGCCCGTGCTGTGGTTCGCGCTGATGCTGACGCTGGTCTTCTCGGCCTTCAGCTTTCTGACCATCTGTTTTTATGCCCAAGGGGTGGCCAAGGCCGACAGCCTGCCGGGGGCCGGGCATCTGACCCTTGCCCGCTGGCGCGAGACAGGGGCGCTTTTGGGCGTCTGTCTGGCCTCGGTTGCGCCCCTGCTGTTGGGCTTAACGCTGGATCGCCCCTTTGCTGGCTTCGCGGTGGGCTTCGCGGTTTTGGCGCTTTGGGCCACGGTCGCGATGCGCGGGGAATGGCGGGCGGCGGGGCTGCCAAGCGCCAGTGGTTTCGGCACCGTCTTGCGTGACAGGCAGGCGCGGCGGCTGTTGCTGATCGCGCTGGTCAATGCCGCCCCGGTTGCTGTGACCTCGACCCTGTTTCTCTTTTACGTCGAACTGGCGCTTGAGGCACCGGGATGGGAGGGGCCGCTCTTGCTGCTGTTTTTCATCGCAGCGGCGGCGGCAGCCCCGCTTTGGGGGGTGCTGGCCGAACGCCACGGCCCGCGCCGGGTGCTCTTGGCGGCGATGGCCTTGGGCATCGCCGCTTTCGGCGGGGCGCTGTTTCTGGGTCCGGGGGATGTGGTGCTTTTCGCCTTAGTCTGTCTGGCTTCCGGCGCGGTCTTGGGAGCCGACCTCACCCTACTGCCTGCCATGTTCGCCAGCCGCATGGCGCAGATTTCCCCCTCGGCAGCCGAAGGCTTTGGCCTTTGGTCTTTCGTGTCCAAACTGACCTTGGCTTTCGCGGCGGCGGCCCTACTTCCCGCACTAGAAGGTGCAGGGTTGCAGACCGCGACGGGAACCAGTTCCGACACATCCATCTCCCTGTTGATCTGGTTCTATGCCGGTGTACCTTGCGCCCTGAAATTGCTGGCGATCGCTCTTCTCGCCGGTGCAAAAGACGTGGAGACATCGTGACAGAGCCGCTGATCTTTATCGCTGTCGGGCTGGGCCTTGGTCTATTGCTCACCTTCCTGCGCCGCCGGTTGGGGGAGTTTCACGGGCAATCGCCCAGCGACTATGTGGATTCCTTCCCCGTCTTCGACCTGCGTTTGCATCTGCGCGATGAGATGATCTGCGAAGGCGTGATTTTCGGCCCCCTTGGCCGGGTCACCAGCAGTTTTACGGCTAAGTTCGACGTGTCTTGGGAGGGCGATGTCGCCACGGTGGCCGAGAGTTTTCGCTATAACGATGGTTCGCGTCAGCAGCGCGAATGGACCGTGACACTGGGCGAGAATGGCCGTTTCACCAGCACCGCGCCGGATGTGATCGGGGTGGGGCAGGGCGTTCAGGCTGGTCCGACATTGCAGTTGCGCTATCGTATCCAACTGCCCGAGGAACTGGGCAGCCATGTGCTGAAAACCGTCGATTGGATGTATCTCACCCCCGATGGCACCATCGTCAATCGCAGCCAGTTTCGGAAGTTCGGGATCAAAGTAGCAGAATTGGTCGCCACCCTGCGACCGACGGAGGAAAGATGAAAGACTGGCAAGGCAAGACCTATTGGCTGGTGGGCGCGAGCGACGGGCTTGGCGCGGCGCTGGCGCATCAGCTGAGCCGCACCGGGGCCGAGGTGATCCTCTCGGCCCGGTCCGAAGATAAGCTGACCGAGCTCGCGCAGGCGCTGCCGGGGCGGGCGCGGGTGCGGGTCTTGGATGTGACCGATGACGAAGACGTCGCACAGGCGGCCAAGGATGTGGGGCCGATCGATGGGTTGGTCTATCTGGCGGGGGCCTATTGGCCCTTCGGCGCGCAGGAGTGGGACGCGAAACATGGGGTGACCATGGCCGATGTGAACTTCACCGGCTTGATGCGCGTCTTGGGGCAGGTGGTGCCGCAGATGGTCGCCCGCGATCACGGGCATATCGTCATCACTTCCAGCCTGACCGCCTATCGCGGGCTGCCCGGCTCCATCGGCTATACGGCCTCCAAGGCGGCGACGCTGTCCTTGGCGGAATGCATGCATGCCGATCTGCGCAAGACGGGCGTGCAGGTGCAGGCGATCAACCCGGGCTTTATCAAGACCCAGTTGACCGACAAGAACGATTTCAAAATGCCCTTTTTGATGGAGCCCGATGATGCCGCGCGCCGTGTGTTCGAGCATATGAACAGCGACAGTTTCAAACTGGATTTCCCTTACGGCTTCTCACTGCTGTTCCGTTTGGGGCGCTTTCTGCCGGATTGGCTGTATTACCGGTTCTTTTCCTGAAGGTCAGACCTCGGCGACATGCTGAGTGAACAGATCTCGCGCACGTTGCCAGACGGCATGATCCGTCTTTGACAGCGCCCGCAGGGTCGGCAGCAACTGGCCCGCGAAATCCTCTGAGCTTTCGCGCGGCAGCATGGATGGCAGGTTGTCGATGGCCATGACATCCAGCGGCGGCGCGTCATGCACGCGCAGCGCTGGCTCCGCCCAAGTGGTCGCGCGGTCATAGACCTGCACCGGGTTGAAGGCACTGTCGGGGTCGCAGGCGATGTCGCCGATCACGCGCAGGGCGCGCTTTGCCTCGGGGGCATCGGGGCGGACGAAGGCGGGGGTGTCTGGCCCTGCGAGGATGCAGTTGAAGAAATAGGCGTGGTCGAGGATTTCGGGGAAGGGCCCGCCGTGGGCGGTCTCTGCCATGTCCCAACCGGTGACGGGGATGCCCAGAGCCGCGCAAAGATCGCTCGCCCCGCGTCCCACCCGGCCCAAGGCCCCGATGACCAGCGCGCGGTCGCCGGTCGCGTCGACTTGGGCAAGTTCTTTGCTCAATGCGGCTTTCAGCGCTTCGGCGTCAGCGTAGGGCGCAACCGGGCCGCAGGCCTCGCCGCGCAATTGTGCAATGCGGCATTTGACCGAGACGGCTGCCCCAGCAAAGCCCGCCCAATAGCCAAAGGCGGCAACGCGGCGGCCAGTGTCATCGGTCAGGTACTCCAAATCCAGCAGCGTGCCGCCGCCCGCCTTGAACCGCTGCAACAGTTTGCGGCCCGAGGATTGGCCCTTGTAGGCATGGCCGAACATGATGTGCGTATGCGGCAGGGGCGTGCCGTCTTCGGGCAGTTCCTTGAGGCCAAAGATCACCGCGTCGCGCGGGGCGTCGGGCCAGCTATGGGCCGGAACGATCTCACAGCCCGCCTGCGCATAGGCGGCGGAGGGGATCACGCGGCTGTCACTGTCTTCGACGCTCACCTTCATGCCAGACGCGATCAGCGCGGCGGCCCCTTCGGGCGTCAGCCCTGTGCGGGTCTCATTGTCACGCTGCTCGGCGCGGAGCCATAGATGGGTCATGCCAAAAGTCCTTTCGCGCGTATGGCCTTGACGCTGTCGCGGTCTTCCATCCGGGCTGCGAAGGCATCGAGCCGTGAGTAGGCCGCGCGGTCGACCCCGTCACCGGCCAGCCACCCCGAGACGACAAAGAGATAAGGATCGGCCAGCGACAGGGCATCGCCCGCGACGAAGTCACCCCGGAAGGCGTGGTTCTCAATATAGGCGGCGCAATCGGCCATGGTTTGTGGCACCTTGGCTTTCATATCGTCAAAGCTGGATTGCTGATCGGCCCAGCGGTGGCCGCGCATTTTATGCGCGTGGGCCACATGCATGGTCGAGGCGAGGTAGTACATCACCCCGCGCATATGCGCCGCGCGTTCAGGGTCGGCAGGGACCAGCCCCGCATCGGGCGCGCGGATGGCGACATAATCCAAAAGCGCGCCGGTCTCGGTCAGGGCGGTGCCTGCTTCGGTCACGAGGGTCGGCACCCGGCCCTTGGGGTTCAGCGCCAGATAGGGTGCTGCGGTCTGTTCGGCGTTGGCGAAATCGACCTTCACCGGCTCATAGGCCAGCCCCGCTTCTTCGAGGGCGATGGCAACGGCGACCGAGATCGTGCCGGGGGCGTAGTGAAGTTTCAGCATGGGTCAGCCTTTCGCGGGCGAGGGGTTACATATGCGTTTGTGCAAGGCGGCGGTCGGGCCGGTCAAGATGCGGCACCGCGTTGAACAGCACCGGCGACCAATGGCCGCCGATGGGAAAGAGCCGGTGCATTGAGGTATGCATGATCGCCAGCGCCAGCCGTGCCATCGCCGGAATCCCGACGCCCATCGCCTGCGCCATCGCCAGAGAGATCAGCCCGCCCGAGGTCACCACCAGCGCCGGGCCTTCGCCCTCGGCGATCTCGGCGAGGACGGATTGCACCCGCGTCTCGAAACTCTCATAGGTTTCAGGCGTATCGGCAAGTTTGCCCGCTTTCCAATAGTCAAAGACCTGCGGCAGGTGGTGCACGAACTCGCCCTCACGGGGGAAGGGCACCTTGTGCTGCTGCTCCATCAAGTTGGCGAGGGTGAAATACTCCAGCTCGTTCAACCGCGCGTCGCGGATCGGCTCAAGCCCGGTGTTCATCCCCTCCGCCGTTTCGATATGGCGGGTCAACGTGCCGGTATAGAGCCTTGTGTGGTAGGTCTCGCTCTGGCGCAGATGGTCGCCCAGCCACGCGGCTTGCTCATGGCCAAGCGGGCTGAGTTGATCATAGCTCAGCTCGTCCTTGGCGGTGGAATTGGCTTGGCCGTGGCGGATCAGGGTAATGTGGGACATCAAATGGCTTTCACTGTTCGCCCAAGTGATAGGGCAGCTTGTCGGGCCATACAATGCAATGCGCCGCAATGCGCTGGCGCGGCGTTTATCCGTGACGGGGTGTCGGGATTGGCCCCTGACAAGCGCCGGATTTTGCCTATAGTTTGGGCAATAGCCAAGGGGAGGGGGCAGCCATGGCCGAGAGGATCACATTCACGCTTGATGGGCAGACCGTCGAGGCCGAGGCCGGCATGACCATTTGGGAGGTCGCCAACGGTCGGGGTTTGAAAATCCCGCATCTGTGCCACAAACCCGCCCCCGGCTACCGCCCCGATGGCAATTGCCGCGCCTGTATGGTTGAGATCGAGGGCGAGCGTGTGCTGGCGGCGTCGTGCATCCGCGAGCCTGCCGAGGGGATGGTCGTCACCACCAACAACGCGCGGGCCGAGAATGCCCGCAAGATGGTCATGGAACTACTGATGACGGACCAGCCTGCGCAGGATGTGGCGCATAACAAATCCAGCCACATGCGCGACATGGCCGAGCTGAATGGCGTAGAGGAAAGCCGTTTTCCCAAGTTGGAGCGCGACCGCGTGCCGCTTTTGGACGACAGCCATGTCGCGATGCGGGTCAATCTCGACGCCTGCATCCAGTGCAACCTCTGCGTCCGCGCCTGCCGCGAGGTGCAGGTCAACGACGTGATCGGCATGGCGGGGCGCGGCCATGACGCCTATCCGGTCTTCGATATTGACGATCCCATGGGCGCCTCGACCTGCGTGGCCTGCGGCGAATGCGTGCAGGCCTGTCCCACCGGCGCGCTGATGCCCGCCAGCGTGGTCGACGAGGCGCAGGTCGGTGACACTGCCGACTTTGACAAGGAAGTCGCCAGCGTCTGCCCCTTCTGCGGCGTCGGTTGCCAGATCTCGCTCAAAGTGAAGGACAACAAGGTCAAATATGTCGAGGGAATCAATGGTCCGGCCAACGAGGGACGGCTCTGCGTCAAGGGGCGCTTTGGCTTCGACTACATCCACCACGAGCACCGCCTGACCAAGCCGTTGATCCGCCGCGACGACGCGCCCGCCAAGGGGCTGAACGTCGATCCGGGCAACTGGGGCGAGGTGTTCCGCGAGGCGACCTGGGACGAGGCGCTGGATTTTGCCGCCAAGGGGCTTAAAGGGCGCGGGCGCGAGGTGGCGGGTTTTGGCAGCGCCAAATGCACCAATGAGGAAGCCTACCTGTTCCAGAAGATGATCCGGCAGGGGTTTGGTCACAACAACGTCGACCACTGCACGCGGCTGTGCCATGCCTCCTCCGTCGCCGCGCTGATGGAGAATGTCGGGAGCGGCGCGGTCACCGCCACCTTCAACGAGATTGAGAACGCCGATGTGGCCATCGTGATCGGTGCCAACCCGGTGGAGAACCATCCCGTCGCCGCGACCTATTTCAAACAGTTTACCAAACGCGGCGGCAAGCTTATCGTCATGGACCCGCGCGGGCAGGGCCTGCGGCGGTTCGCGTCGCATATGCTGCAATTCCGCCCCGGCACCGACGTGGCGATGCTGAACGCGATCATGCATGTGATCGTGGAGGAAGGCCTCTACGACGAGCAATATATTAAGGCCTATACCGAGAACTGGGAGGCCGAGAAGGCGCATCTGAAAGATTTCCCGCCCGAGGCCATGGCCGCCGTCTGCGGCATCGAGGCCGAGGTGCTGCGCGATGTGGCGCGGACCTTCGCCGGGGCCAAGGCGGGGATGATTTTCTGGGGCATGGGGGTGAGCCAGCACATCCACGGCACCGACAATTCGCGTTGCCTGATTTCGCTGGCGCTGATGACCGGCCATGTCGGCCGTCCCGGCACCGGGCTGCACCCCTTGCGTGGGCAGAACAACGTGCAGGGCGCCTCGGATGCGGGCCTCATCCCGATGTTCCTGCCTGACTACCAGCCCGTCGGTGACGACGGCGTGCGCTCGGCCTTCACCGAGGTCTGGGGCTCGGATGATTTCAGCGCCGAGAAGGGGCTGACGGTGACCGAGATCATGGACGCGGTGCACAACGGCGAGATCAAGGCGATGTATGTGCTGGGCGAGAACCCGGCCATGTCGGACCCGGACGTGGAGCATGCCCGCGCAGCACTTGCCAAGCTCGACCATCTTGTGGTGCAAGACATTTTCCTGACCGAAACGGCGAACTACGCCGACGTGATCCTGCCCGCCTCGGCCTTCGCGGAAAAAACCGGCACGGTGACCAATACCAACCGGCAGGTCCAGATGGGCCGCCCGGCGGTGACGCCGCCCGGAGACGCGCGCGAGGATTGGTGGATCGAGGTGGAACTGGCCAAGCGGTTGGGGCTGGGCTGGTCCTACGAAAGCCCG
Source organism: Sulfitobacter sp. 1A13679 (assembly GCF_043557115.1). NCBI lineage: Bacteria > Pseudomonadati > Pseudomonadota > Alphaproteobacteria > Rhodobacterales > Roseobacteraceae > Sulfitobacter > Sulfitobacter sp. 1A13679. Next base: position 185,730 of record NZ_JBIFFO010000004.1, read on the forward strand.
GCTGAGGTCTTTGCCGAGATGAAGCACAACATGGCCTCGCTCGACAATATCACATGGGACCGGCTGGCGCAGGAAAATGCGGTGACCTACCCGTCGCTCAGCGAAAACGATCCCGGGCAGGCCATTGTCTTTAGCGAGGGGTTCCCCCGGCCCGAAGGCCGCGCCAAATTCACCCCCGCCGCGATCGTGGCCCCGGATGACGCGCCGGATGACGCCTATCCGATGATCCTGACCACTGGGCGCCAGTTGGAACATTGGCACACTGGCTCGATGACCCGGCGCTCCAAGGTGCTCGACGGACTGGAGCCCGAGGCGAATTGCTCGCTCCACCCCTCGACCCTGCGCCGCCTTGGCGTGGCGCCGGGGGAACATGTACGGCTGTCGACCAAGCGCGGCAGTATCGAGATCATGGCCCGTGCGGATCGCGCCGTGGCGCCCGACATGGTTTTCCTGCCCTTCGCCTATGTCGAAGCGGCGGCGAATATCCTGACAAATCCAGCAGTTGACCCCTACGGCAAGATCCCGGAGTTTAAGTTCTCTGCCGTCAGGGTGGAGGCGGCGAAAGGGGCCGTCGCCGCCGAGTAAGGAAAGTTTGGAAGAATGAAGATTGATGCCGCCCGATTTTTGAAAGACCTGCACGATCTGCGCGCCATCGGCGCTGCGGGTGTCGGCAAGGGCGTGGTGCGCCCGGCCTATTCCGCCGCCGATGTGGAGGCGCGGGAGTGGCTTGCCGGGCGGATGCGCGATGCGGGGCTGAAGGTCGAGGTCGATGCCATGGGCAACCTCTTTGGGCTTGCTGACGGCCCGTCGATCCTGCTGGGGTCGCATTCCGACAGCCAGCCCGAAGGCGGCTGGCTTGATGGGGCCTTGGGCGTGATCGCCGCGCTTGAAGTCGCCCGCGCGGCGGGGGAGGCCGGAGGGCCTGCGGTCTCGGTCGTGTCCTTTCAGGACGAAGAAGGGCGCTTTGGCGTGACCACCGGTTCGACGGTCTGGTCCGGCGCTTTGGATCAGGCCGAGGCCGATGGCTTTACGGATGACGCCGGGGTCAGCTTGGCCGAGGCGCGCCGCGCTATGGCGGATATGGTCACCGGCCCCGTCGATCCCGCGCAATTCAGCGGCTATATCGAGTTGCACATCGAACAGGGGCCGACGCTGGATGACAGTGGTGAGCAGATCGGCGTGGTCAGCGACATCGTCGGCATCCGCGACATGAAGGTGACCTATGAGGGCCAGCAGAACCACGCGGGCACCACCCCGATGGCGGTGCGGCGCGATGCGTTTCAGGCGGTGTCGGAGTTTAACAGTCTGCTGAACGACCGGCTGCGCAATGTGGTGACGCCGAGCACCGTCTGGACCATCGGCCATGTCAGCCTGCACCCCAATGCTTCGTCCATCGTGCCGGGTAAGGCCGTGTTCTCCATGCAATGGCGCGACGGGGATAGCGACCGTTTGGGGCGGATGGAGAGGATCATTCGCGAAACCGCCGAAGAGGTGGCCAAGGCGCGCGGCATGGAGCTGTCCTTTGGCCCGATGCTGGGGCTGGAGCCGGTTGCCATGGACGCGCGGCTACGCGATGCGCTGGCGGAGGCGGCTGAAGCCGTGGCCCCCGGCAAATGGCGCAAGATGCCCTCGGGTGCGCTGCATGACGCGACCAACGTGGCGCGCCTGATGCCGGTGGCGATGTTGTTCGCGCCGTCGATCAACGGCATCAGCCATGCTTTCGAGGAAGACACGGATGAGGCCGATCTGGTCGCAGCGGTCGAGGTGTTGGGTCGGGCGGTGGCGGCGCTTTAAACGCGCTCAGTCCCAGTCCACATCGCCGAGGAAGATATAACCCGCGCCGTAGATCGTCTTGATCAACTGCGGGTTCTTCGGGTCTTCGCCAAGCTTCGTGCGCAGCCGCGAGATGCGCACGTCCATCGCCCGGTCGAAACTTTCCGAAGCAACACCGCCGAGGCTTTCCTGCATCTGCGCACGGCTGATCAGCCGCTTCGGGGCCTCGAGGAAAAGCCGCAGCACCTCGCCCTCGGCATGGGAGAAGGTGACCTCGGCGCCCGTGGCATCCTGTAGCACATAGCGGTCGAAATGCGCGGTCCAGCCGTTGAACCGCGCCGTGGTGCCGGCCTGCGGGGTCGGCTTGGCGCTGCGCAGGCGGGCGCGGATACGGGCGACCACTTCGGCAGGATCGAAGGGTTTGATGATGTAGTCGTCGGCCCCCAACTCCAGCCCCGTGACCCGGTCCTGCACCTGTGCGCGGCCCGAGATGATGATCACGATGGCGCCTTGCTCCAGTGCTAGACGGTGCACCAGCGTCAGCCCGTCGGTGTCAGGCAGCGACAGATCGACAAGGCAGACATCGGGCGTATGGCTGGCCAATGCGGCCTCAAAGGCCCGCGCGCGGCCAAAGCTGAGCGTGTCAAAGCCCGCTTCCTGCAACGTGTCCGACAGCATCTGCCGGATCTCCGGTTCGTCGTCGAGGATGGTGACCAGCGGGCGGGGGGCGGTATCACGGCTCATGGGGCGGTGGCTTTCAGTGGGGCGATCAAGGCTTGCAGATCGTCTTTTTCAAAGGGTTTGCGCAGCACCGGCGTGAGGGTCTGGGCCTCGACGAAAAGCGGGTGATCGGGGGGCAGGGAGGTCATCAGCAAGAGCGGCAAGCTGCTGCCGACACGGCGGGCAAGGTCGATCCCGGTGCCCTCGCCCGAAAGCTGAATGTCCGACAGCACCAGCGCGATGTCAGGCAGATCGGCGATGAGGGCGGTGGCCTCATCCGCGCTGGTGGCCTCGATCACCGAATGGCCCTGATCCATGAGCATGTCGCGCACGACGGCGCGGATATCGGTGGTGTCCTCGACCAGCAGCACCAGCCCGGTGGTGGCGGGCACGGCGACGCGGTAGGGCAGGCGCAGGCTGATCTGCGCGCCGCCCTCGGGCGCATTGCTCAACCGCAGATCGCCGCCTGAGGATTTGGTCATGTCATAGACCATCGACAGGCCCAGCCCTGACCCCTCGCTGCCCTTGGTGGTAAAGAACGGCTCGACCCCGCGTTCCAGCGCCGAGGGCGCAAAGCCCGGCCCGGTGTCGTGGATCACCCATTCGATCCATGTGTTATGCACCAGCCGTTGGGTCAGCGTGATCGTGCCCCGCGCGCCGCAGGCGTCGCGGGCATTGAGGATGAGGTTCAACAGCGCATCCTGCACCCGGCCTTTGTCGAGCAGCACTGCGCCCTCGGGCACGTCATTGCGCACCGCCAGCGCGCATTTCGGCGGCAGCGTGGGGGCGGCGAGGGTCGAAAGCTCACTCAGCAAAGCGGCGGGGTCGGTGGCCACGGGGCGCAGGGCGCGGGGTTCGGTCACATCGGCGATGGAGCTGAGCAGCGTGCCGCCCCGCCGTGCGGCGGCCAAGGTGCCTTCGACCAATTCACCCGCTTGTGGCGGCATGTCGGGCAGTCGGGCCAGTTTCGATTGCATGCCGAGGATGATCGTCAAAAGGTTCGAGAAGTCATGCGCCAGCCCAGAGATCATCCGCGAGGCCAACTCGCGTTTCAGCGTCTGTTGCAGGGCGACACGGGTCTGGGTCTCTTCGGTGATGTCCATCGACAGGATATAGACCCCGCCGCGCCCGTCGGGGGTAAAGGCACCGCGGATGCGGCGGGCGGATTCATCATGGGTGAATTCGATCACCGCCGGGCTGCCCGCATAGGCTTGGGTCAGCGCGGGCTTGATCCGCGCATAGGCCGCCGCCCCAAGCGCGTCACTGATATGCAGCCCGTAGATGTTGCTGGGCCGCCCCGGCATCACGCTGCTGAGCCGGCGGTTGGAGTAGATGTAATGCCCGCTCGCGTCGACATGGGCGATATGGGCGGGCATCATCTCGGTCGTCAGCCGGGTGCGGGCCTCGCTTTCGGTGACCTGCCGCTTGGCCTCTTCCAGCGCGGTAATCGTCGCCTCCAACTGGCGGTTCGTGGCGGCCAGTTGTTCGGCATGGGACAGCAGTTGATCGCTCAGCGCGTCCGACCGTGCGCGCAACAGCGCCTCTTGCCGCTTGGTGTTGGTGATGTCGGTATAGACGGTGACCCAGCCGCCCTGTGGCAGGGGCGAGCCTTCGACACTGATGGTGCGCCCGTTCGAGCGGGTCCGCTCCATGTAATGCGGCACGAAGGCGCGGGCCTGTTCCACCCGTTCGGCCACGAAGGCGTCGACATCCCCCACCTCGCCATACTCGCCGGTGCCAGCCAGATGGCGGATCGTATCCTCGAAGGGCGCGCCGGGGGTCACCAGCCGGTCCGGCAGGTCGAACATGGATTGAAACGGGGCGTTGCAGACCGCGAGCCGAAGGTCGCTGTCATAGATGGTCAGCGCCTGAGCGATCAGGTTCAGACCGGCATTGGTCAGCGCTTTGGTTTGGTCGTCGGTGATCTGCATCGGCATCCTTTCGCATAGGGCTAGCACCGCGCGGGCGAAAGGCAAAGAGCCGCGCGTAAATCGCGCTTGACCTTCTTGCGCTGGAGGCCCCGAGAAGCGCGCCGAATGGGAACCGGAAAGGCAGAGCATGAACAAGAAAATCGGAGCAGGCGCAGCGGCGGCACTGGTCTTGGCAGGCGGATATATCTGGTGGCAGGCCGAAGAGGCCCCGGCCCCCGCTGCCAGCGGCGCGGCCATGGTGAAAGTCACCGTGCCGGAGAGCCTGAGCGGCCCCGCGCAGATTGGCGCGCGGGCATTCAAAGCGAAATGCGCCGCCTGCCACGGGGTCAACGCCGCCGGGCGCGAGGGGGTTGGTCCACCGCTGATCCATAAGATCTATGAGCCCAGCCACCACGGCGATGCATCCTTCATGGTCGCGGCCACCAATGGCGTGCGCCAGCATCACTGGTCTTTCGGCAATATGCCCCCGGTCGAAGGGATTACCCCGGCAGAGGTGGAATCCATCGTGACCTATGTGCGCGAAGTGCAGCGCGCCAATGGGATCGACTAGCGGAAAATGGGCCGCGGGGGCGCTGTAACAATTCGTTAAAATTCGGAAAAGATCAGGAAAAAGTTGACCTCCACAAAAAAGAGAACGTCACTTGTGGGATCATAGAATCGCACAAGCGATCGAACCCGCCGGGGAGGGCGGGCATGGGAGGAAGACAATTTGGCCAAGCCGCTGACGCGTGCCGACGGACCTCAGTCCGTGCCGGCGCTGTTGCACCGCAACGCAAGTGAATTCGCAAACGCCCCCGCTTACCGGGAGAAGGAATACGGGATCTGGCAAAGCTGGACCTGGTCGCAGACCCGCGACGAGGTCGAGGCGCTGGCCCTCGGGTTTCTGGAACTGGGGCTGAACGAGGGCGATTTCGTCGCCATCATTGGGCGCAACCGTCCCTATCTCTACTGGGCGATGATGGCCGCGCAGATGGCCGGGGCCGTGCCGGTGCCGCTCTATCAGGACGCCAATGCCGAAGAGATGGCCTATGTCATGGGCCACTGCGGCGCGCGCCTTGCCGTGGTGGGCGATCAGGAACAGGTCGACAAGATCATCGAGGTGCAGGACCAGCTGCCCGACTTCGAGCGGATGATCTACCTCGACCCGCGCGGCCTGCGCAAATACGACCATTCCAAGCTCGACCAATATACCGCCGTGCAGGAGATGGGCCGCGCCAACCGCGAAAAGCATATCGCCGAGTTGGAGGCGCGTCAGGCCAAGCTGGATTACGATTCCACCGGCGTGATGCTCTATACTTCGGGCACCACCGGCAAGCCCAAGGGCGTGGTGCTGAGCAACCGCAACGTGATCGAGACGGCGAAGTCGTCGTCGGAGTTCGACGACCTCAAGCGCAATGACGAGATTCTCGCCTATCTGCCGATGGCATGGGTGGGGGACTTTATCTTCTCCGTCGGCCAAGCGCTCTGGACCGGTTTCTGCACCAACTGCCCCGAAAGCGCCGACACGATGCATGTCGACCTGCGCGAGATCGGGCCGACCTATTACTTCGCCCCGCCGCGCGTGTTCGAGACGCAGCTGACCTCCGTCATGATCCGCATGGAAGACGCGAGCCGGTTCAAGAAATGGCTCTTCGACACCTTCATGGCCCATGCCCGCAAGGTCGGTCCCGCCATTCTGGACGGCAAGAAAGTGTCCGCTTGGGACCGCGCGAAATACGCACTGGGCGAGCTGATGATCTATGGCCCGCTGAAGAACACCCTCGGCTTCAGCCGCGTGCGCGTGGGCTATACCGCCGGTGAGGCGATCGGGCCGGAGATTTTCGATTTCTACCGTTCGCTCGGCATCAACCTGAAACAACTCTACGGCCAGACCGAGGCGACGGTGTTCATCACTGCCCAGCCTGATGGCGAGGTGCGCAGCGATACCGTGGGCGTGACCTGCCCCGGGGTGGAGCTGAAAATCGCCGATAACGGTGAAGTCTTCTACCGTTCGCCCGGCGTCTTCGTGGAATACTACAAGAACCCGGAAAGCACTGCATCGACCAAGGATGCCGAAGGCTGGGTCGCAACCGGCGATGCGGGCTTCATCGAGGAAGGTTCGGGCCATCTGCGGATCATCGACCGCGCCAAGGACGTGGGCCAGATGGCCGACGGCAGCCTGTTCGCGCCGAAATACGTTGAGAACAAGCTCAAGTTCTTCCCCAACATTCTCGAGGCCGTAGTCTTCGGCAACCAGCGCACTGAATGCACCGCCTTCATCAACATCGACCTCACGGCGGTGGGCAACTGGGCCGAGCGCAACAACATCGGCTACGCCTCCTATCAGGAACTGGCGCGGCATCCGCAGGTGATGGACACGATCCAGTCTCATGTTGAAGAGGTTAACCGCTCGGTCGCCGAGGATGAGATGCTTTCGGGCTGTCAGGTGCACCGCTTCGTCGTGCTGCATAAAGAACTCGACGCCGATGATGGCGAGCTGACCCGCACCCGCAAGGTGCGCCGCAAGATCATCGAAGAGAAATACGCCGACATCATCGCCGCACTCTACGACGGCTCCGACAAGGTCAGCACCGAGACGGAAGTGACCTATGAGGACGGCCGCAAGGGCTCGATCAAGGCGACGCTCGAAATTCGCGACGCCGCGGTGCAGCCGGTCAGCCGCCGGATGGCAGCAGAATGAGCGCGGCCAGCGCCGGACAGGCGGGAACTATGGAAAGGGACAGCGTGAAAGATCAGGCTGACAGCTATGTCACCGACGACGGCCGCACCATCGGCCCGACGGTGATGGAGATGAAGAACATCACCCTGCGCTTCGGCGGCGTGGAGGCGATCAAGGATATTTCCTTCGACATCCGCGAGGGCGAGATCCGCGCGATCATCGGGCCGAACGGGGCGGGCAAGTCCTCGATGTTGAACGTGATCAGCGGCTTCTACGTGCCCCAAGAGGGCGAGGTCTGGTACAAGGGCGCGCGCCGCCCGGCGATGAAGCCCTATCAGGTGGCCCAGCAGGGCATCGCCCGGACCTTCCAGAACATCGCGCTGTTCGAGGGCATGTCGGTGCTCGACAACGTGATGACGGGGCGTCTGACGCAGATGAAGACCGGGATGCTGGCGCAATCCTTCTGGAAAGGCGCAGCCGAGCGTGAAGAGATTGAGAACCGTGAAATCGCCGAGAAGGTCATCGACTTTCTGGAAATTCAGGCGATCCGCAAGACACCCGTGGCGCGTCTGCCCTACGGTCTGAAGAAACGCGTCGAACTTGCCCGCGCGCTGGCCGCCGAGCCGACGATCCTGCTTCTGGACGAGCCGATGGCCGGCATGAACGTCGAAGAGAAGGAGGACATGAGCCGCTTCATCCTCGACGTGAACGACGAATTCGGCACCACTATCGCGCTGATCGAACACGACATGGGCGTGGTCATGGACCTGTCCGACCGCGTCGTGGTGATGGATTACGGCCGCAAGATCGGCGACGGCTCGCCCGACGAGGTGCGCAACAACCAAGAGGTGATCGACGCTTATCTGGGGGTGGCCCATGACTGAGGCCCGTTTGATCACCCGCAACGACACTGCCGTTCTGACTTTGGGGAGGGCCAATGATGCCTGAGCAACTGGCGTTTACGATCGAGGTCTTTCTCAACGGGCTGATGGCCGGGGTGCTTTACGCGCTCGTGGCACTTGGCTTCGTGCTGATCTATAAGGCTTCGGGCATCTTCAACTATGCCCAAGGTGTCATGGCGCTTTTCGCCGCGCTGACGCTGGTGGGGATCATGGAAGGGCAGGTGCCTTTCGGCCATCTGATCAACGCGATCCTTGGCACCGAGGTGCATCACTTCGGCTGGCACATTCCGGCTTTCCTTGCCATCGTGCTGACCATGGTCGTGATGATCGTGCTGGCCTATTGCGTGCAGCGTTTCGTCTTTCGCTACCTCGTGGGGCAAGAGCCGATCATCCTTTTCATGGCGACCATCGGTCTGGCCTATTTCCTTGAAGGGGTGGGCGACCTGATGTGGGGGTCGGAGATCAAGACACTCGACGTCGGCCTGCCGCAGGGCATCAACGTCTGGATCGACGAATTTACCTATAACGCCACCGGCTACGGCTTTTTCATCGACAACCTCGATATCGTGGCCTCCATCGTCGCGGCGGTGCTCGTGATCGGGCTGGTGATGTTCGCGCAATACACCAAACAAGGCCGCGCCATGCGTGCCGTGGCGGATGACCATCAGGCCGCGCTTTCGGTCGGTGTCTCGCTGAACTTCATCTGGATCCTCGTCTGGTCGCTCGCGGGTTTCGTGGCGCTGGTTGCAGGCATCATGTGGGGTGCCAAGTCGGGCGTGCAGTTCTCGCTCTCGCTCATCGCGCTGAAGGCGCTGCCGGTGCTGATGCTGGGTGGCTTCACCTCGATCCCCGGTGCCATCGTCGGCGGGCTGATCATCGGCGTGGGCGAGAAGCTCTTCGAGTTCCTGATCGGTGCCCCCTTCCTTGGCGGCGCGACCGAGAACTGGTTCGCTTACATGCTGGCGCTGGTCTTCCTTGTCTTCCGCCCGCAGGGCCTGTTCGGGGAGAAGATCATTGAACGGGTTTGATACAGGCTACCCGGAAACTGTCCGGGGGACAGTTTCGCCTGTTCAAAGGGCGAAGCCCCGGATTGATAACGGCTTGGTGCGCGGCTTGCGCGCATCCTATCGCACGGCATTGCAGGCAAACGCAGTGCAAATGACTACCGCAGAAGGGAAAGCAGTCTAATGTTCTATCGTGAAGCGGGCGATTTCAACACATCCTACGCCCAGGACCAACAGACCTTCCCGATCCGGTTCGACCGGTACCGCTACTATCTGGTGCTGTTCATCGCGGTCTTCGTCGTGCCCTTCGTGGTCAACGATTACTGGGTGAACTCGCTGTTCCTGCCCTTCCTGATCTACGCCATCGCGGCGATCGGGCTGAACATCCTCGTGGGCTATTGCGGGCAGGTGAGCCTTGGCACCGGGGGCTTCATGGCGGTGGGGGCTTATGCCTGCTACAAGCTGATGACGGCCATGCCCGAGGTCAGCATGTTCATCCACATCCTGCTGGCGGGCGGCATCACCGCCGCGGTCGGTGCGCTCTTCGGCCTGCCGTCTTTGCGGATCAAGGGGTTCTACCTTGCCGTGGCCACGCTGGCGGCGCAGTTCTTTCTCGTGTGGCTGTTCAACCGGGTGCCGTGGTTCTACAACTACTCCGCCTCCGGCCAGATCAGCGCGCCCGAGCGGGACACCTTCGGCATCCTGATCACCGGCCCCAATACCGAAGCCTGGGCGACCTATATGTTCTGCCTGATCTTCACCGTGGGCTCGGCGCTGGTGGCGCGCAACCTGACGCGCGGCTCGGTGGGCCGCAAGTGGATGGCCATCCGCGACATGGACATCGCCGCCGAGATCATCGGGGTGAACCCGTTGCGCGCCAAGCTCACGGCCTTTGCGGTCAGCTCCTTCTTCATCGGCATCTCCGGCGCGTTGTTCTTCTCGATCTACCTCGGCGCGGTCGAAGTGGGCGAAGCCTTTGGCATCAACAAATCGTTCCTCGTGCTCTTCATGATCATCATCGGGGGCTTGGGCAGCATCTTTGGCAGCTTCGCCGGCGCCGCCTTCCTCGTGCTCTTGCCGGTGCTTCTGAAGATCGTCGGCGTCGACTGGCTGGGCTGGCCCACGGATATCGTGGCGCACCTGCAACTGGTGATCGTGGGCGGGCTGATCGTGGTCTTCCTGATCGCAGAGCCGCACGGGCTGGCGCAGCTGTGGCGCGTGGCCAAGGAAAAACTGAGATTGTGGCCCTTCCCGCACTAAGCGGGAGCCATGAAAAGCGAGGCCGGAGGGAGGAAACCCGGCCCAAACACCCAAGTCGGACAATCCAAGGGAGGAAACACCGATGAAATACAAACTGGGAACACTGGCCGTTGCTGGCCTGATGGCCGCAAGCCCCGTGATGGCGGACCTTGTCTTTCCGTCGCTGAGCTACCGCACCGGGCCCTATGCCGCGGGCGGCATCCCCTTCGCCGACGGCTATGCCGATTACTTCACCCTGCTCAACGAGCGTGACGGCGGCATCGGTGGCGAGCCCATCCGCGTCCCGGAATGCGAGACCGCCTATAACACCGAGAAGGGCGTGGAATGCTACGAATCCACCAAGGGTGAAGGCGCGTTGGTGTACCAGCCGCTCTCGACCGGCATCACCTACCAGTTGATCCCCAAGGTCACCGCCGATGACATCTCGATGCTGACCTCCGGTTTGGGCCGTACCTCGGCCAAGAACGGTGATGTCTTCAGCCATGTCTTCAACTTCCCGGCCAACTATTGGGACGGCGCCTCGGTCGCGGTAAAACACATCATGGAGCAGGAGGGCGGCAGCCTTGAGGGCAAGAAGATCGCGCTGGTCTACCACAACTCCGCCTATGGCAAGGAGCCGATCCGCACCCTGCAGGAACTGAGCAAGAAACATGGTTTCGAGCTGAAGGAAGTGCCCGTCGACCACCCCGGTCAGGAGCAGAAGTCCCAGTGGCTGCAGATCCGCCGTGACAAGCCCGACTACGTGATCATGTACGGCTGGGGCGTGATGAACCAGGTTGCCGTTCAGGAAGCCGCCAACATCCGCTTCCCGATGGACAAGTTCATCGGCATCTGGTGGTCCGGCTCCGAGAACGACGTGCTGGCCGCGGGCGCCAAGGCCGATGGCTACAAGGCGCTGACCTTCCACAACGTCGGTTCCGATTATCCGCTCTATGACGACCTTCAGGAATACGTTGTCGATGCGGGCAAAGCCGCGGGCGCGGGCGATCAGGTCGGCTCAGTCCTCTACAACCGTGGCATCTACGCCGCGATGCTGGTGGCCGAGGCCGCGCGCACCGCGCAGGAGATCCACGGCGTGACCGACATCACCAGCGGCCAAATGCGCGACGGGATGGAGCAGCTTGAGATCACCGAAGAGAAGATGGCGGCCCTTGGTCTGCCGGACTTCGGTCCTGAGTTCAGCGTCTCTTGTGAAAACCACGGTGGCGAAGGCTTCGTGGCCGTGACGCAGTGGGATGCCGAGGCGAAGGAGTGGAACCTCGTGTCGGACTTCATGCAGTCCGATCAGGACGTGATCCAGCCGCTGATCGATGCCGACAGCTCGGCCTATGCCGAAGAAAACGCCATCGAGGGCAACTGCTAAGAACCCTGCTCCCGGCCACTTTCCCGGTGGCCGGGGACATCTTCGAACCCCAAGAAAGGTCCTTCCCATGCTGGATGCCGCCAACACCAATGACGTCGCAGTCGACAACCTGCTCGAGGTCAACAATATCGAGGTGATCTACAACCACGTCATCCTCGTGCTGAAGGGCGTCAGCCTGAACGTGCCCAAGGGCGGCATCACCGCGCTTCTGGGCGGCAACGGCGCGGGCAAGACGACGACGCTCAAGGCAATCTCGGGTCTGCTGGCCTCGGAACGTGGCGAGGTCACCAAGGGCTCGATCAAGTACCGCGGCGGTGCGATCCAGTCTCAAGACCCCGCCGAGATCGTGAAACAGGGGGTCGTGCAGGTCATGGAAGGCCGGCACTGCTTCGAGCACCTCACCATCGAGGAAAACCTGCTGACAGGCGCCTATACGCGCAGCGATGGCAACGCCGCGATCCAGCGCGACCTCGAGATGGTTTATAATTATTTCCCCCGGCTGAAAGAGCGCCGCCGCTCGCAGGCTGGCTATACCTCGGGCGGTGAGCAGCAGATGTGTGCCATCGGTCGCGCACTGATGTCGCGACCTGAGACGATCCTTCTGGACGAGCCCTCGATGGGCCTCGCACCGCAGCTGGTGGAGCAGATCTTCGAGATCGTGAAATCGGTGAACGAGCAAGAGGGCGTGACCTTCCTGCTGGCCGAGCAGAACACCAACGTCGCCCTGCGTTTCGCCCATTACGGCTACATCCTCGAATCGGGGCGCGTGGTGATGGACGGTCCCGCCAAGGACCTGCGCGAGAACCAGGACGTGAAGGAATTCTACCTCGGCATGTCCGACGAAGGCCGCAAGAGCTTTCGCGACGTGCGCAGCTACCGCCGCCGCAAGCGCTGGCTGAGTTAACCGGCCCGCCCGGACCCGAAGGAAAGACCAAGACGAGACCTGAGCGGGCCTATGCCCTCTCCAGTGATGCCATAGCAGGAAAGTGACAGGGATGCTGACCAAGCCCCATTTCGACGATCTGGAAACCCGCAGCGCCGACCAACGGGCGGCCGATCTGGCGCAGGCTCTGCCGCAGCAGATCGCCCGCGCGCAGAGCTTGCCGGGCTATGGTGACACGCTAAAGGGGATTGATGCCGCGCAGATCACCTCCGCCGAAGCGCTGGCCGATCTGCCGGTTTTGCGCAAATCTGAACTGGGCAAGGCGCAGGCCGGCCAGCCGCCCTTTGGTGGTTTCACCACCAAGCCGGTGCATGACTTCTCCCATGTCTTCCAATCCCCCGGTCCGATTTATGAGCCGTCGAGCAACGATCCCGACTGGTGGCGCATGGGGCGGTTCCTGCATGCTGCCGGGATCGGCGCGGGCGACGTGGTGCACAATTGCTTTGGCTACCATCTGACCCCCGCGGGCATGATTTTTGAGAGCGGCGCACGCGCCGTTGGCGCCACGGTGCTGCCCGCCGGGACCGGCCAGACCGAGCTTCAGGTCACCGCGGCGCGCGACGTGGGCTCCACCGCCTATGCCGGCACGCCGGATTACCTGAAGGTGATTCTTGAGAAGGCCGATGCCATGGGGGTGAAGCTGAACATCACCAAGGCGGCGGTCGGCGGCGGGGCGCTCTTCCCCAGCCTGCGCGCCTTCTATCAGGAGCGCGGCATCACCTGCCTGCAATCCTACGCCACCGCTGACTTGGGCAATGTCGCCTATGAAAGCCCGGCGATGGAGGGGCTGATCGTCGATGAGCAGGTCATTGTCGAGATCGTCACCCCCGGTACCGGCATTCCGGTGGCCCCGGGCGAAGTGGGCGAGGTTGTGGTCACCACGCTGAACCCCGATTACCCGCTAATCCGCTTCGCCACTGGCGACCTCAGCGCCGTGCTGGAGGGTGAAAGCCCCTGTGGGCGCACCAATATGCGCGTCAAGGGCTGGATGGGCCGCGCCGATCAGACCACCAAGATCAAGGGCATGTTCGTCCGGCCCGAGCAGGTGGCGGCGCTGGTCGCCCAGCACGACGAGATCGAGAAGGCCCGCGTCATCGCCAGCCGCGAAGGCGAGGCCGATGTCATGACGGTGCAGATCGAGACCGCCGGAGAGGATAAGGCCGCCTATGCCCAATCCGTGGCCGATCTGCTCAAGCTCAAGGGCCGTGTCGAACTGGTTGCCCCCGGTAGCCTGCCGCGCGACGGGCTGGTGATCGAGGATACCCGCAACTACGACTGAGACGCGGCGTCGCGGCCTCTGGCATTTCCGAGTGAAATCGTCGAAATAGAGCGCATGACGCTGAACCCCGCCTCCACCGAGACGCCCCACCTGCGCCGCGCCCGCGACGGGCTGCGCGCCCTGTCGGCCGTCGCCCTGACCGTGGCCGTCTTCTGTGCGCTGCCGATGCTGGCGGTGCTGATCGCCGCCCTGAGCGGCGGGACGGAGACGGTGCAGCACCTGATCGACACGGTGCTGGGGCGCTACACGGTCACGACATTGCTCTTGGTGCTGCTGGTCTCTCTAGGCACCTTCGCCATCGGTGTGGGGGCCGCGTGGCTGGTCACGATGACACGTTTTCCGGGGGCGAAACTTCTCGAAATCGCGCTGGTGCTGCCGCTGGCCTTCCCGGCCTATGTGCTGGCCTATGCCTACACCCATGTGCTGGACCATCCCGGCATCGTGCAGACGGTGCTGCGCGACGTCACCGGCTGGGGGCCGCGCGATTACTGGTTCCCCGAAATCCGCTCGCTCGGCGGGGCGGCGGCGATGCTGGTGCTCGTGCTCTATCCCTATGTTTATCTGCTGGCGCGCGCCGCCTTTCTGCAGCAGAGCGGCACGACCTTTCTGGCCGCCCGCGCGCTCGGTTCCAGCGCATGGGCCGCGTTTTTCAAGGTCAGCCTGCCGCTGGCCCGACCCGCTATCGCGGGCGGCGTGCTCTTGGCGGTGATGGAGACCATCGCCGATTTCGGCACCGTGGCCTATTTCGGCGTGCAGACCTTCGCCACCGGCATCTACACCAGCTGGTTTTCGATGTTCGACCGCGCGGCGGCGGCGCAGCTGGCGCTCTGCCTGCTGAGTTTCGCCCTGCTGCTGGCGATGCTGGAACGCGCACAGCGCGGCAAGGCCAAGTATCACGACCCCGCGCGCCGGACCCAGTCCGCGCCGCCGGCCGAGTTGAAGGGCTGGCAGGCCGCGGCGGCGATTGTGCTGTGCGGGGTGCCGGTGCTCTTCGGGGCGGTGCTGCCGGTGGTGATCCTCGTGACCATGGGAATCGAGAGCGAGCAGAGCCTCTTCAGCCCGCGTTACCTCGGTTTCATGCGCAATTCGGTGACGCTTGCGGCCGTGGCGGCTGTGCTGACCGTACTGGCGGCGATCAGCGTGGGCTTTTACCGCCGGCTGCGTCCCGGTCGGGTCTCGCAAAGCGCCGCCTATGTGGCGCGGCTTGGCTACGCGGTGCCCGGCGGTGTGATCGCGGTGGGTCTGCTGGTGCCTTTCGCGGCCTTCGACAACGCGCTGGACGCTTGGATGCGTGAGACCTTCGACATTTCCACCGGGCTTCTGATCACCGGGTCGATCTGGCTGTTGGTGCTGGCCTATCTGGTGCGCTTCCTCGCCGCCGCGCTTGGCGCCTACGAGGGCGGGCAGTCCATGGTGCATGCCAACATGGATGCCGCCGCGCGCTCGCTGGGGCAGACGCCTCTGGGTACGTTGCGCCGGGTGCATCTGCCGATCCTCGCGCCGAGCCTGCTGACCGCGCTGTTGATCGTCTTCGTCGACGTGATGAAGGAACTGCCCGCGACGCTGATCATGAGGCCGTTCAACTATGACACGCTGGCGGTGCAGGCGTATCGCTTGGCCAGTGATGAGCGCTTGAACGGGGCGGCGGTGCCGAGCTTGGTGATCGTGGCGATGGGGTTGCTGCCGGTGATCCTGATTTGCCGACAGGTGGGGCGGCAGCGGTAGATAGCGAGGGCCAGCGCCTGCCCGTGGGGTGGCGATCCAACCGTGCCTTCGTGCCACTTTATGGTGCCGCCCTGGCGTGACTTAGATGACTTCCACCCAGCCTTACCAAATCCGGCGCCTGCGGCTTGGTTCCGGGCCGGGAGCGATGAGGGCATCGCCCTCACTGGGGGGGCGATGATCGGCCTGCTCTCTGCAATGCCCTTGCCGAGGGCGCAGGTGCTGCGTCATGGGCCAGCGTTGCAAAATCGCCCTCCGGGGGGAGGGAGGGCGATGCCCGTGGTCCCCACGGGCGGGGCTCTAGATGCGGGCAGCACAGCACATAAAAAAGGCGGGCCCGAAAGCCCGCCTCCTGCGCGAATGTCGCGCTGATTATTCCCAGCCAACCGAGTTGAAGATCTTCTGCGCGGTGCCGATGTTCTCGGCCACGTCCGACAGGTTCACCTCGTCGGCTTTGAACTCACCCAACTGCTTGACGCTGTCGGCCAGTTCCACGCCTTCCACGGTGGGGAATTCGTCGTTGCCCGCCGAGAAGTAGACCTGCGCCTGATCCGAGGCGAGATACTCAAGGAACTTCACCGCGTTCTCACGGTTCGGCGCGTTCTTGGCCACACCGCCGCCCGAGAGGTTCATATGCGCGCCGTTGCCTTCCTGATCCGGCCAGATCACGCCGATCTTGCCGATATCGGCGCTGACGCCATCGACATCGGTGCGGATCGCACGGGCGAAGTAGTAGCTGTTGGAGACCGCGATGTCGCACTCACCGGAAACGATGCCGCGCAGCTGGTCGGTGTCGCCGCCCTGCGGGGCGCGCGCCATGTTGTCGACCACGCCCTGCGCCCATTCGGTCGCGGCTTCTTCGCCCTCATGGGTCACGATGGAGGCCAGCAGGGTCTGGTTGTAGGTGTTGGTCGAGGACCGGATGCAGATCTGACCTTTATACGCCGGATCGGCGAGGTCCATGTAGGTCTCGGGCGGGTTGTCCATCGTCTCTTTGTTGAAGAAGATGATCCGCGCGCGCTGCGACAGGCCGAACCACTGGTTGTCGTCGTCTTGCAGGTTGGAGGGGATGCGCTCTTCCAGCGTCTCGCTCTCGACGGCTTGCAGCAGGCCCAAGTCCTTGGCACGCTTGAGGCGGCTTGTGTCCACGGTCAGCAGGACGTCGGCGGGGGAATTCGCGCCTTCGGCTTCCATACGGGCCAGCAGTTCGTCGGCCTTGCCTTCGATGCGGTTGATGGTGATGCCGGTTGCTTCGGTAAAGTCGGAGTAGAGCCGCTCATCGGTGTCGTAGTGACGCGAAGAGTAAAGGTTCAACTCGCCATCGGCCAGCGCGGGCAGGGCCAGCGCCATGAGCGCGGCGGCGGCAGTCGATGTTTTGCAGAAGGTCATATCAGGGTCCTGTTCCATTGGGATAACTTGACTGAAATAGTAAGAAACAGATTTCACCCTTTCCTGCAACCAATTCCGCCAGAATTGGTTGGCAAGCCCCCGGCCAAGCCGGGCCGGGGGCTGCGTGGTCAGTCTTTGCTGCCGATCTTGTCTTGGGTCTTGGTGTCGAAATCGCTGGCGTCGTGACGCTCGTGCAATTGCATCGACAGGTCATCGCCGAAGGCGCGGTTGACCATCCGGCCTCGCGTCACGGCCGGGCGCGCGTCAATCGCCTCGGCCCAACGCATGACGTTCTTGTAAGAGGTCACATCGAGGAATTCCGCCGCGGCGTAGAGCCGACCGAGGACCAGCTGCCCATACCAGCTCCAGATCGCCATATCGGCAATGGAGTATTCATCGGCGAAATATTCGTGTTCGGCCAGATGCTTGTCCATCACGTCAAGCTGGCGCTTGGTCTCCATCGCGAAACGGTTGATGGGGTATTCGAACTTCTCGGGCGCATAGGCATAGAAATGGCCAAAGCCGCCGCCGAGGTAGGGCGCGCTGCCCATCTGCCAGAAGAGCCACGAGAGTGCCTCGGTCCGGCGGGCAGGGTCTTGGGGCAGGAAGGCGCCGAATTTTTCGGCGAGATAAAGCAGGATCGCCCCCGATTCGAAGACCCGCTGCGGCGTGTCGCCGGAACGGTCCATCAGCGCGGGGATTTTCGAATTGGGGTTCACCTCAACAAAGCCGGAGCCGAACTGATCGCCCTCGGAAATATCGATCAACCACGCGTCATATTCCGCCGCTTTGTGGCCCGCCGCCAGCAGCTCTTCGAACATCACCGTGACTTTGACCCCGTTGGGCGTGGCGAGGGAGTAGAGCTGAAACGGATGCTCCCCAACTGGCAGTTCCTTGTCATGGGTCGCACCGGCGATGGGCCGGTTGGTGCTGGCGAATTTGCCGCCGCTCTCTGATTCCCATTTCCAAACCTTGGGGGGCGTATATTCGGGCGTGTCCGACATGATGGTCTTCCTTGTTATTCAAGCCTGCCTTGAAGGTGGGGTTTTGCGCCGGGGTTGCAAGCAGTTAGGCGCAACGAAAAAAGCCGCCCCCGAAGGAGCGGCCTTTAAACCGAATAGCTGCGAAGCTCAGCCCTGACGGGCTTTGAACCGGCGCTGCGTCTTGTTGATGACGTAAACGCGGCCTTTGCGACGCACAACACGGCAATCGCGATGCCGATTCTTGAGCGAGCGGAGCGAATTGCGAACCTTCATGGTCGTCTCCTCATGTCGTGGCGCGGGCCAGCGCCTGGGTTGCGGGCAACCTGCAAGGGCAGGTCGATGAATAAATGGTGGGCGATACTGGGATCGAACCAGTGACCCCTTCGATGTCAACGAAGTGCTCTACCGCTGAGCTAATCACCCACTTTTCAGCGTTTCCACATCGGCCCCAAAACTAAATGGGGCGCGAAATTTCGCGCCGTTGGGGTCCTATAAAAGGAGTCGGCGGCGGGATCAAGGGCTTTTGGCGCGGAATAAACACGCTATGTTCGACTTAGAGGAATTTATTATGCCGATGACCGCTTACGAAGTATTGCATCCGGACCGAAACCGCTCTTGCGTGGTCTTTGCATCGCCCCATTCGGGGCGGGATTATGCGGCGTCTTTCCTGCGGCGGTCGGTTTTGGACGAACATGCGATCCGTTCGTCCGAAGATGCCTTTGTTGATCTCTTGTTCGACTGCGCACCGCTGCATGGCGCTTCTTTTATCAAAGCCGGGGCCCCGCGGGCCTATATCGACCTCAATCGCGCGCCAGAGGAGTTGGATCCGTCGGTCATCGAAGGCATTCCGCGGCAGGGGCATAACCCGCGCGTGGCCTCGGGGCTGGGGGTGATTCCCCGCGTGGTGGCCAATGGCCGGGCGATTTATCGCGGCAAACTGACCCAAGAAGAGGCGCAGTTGCGAATCGACAGCTACTGGCGGCCCTATCACGCGAAATTGCAGGAGTTGCTGAGCGGGGCGCATCGCCGCCATGGCCAAGCGGTGCTGGTCGATTGCCATTCCATGCCGCATGAGGCGATGGACGGCGTGGCCCGCGGCGGGATGCGGCGGCCCGATGTCGTGCTGGGGGACCGTTTCGGCGCGGCGGCGGGGGGTGAGGTGGTCGACCGGATCGAAGCGGCTTTCGTCGATGCGGGCTTCGTCGTGACGCGCAATTCGCCCTTCGCGGGGGCCTATATCACCCAAGCCTATGGCCGCCCGTCTCGCGGACAGCATGCGGTGCAAGTGGAAATCGACCGCGCGCTTTACATGAACGAGCGGTTGATTCGCCCCAATGGCGCTTTCGAGGCAGTGCAGGCGGTGCTGCAACGTGTAGTGGCCGAGGTGGCGCAGATCGGGCAGGAGCGGCTTCCGCTCGCCGCGGAGTAGGCTCAGCGCAGCGCGCGGCCTTTGCCGATGGCCTTTTCACCAAAACGGCTGCGGATGCTATCGGCGGCGCGTTCCGCGCGGCTGCGTTGTGCCGCGCCGGGGTCGAGCAGATCGCCCGCCATATCCGCCCCCTCGGCGCCCGACAGCTCGGAGAGGCCCACGCCAATCAGCCGGTAGGCGCTTTGGTGATCGACCTGATCAAAGAGGGCGCGGGCGGTGCGGTAAATCCGGTCGGCCAATTGGGTCGGGTCATGCAGCGACAGGCGGCGCGACAGCACAGTATGATCGGCGCGTTTGAGCTTGAGCGTCACCACCCGGCCCGCCATCTCTTTCGCCTTGGCGCGGTCCGCCACCTTTTCCGCCAAGCGCCAGATATGGCCGTCCAGTATCTCCGCGTCGCCCGTATCGTCGGAGAATGTCGTTTCATTACTGATCGACTTCACCGGGCGGTGGCGCGAGACGCGGCGGGTGTCTTGGCCCCGTGCCAGATGCCACAGCCGGTCCCCCATGCTGCCAAAGCGCGCGATGAGATCGGTCTGTTCCCACCGCAGGAGATCGGAAAAGCTGCGGATGCCGGCCTTTTCCAGCGCGGTCTGGGTGGCGGCACCGACGCCCCAGATCATGCCCACGGGTTTGTCGCGCAGAAAGTCCGCCGTTTCCCCCGCGCCGATGACAGAGAACCCATGCGGCTTGTCGAGGTCCGAGGCGACCTTGGCCAGAAACTTGTTGTGGCTCAGCCCGATGGAGCCGGTCAGCCCCAGTTCGGTTTTCATCCGCCGCACCAGCCGCGCCAGCATCATCGCCGGGGGCTGGCCGTGCAGCCGCGCGGTGCCGGTCATGTCGAGAAAGGCTTCGTCCAGCGACAGCGGCTCGATGGCCGGGGTCATCTCTTCCATCATGGCGCGGATCGCGCGGGAGGCTTCGACATAGACCTCCATCCGCGGCTTGATGATCACCGCCTCGGGGCAAAGCTTGAGCGCCTGAAACATCGGCATGGCGGAGCGCACGCCGCGAATGCGCGCGACATAGCAGGCGGTCGAGACGACCCCGCGCCGCCCCCCGCCGATGATGACGGGTTTGCCCGCGAGTTCGGGATTGTCGCGTTTTTCGACCGAGGCATAAAAGGCGTCGCAATCCATATGGGCGATGGAGAGGTCAAAGAGTTCCGGGTGGGACAGCACGCGCGGGCTGCCGCAGCGCGGACAGCGCCGCGACGGCGGGATTTCAGTCAGACAATCGCGACAGAGGGTAGCCATGGGTACACCGGGAGGGCAGGGTTCGGGCGACGATTCTAACCAGATCGCGAGGGATTGAACATGGTCTTTGATGGCGCAAAGCTCGCGCTCTACCTTGGGGAGAAGTTGGCCGTGGTCCTGCGCGACGATCTGCCGGGGCTGCTCTTTGCCGATCACTGGGATTTTCCCGGCGGGGGGCGCGAGGGGGAGGAGACCCCGCTGGCCTGCGCCCTGCGCGAATGCCGCGAAGAACTGGGGATCGTGGTGCCTGAAGATGCCGTAATCTGGGAGGGCAGCTTTGACGAGGGCGGGCGGATCAAATGGTTCTTCGTCGCGCGCTTGCCTGCGGAGGCAGAGGCCCAGATTGTCTTTGGCGACGAGGGGCAGCGCTGGCGCTTGATGACCGAGGCGGAGTTTCTCAACCATCCCCGCGCGGTGCCCGCCTTTCAGGACCGCTTGCGGGTCTATCTTGCAGACACGAAGGTGTAGGGCAAATAAAGGCCCCCCGCCTGCGTGAGCGGGGGGAGGTGACGAACATCAGGAAGAACCAGTTCGTCGGGGAGTATCACCTGAGTTCAACATAACATGTTATGCGGTTTTCGCCTAACATTGATGGCCACCTGCGTGGTGCAACCCGGCGCGCTGTGGTCGATTTGCTACAGGCGAGGGAAGGCCCCTGTTAATGTTCAAAAAATTTCCTGAAGCACGGCGCGGGCGGCGGCGGCGGGGTCTTCGGCTTGCCAGATAGGGCGGCCCACCACGATGTGATCGGCCCCGTCCGCAATGGCCTGACCGGGAGTGGCGACGCGTTTCTGGTCGCCCAATGCGGCACCTTGGGGCCGCACGCCGGGGGTGACGATCAGCTTGCCGCCCGCTTCGGGCAGGGCGCGGATCGCGGCGGCTTCTTGGGGAGAGGCGATGACCCCATCCGCGCCCGCGTCCAGCGCCCGGCCTGCGCGGGTCAGCACCAGATCGCCCAGATCGCCCGGCTGGATCAGCGCGGCGTCAAGATCGGCGCGGTCCAGCGAGGTAAGGATGGTGACGGCGAGGATTTTCATATCGGTGCCCGCGGCCCCCTGTTTCGCCGCAGCCACCACATGCGGGTCGCCGTGGACGGTCAGGAAATCCAGATTGAACTGCGCAAGGCCCCGCACCGCCGCCTCGACGGTGGCGCCGATGTCGAAGAGTTTCATATCAAGGAAGATGCGCTTGCCATGCTCTTGCTTCAGCTCATTGGCCAAGGCCAAGCCGCCGCCGGTCAGCATGCCCAGACCGATTTTGTAAAAACCCACGGCATCGCCGAGCTTTTCGGCCAGTTCCAGCCCCGCGACCGCATGGGGAACATCAAGGGCGACAATCAGACGGTCATCAGACATGCGAGGGCTCCTGCCAAATTTCAAACGGCTTTGATCTACGCCGCGGCGCGGGCCAAGTCCATCATTCACGCGGGGAGGGCGCAAAAAAAGAGGCCCGAACGCCGCTGAGCGGGTCCGGGCCAAGTGATCAGAGACTTAGCAGGCAGGCACTGGTCTCTGGTTTGCGGAACGCCACATCGGGACAGATGAGGTGGCGGCAGGTCCGCGGGCAGCCGCGCGGCAGGCAGGCGCCGCGCGGAAGGGGGTTAAGCCGCGTCGCGACCGGGGAGGTGCATGACCTCTTCCAGCCAACGCAGCGGGTCGAAGCTGCGGCGTCCGGCCCGCTGAGCGGGGACGTGGCGCAGGACTTCGGAACTCAGGCCACGCTTTTGCACGTGGCGGCGAAGCGCCTGACGGGATAGCCCGTCAGCGGCATCGCGGTATGACATGGTGATCGGGGCATCAATTGCACAGGCGTAGCGGCGCAGTTGCTCCCCGTCTTGGACGGTCACCAGCGCTTCGAAACACTGAGTGGCCGCATTGTAGGTGACATCTGTCAACTGGATAGGGCGCGTCTGCATCGTTTCACCTCTTGCGTTCTTCTGAACCTTGGCAGGCTTTGCCATCCTGCTTTCCTCTGCTGGGTAAACGCGAGAAGGGGCAAAATGGTTTCATTATGGTTACAGCTTCTGTGGATAAAGGTTAACAATGTATTGATATCAATAGTATAGGATTGTATTTTTTGTCGCAAAGTTGCCGTATTTTTGCCTTATTGGCTGAATTTTTCCTGTTGGCGGCAGTTCTCTCGGCGGTATTTTGCGATTGGATGGTCTTGAACCCGCAGTCCCGCTACCCAAATTGATACGGAGGCTCAGACCGCCGCGCGCCACATACCGGGCGCGGCATTTTGGAGCGCTTGTAGAAAAGGAGAGACCCATGGACTTGAGCAAGTTCACGGAAAGATCGCGCGGCTTCATTCAGGCGGCGCAGACCATTGCAACACGGGAAAGCCACCAACGGCTGGCCCCGGAACATGTCCTCAAAGCACTGTTGGACGACGACCAAGGACTTGCGCGGAATCTGATCGCCGCGTCGGGCGGCGACGGTGCGCGCGTGGTGCAGGCGCTTGATTTGGCGCTTGGCAAGATTCCGAAAGTCACCGGCGATGCGGGGCAGGTCTATCTGGACGGCACCACCGCCAAGGTGCTGGCCGAGGCCGAAGCGATTGCCAAGAAAGCAGGCGATAGTTTCGTCACTGTCGAGCGCATTCTGACCGCGCTATGCATGGTAAAATCGGGCGCAAAGACGGCGCTGGAAGCGGGGCAGGTGACCGCCCAAGGGCTTAATGCCGCCATCAATGATGTGCGCAAGGGCCGCAAGGCCGACAGCGCCACTGCCGAAGACAACTATGAGGCGCTGGAGAAGTACAGCCTCGACCTGACCGCGCGGGCCGAAGAGGGCAAGATCGACCCGATCATTGGCCGGGACGAAGAGATCCGCCGCGCCATGCAGGTGCTGAGCCGCCGCACCAAGAACAACCCGGTGCTGATCGGCGAGCCCGGCGTCGGTAAGACCGCTATCGCCGAAGGATTGGCGCTGCGCATCGTGCATGGTGACGTGCCTGAATCCCTGCGCAACAAGCGTCTGCTCGCGCTCGACATGGGGGCGCTGATCGCTGGCGCGAAATACCGTGGTGAATTCGAAGAGCGTTTGAAAGCCGTGCTGACCGAGGTGACCGAAGCCGCGGGCGAGGTGATCCTGTTCATCGACGAGATGCACACGCTGGTCGGCGCCGGTAAGGCCGATGGCGCGATGGATGCGTCGAACCTGCTGAAGCCTGCGCTGGCGCGGGGGGAATTGCACTGTGTGGGTGCCACCACCCTCGAAGAGTACCGCAAATATGTTGAGAAAGACGCGGCACTTGCGCGGCGGTTCCAGCCGGTGATCGTGCAGGAGCCGACGGTGGAAGACACCGTCTCGATCCTGCGCGGCATTAAAGAGAAGTATGAATTGCACCACGGCGTGCGCATCAGCGACACCGCGCTGGTCGCGGCGGCGACGCTGAGCCATCGCTATATCACCGACCGTTTCCTGCCCGACAAGGCGATTGACCTGATGGACGAGGCGGCAAGCCGCCTGCGGATGGAGGTCGACAGCAAGCCTGAAGAATTGGATGCGCTGGACCGTCAGATCCTTCAGCTTCAGATCGAGGCGGAGGCGCTGAAGAAGGAAGACGATGCCGCGTCCAAGGATCGGCTGGAGGCTTTGCAAAAAGACCTCAGCGATCTGCAAGATCGCAGTGCCGAGATGACAGCGCAGTGGCAGGCCGAGCGTGACAAGCTGGCCGGGGCGCGTGACATCAAGGAGAAGCTCGACCAAGCGCGGGCCGAACTCGACATCGCGAAACGCGAAGGCAACCTCGCGCGCGCGGGCGAGCTATCTTATGGCGTGATCCCGCAGTTGGAACGCGACCTTGAAGCCGCCGAAGGCCGTGAGGATGACATGATGGTCGAAGAGGCCGTGCGCCCGGACCAGATCGCCTCCGTCGTCGAGCGTTGGACCGGCATTCCTGCGGGTAAAATGCTTGAGGGTGAGCGCGACAAGCTGCTGCGGATGGAAGAGCAGTTGCATGACCGCGTGATCGGGCAGAATGCTGCCGTGAAGGCCGTGGCCAATGCCGTGCGCCGGGCGCGTGCGGGGCTCAACGACGAGAACCGGCCTCTGGGCTCCTTCCTCTTCCTCGGGCCGACCGGTGTGGGCAAGACCGAGCTGACCAAGGCCGTGGCCGAGTTCCTCTTCGACGACGACAGCGCCATGGTGCGCATCGACATGTCGGAGTTCATGGAGAAACACGCCGTGGCCCGTCTGATCGGTGCCCCTCCGGGCTACGTCGGCTACGACGAGGGCGGTGTGCTGACCGAAGCGGTGCGGCGTCGGCCCTATCAGGTCGTGCTCTTTGATGAGGTCGAAAAGGCGCATCCCGATGTCTTCAACGTGCTCTTGCAGGTGCTCGACGATGGTGTGCTGACCGATGGTCAGGGCCGCACGGTAGACTTTAAACAGACGCTGATCGTGCTGACTTCCAACCTCGGGGCGCAGGCGCTGAGCCAACTGCCCGAGGGCGGCGATATGGCGGCGGCCAAGCGTGACGTGATGGATGCGGTCCGGGCGCATTTCCGGCCGGAGTTCCTGAACCGTCTGGATGAGACGATCATCTTTGACCGTCTGGGCCGCAAGGACATGGACGGGATCGTCGATATTCAGATGGCGCGGCTGCTCAAGCGACTTGCGGGGCGGAAGATCACACTCGATCTCGACGACGCCGCGCGAAAATGGCTGGCGGATGAGGGTTATGACCCGGTCTTCGGGGCGCGTCCTTTGAAGCGGGTGATCCAGCGCACCGTGCAGGATCCGTTGGCCGAGATGCTCTTGGCCGGGGATGTGAAGGATGGCGATACCGTCACCGTCCGCGCCGGGGCCGATGGGTTGATCATCGGCGATCAAGTGGCCGCATCAAACCGGCCCAAGCCGGATGACGCAACGGTGCACTAACCGTTATGCGATGAAGAGAAGGGCCGGATTTTCCGGCCCTTTTTTAATCTGGAAGGGGACCTACTCTCCAATCGCCTCTTTCACGATCTCGTCCAGCAGGCTTTGCACCTCTTGCATCGCGCCGTCGGGGAAAGCGCGGTAGCCGATGGTCACTTCGTCACTCTCGGGCAATTGCATGACGAAAATGTCGTAGGGGCAAAAGCCGATGTTCATCACATCCGCCTCCATCACCTTGCGCGACAGCGCGGCCGAGCAAAAGCTGAACACCTCCGCCGCCTCGAACAGCACCACGTCCGACCCGACATCGGCGCGGGTGCGGTCGAGCATCTCACCGACATGGCTGACGTTCTCGGGGATGAGCCCTTGGTTCAGGATCGCGTTCTCCACCCCGAAAGTCACATCACCAAAGCTCTGGTCGGTGGTATAGGTGACCATCTCATCCGCTTGGGCGGCGCTGGCCCAGATCAGACCGGCGGCGAAAAGAAAACGGATCATGGCGGCACTCCTTTGAATAACGGCGCCTGACATTCCGGTGTGCTGGCTGAAATCCGGGCGAAAGGATTTGGTATGGCTTCCGGCGGGCGCTAACTTTGCATGAGTATAGTAGGGAGCGCTGAAATGGCCAATCGCTGGATCAATCGACTGACGGACCGTGACGTGACCGATGAGGCGCAATACCTCAACCGGCGGCAGATCATGGGCGTTGCGATGGCGGGGCTGGGTCTTGCCGGGCTGGGGCAGGGGGCCGCGGCCCAAGAGGGGCTGACCCCGAATGACTACGAAGACATCACCCAATACAACAATTACTACGAGTTCGGCACCGGTAAGGACGATCCCGCGAAATACGCGGGCGCGCTGACGACCGCCCCTTGGACCGTGACCATCGCGGGCATGGTCGACAAGCCCGGCGACTATGCTTTCGAGGATATCGTGAAGGCGATGACCATCGAAGAGCGCATTTACCGGCTGCGCTGTGTCGAGGCGTGGTCGATGGTGGTGCCGTGGAACGGGTTCGAACTGGCCGATCTGCTCAATATGGCCGGGGTGCAATCCGGCGCGAAATACGTGGCTTTTGAAACCGCCTACCGCCCCGAAGAGATGCCGGGCCTGCGTTTCCCCGTGCTCGACTGGCCCTATGTCGAAGGGCTGCGGCTGGATGAGGCGATGCACCCGCTGACGATCATGGCCACCGGCATCTATGGCAAAGACATCCCGAACCAGAACGGCGCGCCGCTGCGGTTGGTCGTGCCGTGGAAATACGGGTATAAATCCATCAAATCCGTGGTGCGCATCACGCTCACCGACACGCAGCCGCCCACCAGTTGGAACAAGGCCGCGCCGCGAGAATATGGTTTTTACAGCAACGTGAACCCCAAGGTCAGCCATCCGCGCTGGTCGCAGGCCGATGAGCGCCCCATCGGCGGCGGGCTCTTCGCAGGGCGCCAGCCGACGCTGATGTTCAACGGCTACGAAGAAGAGGTGGCGTCGCTTTACGAGGGCATGGACCTGACGGCGAACTTCTGATGCCGGCTGCAATATATATGCCCCGTCCTTTCGCCCAAGCGCCGCAGGCTGGCGTGGCCGCAGCATGATGCGCCTGGCCGATGCCCTGAACAGGGCCGCCCGCCGCATCCCGGTCTGGGCAGTCTATTTCCTACTGGCCCTGCCTATCCCATGGTTCTTTTACCAAGGGCTTACCGGCGGGCTGGGGCGCGATCCGGTAAAGGGGCTCGAACACCTCTATGGTC
Source organism: Sulfitobacter sp. 1A13679 (assembly GCF_043557115.1). Lineage (NCBI taxonomy): Bacteria > Pseudomonadati > Pseudomonadota > Alphaproteobacteria > Rhodobacterales > Roseobacteraceae > Sulfitobacter > Sulfitobacter sp. 1A13679. The sequence goes on from NZ_JBIFFO010000004.1 coordinate 212,977, forward strand.
TCTGGGCGCTGCGCCTGCTTATCGCCGGTCTGGTGATCACCCCGTTGCGCCGAGTACTTGGGGTGAGCCTGCTGCGCTTTCGCCGGGCGCTCGGTGTGATGACCTTCGTCTATGCGCTCGCGCATCTGACGGTCTGGGCGCTGCTCGACGTGCAGGGGCTGTCGCGTATCTGGGCGGATATTCTCAAACGGCCCTATATCACCATCGGCATGGCGGGGTTCCTATGCCTTGTGCCGCTGGCGGCCACATCCAACAACTGGTCGCTGCGGAAGCTGGGGGCGCGTTGGCGCAAGCTCCACCGGCTGACCTATGTAGCAGCGCTTTTGGCAGCCCTACATTTCCTATGGCTGGCGAAAGGGTTTCAGCTAGAGCCGCTGGTCTATGCCGGTCTTGTCGCAGGGCTTTTGATCTATCGGCTGCCGTTGGGGAGCTTTTGACAGAAAGGCCCACGGGGATGGGCGACTCGGAAGGGGCAACAGAGGTCGTGATTCACGCGTCTGAAACGCGCGATTCCGGGCTGTGGCATGTGGATAACTGATGGCGTTAACATAACGAAGGCATATTAGGAGAGTTTGCGTTAACCTCTGCAGTCTTTCGCATGCCATAACGCCTTGTTTTGCCGTGATTTTATAAGGATTTCACAAAAACTACACAAAACTTCAAAAAACGGCTTGCGGCTTTGTCCCACTAACCTTAGAACCCCCTCTACCGGCGGCGCTGAGACGCACCGCTGGGGCGCCAGACGGGGCGGACGGCAGCGGAGACGCGGTGGTTCGGATCACGAGGCGGATAAGAATTCGAGGTATGAGAGGCGGGGCGCGCCAAGAAGTTAGGGCGCATCTCAGTTTCTTTTGTCTCAACGCTGTTTGAAAATTTGATATCTGAAGAGATATGTGGGCGGTTTGGTTCATTCGATGGATCAACGTCTGTATATCGCGCTCTTAGGGTTTCGGCTCGATGATAGAGTGTCAGCTTCACTGTTTGGACGGCTTTCGCTACTTTGTAGCTGAAGCACAACAAACAGAGAATGGTCTGCATCTTTCAGTAATGGATGCAGGTCGATGTGCAGAGGTTCGACGTCAAGGATAAGCTAGTAATAGCTTTTCAACTTGAGAGTTTGATCCTGGCTCAGAACGAACGCTGGCGGCAGGCCTAACACATGCAAGTCGAGCGAGACCTTCGGGTCTAGCGGCGGACGGGTTAGTAACGCGTGGGAACGTGCCCTTCTCTGCGGAATAGCCACTGGAAACGGTGAGTAATACCGCATACGCCCTTCGGGGGAAAGATTTATCGGAGAAGGATCGGCCCGCGTTAGATTAGATAGTTGGTGGGGTAACGGCCTACCAAGTCTACGATCTATAGCTGGTTTTAGAGGATGATCAGCAACACTGGGACTGAGACACGGCCCAGACTCCTACGGGAGGCAGCAGTGGGGAATCTTAGACAA
>NZ_JBIFFO010000040.1:0-10098 GCF_043557115.1 Sulfitobacter sp. 1A13679
GCGAAATTATAGGCGGGTTCTTAGATCGGGCAAAGCTGGATTACCGCGATGAAGCTAGTGATGATCTGCTGGTGGCATGGTGGTTTGGCGGTGCCTTCAGAGAGATGGCCGAGAATTCGTGTCACTGGGCTATCATGGACCGGCAAACCGTTTTTGCCCTGTCCTCGAAGTACTCGATCTTGCTGTTTCAGTATGTCTCGTCATTGGTGAACCTCAACTACGTCACCAGCAAAACATTTACTGTGCCGGAGCTTCGGGCGGTGATGGGTGTTTCAGAGGGAAAGTTGGGCCGGTTTGCAAACTTCAATGCTTGGGCAATTCAACCAGCCATAGCTGAAATCAACCAAACATCGCGTTTGACCCTAACGGTGACGCCGCGCAAATCTGGACGCACAGTGACTGGCATTACGATTGCCTGGGCAGAAAAAGAGCCAGAGCGAAAGCGGGACACTAAACGTGAACTGGAACGTCCCAAGGTAGGCCGCAAGGCACGGCGCGACGGGACAGCCGAAACCCTTGCTCTCACCTTCCCGGAACACGGCACGATACGAGATACGCCGCCATGGGACCGGATCGCACGGGAGACGGCGCCAAAGCTTGAAGGCGGTCATGTGCCAGATCTTCGACAGTTGGCCGACGCATTTCGCAAGTGGTGCGGCGAAAAATCAATCCCGTTTGATGCAGTCAGTATCGAAAAAGTTTTTACTACTTGGTGCAAGAATTACTCAACGCGGTAATATATATTAAAACTATGACCTCCAACGCTTATCTGTAAAATTCAAATTCATGAGGAAATTATATTTCTTCTATCGTTGTTTTATACCGAATGGTATTTCTTATAAATTGCCTCACAAGCCAAGGACTCCAATAAGTATAAACACTGAAGTTGCAACACCAAAGAAAGAAGATAATATTATCAATAAAATCTTTACAAACATCTTCCAAAGACCAAGTATAAAATTAGCTAATGGTCCAAAAGAACTTTCCGGTCGGGATGACAAGTAAAAGTCCAGGCTAGAATGATTTGCTGACGTAATAATGTTCATTTCTTCATATTTATCAGCAAGCTCAGAAGCTTTAATGCGATCGAATGGCATTTCAATTAATATTCGCTCAAGCTCTCTGAGCAATCTTGTTACAGAAAGAGCATTATCATGTAATTTAGTGGCCAAAATAGACCTGCCTAGTGAGAAATCAAATACTGTCTGAACTAAAACGCCTATTGCCGCTACTATCGATAAGACCGACAATTTCTTATTTTGTGCATCCGTAAGATCAAAGATAGAAGCAAGCTGAACGATTGATGCTGAAATAAGAAATATTGAAAGTACTAAAGATACTATTAAGCTCACGCGCTCTTTCGAGGTAAGCATGCTCGCAGCATGAAACCTGGATCGAGATGTTTTCAGCATTATGCTGCAGAGATGAGTATAATATTTTAGAGCCCGCGTCTCAGTATCTAAGTCCCTAACTTTGGGAGGAAATGATTTTTTATTAGTAGGTGTCAAGAGCTGCTTCCTCCTCTTCTTCGAGCTGAGCAATAATATCTTCAATCTCCTCTTCTGTAAGTTCGAATTTCTTGTCTTCAAATATACCGCCTTCATTCCTATCATCCTGATCTCTAGCGTTCTTAATCTTATTTTCTATCTTACGACTCTTAATAATATCTTCAAGTGTCATGTATGAGTTCTCGAAGGAAGTAAATCTAATATCTTTTCTAGAAAGAATAGAGTAGATCGGGTGCTCGCTGGCTATATCTGTTTTTAACCAACCCTGCATGGAGGCTTCATAATAATACAGCCACATGCTTCCTTCTAAGTCCTCTACAGTTGCATTTCTCCATTTAGATAAATCAAGTTTACCTACGACTATTGAGGCCTCAGAAGCCTGCATGATGAGAATTGCAATGCATGCATTTTGATCATCTAAAAATCCGATTAGAGATTTTGCAGATATCTTTATTCCTATGGAAATGCACATGTATAACAGCCAGATAGCTTCGCCATGACGTTGCTGTTCTGCTAATATAGGAAGTCTACCATTTACAAACGCGCTTAGGCTGTCGACGTCGACATCCTTTCTTTTTAGATGTCTTGATATAATTACTTCAACCATGGGCTCTATTACAGAAGAGTTCCTTCTGTACGTTGATACAAGATGATCTTGAATGTAGGGCCAGCAATCACAATTCACAAATCTGGCACGGCAAGATTGTATTGAGTACTTGTCAATATTAAGTTCAGGTTGCGCTTTAGACATAACATTGCAAGCATAAAAATATTTATTAAAATCTTCTAAAGTTGGCTTTTGTACAATGTGTGACTTCAAATAGTCCTTCCACCCAACATATGTCATATGGTCAGTTGGTTCAACTCGCGTTTTTTCTTTTCCGATATCGAGGGAGTAAACCGAAGCCGCTTGGCGAACCGTGGATAGAATTTTCTGCCCCTCAGCAATTGAGTTGCATCCTATGGAATAATCATCAACAAATCTTGAGCCGTCCTCTTTCTTAATTTTTTGCTTTTTTGAGATTTCTACATCCATAGCCGATGCTATAACCTCAGCAATAACTCTAGAAGTGTCAGGGCCAACTGGCAGACCAATGGTTTGGCCAAGTTGAGCATTCTGAGATAGTAATGCAATTACATTACCAAAAAGCTTAAGGTCCAAAATGTCCTGATTTGGTTTTATCTTTTGCCTGCCGTGAATAGCTAGCGGAATAGATTGAGTAGAAATTGAGTGGTAAAATGCTCGTATATCGGTTTGCGCAATATATTCGAATCTAGTTGAGGCACTTGAAGTAAATTCGTCCCTTTTTCCAAAGGAAGGGCGCTTAATAGGTCTTGCGCCTAGGTTGTCGAAGTATGATTGAGATAAAGAATATTTAGACTTTCTTTCTAACTGCCGGAGCGCCCCATAGTGCTTTGATATTTCGTTTGAAATGAAAAAAAATGATATAGGATTTATTATTGAATGTGGTCTGTCTGTATTTTTGTATCGGGGGTGCAAGAAAACTACCTTATCTGATCTAAATCTGAGATACGCAGGTTCTTTTTTATTCTGATCCTCTGGCTTCACCAGCTCCTGAAGAAGGTAATCTCGGTTCAGCGCCAACTGCTGTGAATTAAAGCACGGAGGTAGTTCTGGAGCGAAAAATCCGTACCCTAGAAACCGTCCATGTCTAGTCTTGTAGGTTATCGGCAAAATATCTGCTCCTAAAACTTCCGACACTTGTAGCGTAGTAGATTAATTCAGTACATTAAAACGTACCGTTGAGTATCTCTCATGAGTTTAATTATAAGTTTACAAACGCTCTTTCTTAAAGCGTGTTCAAATTACCTCAGTTAACGATACTACAGGAACCATTAAAAACTTAAACTATATTGAATGGCAGTTTTGTCCGCATACCGGGCTTTGAGGGTGCGCCAAAAACGGTCGTTTTTGGAACAGACGCAAACTGCCTCGATTGACGCTGCCACAAACCCCGTTCAAAACCTAAGTAGTTGTTGAAGGTTTTTGGAAGGGTCGCAGAAGTGATCATTGGCTACGCACGCGTCTCAACGGAAGATCAGCATCTTGATGCCCAGACTTCGGCACTCGAAGCGGCCGGCGCTGACCGTATTTTCGCAGAGAAAATCTCAGGTAACAAGAAATTCCGGCCCGAGCTGAACCGCATGATTGAGCAGTTGCGTGATGGCGACGTGGTGGTGGTGACTAAGTATGATCGGCTGAGCCGATCATTGCAGGACCTTTTGAGCATCGTTGAAGCGGTAGGCGAACAGGGTGCGGGGTTTCGGTCGTTGGCCGAAGACATCAACACGACAACGCCAGCAGGACGACTGGTCTTTCATGTGTTCGCCTCAATCGCCCAGTTCGAGCGTGAACGGATATCCGAGCGAACCAAAGAGGGTTTAGTTGCCGCCCGTAAGCGGGGGCGACTAGGTGGCAGACCCCCTGCCCTATCGTCGGAGCGCCGCTTGGAGGTCGCGCGTATGCGTGACGTGGAGGGACGTGGCATTGCAGAGCTGGCACGTATCTTCAAGGTGAGCGCAAACACCATCAGACGCGCTTGAACCGAAAATCTCCCGTACTTACTTCCCCCTGACACTATGTAAGTGTAAACCTGTTACAGCTACGTGATACAGATGTTTTCCAAGCGACAACCCCAATAGAAACAGGTGTTACAGCCCATGAAATACACACTAGGACAAGCTGCAAAAGAAACAGGTGTAAGTAAGCCGACATTATCCAGGGCAGTAAAAAAAGGGGATTTATCGGCTGAAGGTGGAGGGGGGAGCCCATACAAGATTGATCCTTCCGAGCTTGGAAGGTGGCTGTCCAGTTACAGGGAGCGCAACCCAGAAACTGCTGCCACTACAACCCCATCTGGTACAGCTGAAACACCCAATGCAAACAACGATTTGGAAGCCGAAGTTAATGCATTGCGTGAACAGATCGCGCGAGAAGAGACGGAACGAGCACGCGAACGAGTGCAACTAGAGGCACACATAGCTGATTTACGTGGAAGGGTAGAACGTGCTGAACGCAAAGAGGATCAGTTGATGGCGCAACTTACTGACCAGAGAGAAAGCAAGATTGCAGCTGTTGAGCTACCGCAAAAACGCGGCTTTTTCGCTCGTTTTACGAGATAACAAATCTTCAACAACTCTGGCAGTTTTGAATGGTGTTTTTGGCTGCGCAAAAGCAGGGCAGGGGGCTTCAGTTCCAAAAACGAGCGTTTTTGGCGCGGTCCAAAGTTCAACCCTGTCTACCGATGCCCCCTAAAGGGTTTTGCGCAGGAACGACCGACAACCCACAGCCGCAAATATGTGGTCACATCAGTAAACCACCTGACATGCTCACTATCGTGGGTCAGATGACGTGGTCTTGCCCGATGCGCGATGGCGTTGCGCGAGAGTAGCGTGTTCCTGTTGCCGGCCCCACATGCAGATTGCAAAAATCAGCGACAAGGCGAAACAGAGTTCCAGCATTTCCTCTAGGGCGACCCAGATCAAACTGTCTGCATAAGGAAGCGTCACGCCAATCGCGGCAAGCTGTCGGTCTGCACCATCGATCAGGACGGATGCGATGGCACAGAACAATCCAAAAACCACGCCCCAGGCCCAGCCCTGACCGGCCCGCAATGCCTTTGCCATTGGACGTAAACCGCGCACCAAAAGCGTGACAAGCGTCAGGACCACGGCCCCCATTGCCAAGGCCGAGACGATTTTTTGCCAGATCGGAAGTGGGCTGATAAAAACTCTTGTTTGCAGCAGGCCGGGCTCAAAAAATGCGTTATGCACGTCCAGTTCGCGTAAACAAAATAACACGAAGACCGCCGGTATGGGCCACCACAGACGCCAGGCACCTGCGGGCATGCGCAAGGCCGACATCAAGGCCCCGATCGCGAACACGATCAGCCCTGCCTGCTCTGCCGCACCACGCTCTGTCGTCAGGGTGGTGTACCATCCGACCCAAAGTGACGATCCGATCAAGCTGCATACAACCACGACACAGACTACGACAAAAATACGCATAAAATTCATAGCCCAACTTAAGAATGCGATTTAAAAGAAAGTAGCCACATCGTCGTGACGCCAGCGCCGGCTACAGCTAGTACCTACCGCCTGATGCCACAACATCTTTTGAAGAAGTGACGCTAACCCTAAATTTTATTGCGCATATAATTCGGAATCTCAAAAATGACAGCATTTTATCTTAATCGTCTAATCCAAGCAATTAAAGATTGGAACCATAGGCGAATTTTTCAACAACGTGAGAAAAAAATTTGCCCGTTCCGCGTCGGCGTACTTGCTATTATGAAGAACGAATCCCTTAATATAAATGAATGGATTGAGCACTATCTCTGGCAAGGTATTGAAAAGATTTATCTGATCGATAACGGCAGCACAGACTTGACGCTTGATATTATCAGGCCTTGGGTTGAAAGTGGGCAAGTAAATCTAATATCTCTGACAAAACCTGGGCGTCAACGCGAGCACTACATTACCGCACTGAGGAATTTTAAAATTTCTAAAGTATGTGAATGGCTTGTAATAGCAGACATTGATGAGTTTTGGTTCTGTAGAGACGGCAGAAAAATTTCAGATGTTCTCGGAGATATCGATTATAAGACCGAAGTTATATACACCAATTGGTCAGTTTTCGGCAGCAACGGCCATTTAAAGCATCCCGCAAGCCTTCGAACAGACTTTATCATACGACAGAATAGATCGCCAGCTTGGGCTCGCGGTGAACGAAAATGGATCTGCCGCACGAAGGCGTTGAGACAAGAAAAGAATGTTGGTGTACACCACATCAAAAACGCATGCTCAGGCAAGACGTTGACTGATAACGACACCTTCCAACTGAATCACTACCAGATTCAAAGCGAGGAATTTTTTACTACTTCAAAAATGACGCGGGGCGACGCAGCCAACAGCGATTGGAATGAGCTACGGACGATGGAGTATTTCAAATCTATTGATCGCCTTGCGACGATTGAGGATCGAGTGCTTGCAGATATGGTAATTCATTCAAGGGAGGAGTAGAAAGATGTGGATCTTTTCACTATTTAATCGTGATTTCTAGGTTGTCGTCAGCTGCTCTGATCAAGCACAGGGTTTTTAAAACAGTATTGGCTCGAATCTGACCTTCACCAAACACCTGAATAGCTGCACTTAAATGCTATGATCCGGCCCCTCCCTCTCAATACTACGCTCCAGTTCCAGCACGCGTTCGCGCTCCAGCACCCTTGCTCTCTCCCGGTCCTGCTCCGTCAAATCTTGACCGGCGATCTCAACGTTGCGCTCGATTTCGGCGCTCCGGTCCTCACCCCGGCTTTCCCGCGCCGCCTGTAGCCGCTCAAGGGCGGTCTGTGGCTCCTGCTCCTTGCCGCGTGATGCGCGGGCGGCCTGTAGCCGCTCCAGCGCCGTCTCCGGGGCGCGGGTAAGGCCGAGCGCCGCCGCGCGCTCCTGCACCCGGTCCACGGCCCGCTCCAGCCATTCGCGGGCCTGCGTCTGGAACTCCCGGGCTACCTCGCGGACCTGAAGGCCTATCTCGCGCACCTCCTGCCAGCGATCGGAGGCCGGTGTGGCGATCCCCCGCCGCATCATGCTCCACCCCCGGGCGCCGACGTCGGGCAGGGGCGGGCGGTCCAGCTCCACGGCCCGCGCCATCTCAGCAACGTGCACCCGCTCGTCACCGTTGCGCTCGGCCGCATAGGCCCGCCCAAGGGCTTCCTCGCGCTGCGCCTCCAAGGTGCGGTGATCTACCCGCTCGTGGACGTTGCAGCGCTCAAGGGTGTGGTTGACGTGCTCGGCCCAGGACGAGCGCCAGTCCACCAGCAGCTCCTTGGCGTTCCAGTCGCGGTTCTTGGCCCCTAACCCTTCGGGGCCGATCTCGCGGGTGGTCAGCATGATATGCGCGTGATGGTTCCGCTGATCCCCCTCACGCCCCGGGGCGTGAAGGGCGATGTCAGCGACCATGCCGCGGGCGACGAACTGCGCCTGAACGAACCCGCGCACCAGATCGCGGTTCTGTTCAGGCGTCAGCTCGGACGGCAGGGCCACGCGCACTTCGCGGCTAACCTGCGCGTCCTTGCGCCGCTCGATAGCCTCGACGGCGTTCCACAGCGACGAGCGCTCCCGCGCCCAGTTCGGCGCACGCTCGGGGGCTATGATCTCGGTATGCAGGACACCATCCTTGCGGGTGTAGTCGTGCACCTCGCCGGTGCGCAGATCGACGACACGCTCGGCGGCGCGGTACGCGCTCGCGGCGGTCGCGGACCGCCCCTTGCTGCGGGAGATCACAGAGGCATCAAAATGATAAATTGCCATGATCGCCCTCTTGGCTTGGTTTCGAAGGGATGCGCAGCAGTCTTTCGCTCACACGTCGCTTGCGACGTATAGGTGAGCACTTCGTATTTCCAGACCTTTACCCAACTTTCGGCGCTTGCTATCAAAGCACAACCCCAAGGAGCGCGCAATGAAGACAATAGACCAGCAGATTGCATACGCTCAGGACAAGCTCTCCCGGCTCAAGTCAAAGAAAAAATCCACCGACACCCGCGTTAAAATCATCGCGGGCGCTATCGTCGTAAAAGCCGCAATGGAAAGCCCTGAGGCCGCAGCAAAGCTGGCCGGCCTGCTCCGCGAACGGGTGACACGCGATCTCGACGTGAAAGACATTCAACCGCTCTTGGCAGACCTCGACAAGAAGGCGGCACGTAATGGCTGATCGGACGAACCCTGCCGCCCCCACGCCCCAGGACGAAATGCTGGAAGCCCTTGTCTCCGTAACGGCAGAGAACACTACCGCGCTGATCGACGTGCAGCACCAAGCGGCGGCAACAGCAGCCTCCGTCAAAGATGCACGCACCTACATGGCAACGGTGGTCAAAAACACCGACTGGGAGACCAACGGCAAAAAAATCTCCGCTATCCTGGACAAGGCCCTGCGGGAGGATCGCGCGGCCCTGAACGCAGCTGGAGAGGCCGCACGCGAAATGCGCTCCAAGTCCGTGGAGATCACCCACAAGGTCGGGGAAGCCGCCAAGGCCCAGAAAGACGCGAGCCTTGCCTTCCACAGCGCCGCAGAGCGGCTGCTAGGCGTCATGGAGGCCCATCAGGAGGGCAAGTGGCGTAGGATGGGGCTGTTCGTGCTCATAGGGGCGCTCTGCGCCGCTGTCGGCTTCTTTGCCCGCGAGCCGGCCACAAAGTTTCAGCACCTTTGGGACGCACGGACAGCACTGAAGCTCAATGCCGCCGATGCGGACTGCGACACCCTTGGCGGGCAAACAATGCCATCCGGCGATAATCTCGCCTGCGTCATCTGGCAGGACATGCCGCAGTAAGGCTTACTGCGGCCATTCTTCCGCAGTCCAGTCACGGGATGTGTGGATGACGCGCGCAATGGCAACCACGTCTACGCGGTCGTGCTTGGTGAGCACATAGGCAACGATGTAAGGCAGGCCTGTTACTGACTTCTCGTAGGTACCGACAACGCGTCCAGGCCGCCCAGTTGGCATATTGCCGAGATCAAGCGCTACACGGTCTATGGCGGCGGCAACCCTGCGCGCAGATCTGAGGTTCTCAGCAGCGATGTATGCCAGTTGATTGGCAAGGTCGTTAAGAGCTTCGGTAGACCAACGAACGGGTCTGATCACGTGAGCCCACCGGCTGCCGCGTCAATCCTGCTCTGGAGCGATGCCATCGCATCTTCGTGGCTGACGGTCCGACCAGCTTTAACGTCCGCCAAACCATGCGCGATATCTTCGATGATCGCCAGCTCTCGATCCACGTATGTCTCGACTGCTGCTGCCGCCAAAAACGACCGGCTGCGCTGCGTTCCCTCAGCCAGTCTCCCCAGCTTTTCTTTGAGCTGGGGGTCAAGCCGGATCGTCATCGTCGTGCTGATAGGCATCGCATCATCTCTCTGCATGTGTACATCTGAACACATAACCTGCGGCGGCAGTTTTGGGAAGGCTGACATCTCGGGTAAGCACCAAAACCAACTCATATTTTTACCAAAAAGCGCGCAGCGCCTTCTTGTTCTATAAGTTCTATAAGTTCAGGCAAAAATTAATAAATAAAATCAGTATATTGCTGACTTATAGGTTAGTTATGGGGACGCTTAGGTTAGTTATGGGGACGCTTAGGTTAGTTATGGGGACGCAATCTCTAGTTGACGGGTTAGGTCTTCTGTCTAATAAAACTAACCATGATAAAGACACTTCAAGTTGCGACTGACCGCGCTCACGACCATGCCAAAACCGTTCTACCCGCGGAGGTGGCGCGGGGCGTTTACATTGAGAATCCGCCGAGTGCTGAAGCTCTCAAGCTCATGCATCTGCTCATCGCAACGGCAGGTGGTCGCATGGCTGAGGACGTGCGTCATGAGCTCCGGCTGGCCAGCATCAAGTCCATCACCGGCATGCGAAATCATTCGCGGGCCACACTGCGCAAGTTGTTTATCGAACTAGCAGGGGCTGTGATGGTCTTCGATGATACCGACGCCCAGTGCGAAATTATAGGCGGGTTCTTAGATCGGGCAAAGCTGGATTACCGCGATGAAGCTAGTGATGATCTGCTGGTGGCA
>NZ_JBIFFO010000041.1:0-9955 GCF_043557115.1 Sulfitobacter sp. 1A13679
GAAGTGTGTTCACATGGGTCAATTCTCAGTGACAATTTATGGGGCTACCGGGTCAGTTCTCAGTGACAATCAACACTCAATTTGGTTTGAGCCGCCTTGCGGCGTGCCTGACTTTGAGGGTCGCGGTTGATGTGAGTGTCACCGCACATTGCAAACCAAAAGGCGCAGCGCTGCTTGCAGCAGATGACACTTTCACCTGCTGCAAGCGTTGATTTCGGATTAGTCGGTCTGCAAGGCTTTGACCGGGTCTTTGTTGGCGGCAATGCGCGAGGGGAAGAGCCCGGCTATCACCGTCACAATCACACTGAGGACGATCAGCAAGACTGCATGTAATGGCGACAGGCTGGCGATGCTGCTCATGCCAAACTGCGCCCCCGCCACAAGGTTCACGATGATCGAGATCACATAGGCAAACGCCACACCGATGACACCGGAAGTCAAGCCGATCAGTGTTGTCTCGGCATTGATGACGCGCGCGATGTCCACCTTGCGTGCTCCAAGCGAGCGCAGGATGCCGATCTCTTTGGTCCGCTCCATCGTTGAGATATACGTGATGATGCTGATCATGGCAGATGAGACGAGCAGGGAAATAGCTGCAAACCCACCTAGAACCATGGCGATGCCGCCCATCATGGTGTTGATCTTGGTCGAAACAGCCGCCGCCTTGTCGGTGTAGACGATCTCGGCGGCATTTTCCGAGGTTTCCGGCCAGGCATTCAGGTGGTCTTTGATGACAGCGCTGGAAGCGGAATCCGCGGCAAAGATGCTGATTGACCCTGGAATATTCGATCCACCCAGTTTGCGAATAAGCTCTCGCTTGTCGTTTGAAGTCAGCGGGAACCCATCCAACACACTATAATCAACGGCACGTTGTGCAGCGACAATTGCACTGTTTTTGGCATTCTGGTGGACATGATCCGCAAGCGTACGTAGATATCCGATCCCTTCGGGGAAGGAATGGGTGAGCCCTGAGAGAGCGTTATCCGGATCGTTCAACTGCATGATACCTGACACTTTCACCGAGAGGCCGCTATCATAGGCCGCCGACAAATCGTTGGTGACGGCAAAACCATCGGCCGCGCTGCCGGTATAGAAGTCATCATTGTAGGCAATCACAAACTTGCTGCCGGTGATATCGCCAAAGTCAATCTCTGATGCGGAAGCATCCAGTCCCATGATGGATAGCGCGGTTTCATTGACCTTTCCGTCATCATCAATAACCAAAAGTACCTCTGTATAGTCTTGTGGAAAATCGCCATGAACCATGCGGCCCAGCGTCAGCATCTGTGCCTCATCGAACAGTTCCATAAACTCTGCCTCATCGGAGGTGGAGACAGCCAGCTTGCCGTTATTTTGAGTGAGAATATTCATCTCCAGATCCGAGCTGATAACAAAATCAGTATAAAGGCTGGGGTCCAGATCTTGCACATAGGCTATATATTCTTCGGTCAGCGTGTTTTGATGGATCACTCGCCGACTGGCAGGATCAAAGGGCACCACAACATTGTCTGAGCTTCGCTTCTTCCGCGCCGACCTTCTTCCGCCCGGACCGTCAGTCGCGGCAATCACATCCCCATCATTGATACTGATAGCTGGCATGCTGGCATACATGGCGCTCTGCATGTGATCGAGCTCTTCACTGACCCCGTTTTGAATCGACAGGACCAGCGCGATACCAAAGATTCCGATACTGCCCGCCGCGGCGACCGCCAGTGTGCGCTTCCATTTTGTCATGATATTTTTGAACGACAGCTTTAGCGCTGTCGCGTAGTCCATCGCCGATCCGCCGATATTCATGCCGGAAGTTGTCTGACTTGCCTGATCCGTTTTTTTACGAAGGACAGTATCGTTTGAGATTTGCCCATCGAGCATCTCAACGATCCGGCTGGAATACGCCTCTGCAAGTTCACGGCTATGGGTGACCATGATGACCAGCTTGTCGCTGGCGATTTCCTTGATCAGCTTCATGATCTCGACAGCGGTTTTACTGTCGAGGGCCCCGGTTGGCTCGTCCGCCAGGATCACATCGGGGTCGTTGACGATGGCGCGCGCAATCGCAACACGCTGTTGCTGCCCCCCTGATAGCAAGTTCGGCTTTTTGTCGGCGTGATCCGCCAGCCCGACACGCTTCAAAGCTTCGCTCGCTTTCTGGACGCGTTCGTTTTTGCTCGATCCGCTCAGAACCAGTGCCAGTTCAACATTGTCTTGAACGGACAGATGCGTAATCAGGTTGTAGTTCTGAAACACAAAACCAACCGAGTTGCAGCGGTAGGCATCCCAATCACTGGAGGCAAAATTCTTGGTGGATTTACCGTCGATGATCAGATCACCACTGGTGTATTGATCCAGCCCCCCAATAATGTTCAACGCGGTTGTTTTACCGCAGCCCGAAGGCCCCACTACAGAAACGAACTCGCCTCTGGAGAACTTCAGATAAACTCCGTTTAATGCTCTGAAGTAACCTTCTCCAGATTCGTAGTTTTTTATTATGTTTTCTAATACCAGCACTTTCGTTGCCTTCCAGGTTGACGTTTCTTTCATCCGAACAAGAGCTTCTGATGCCCGACCTTTGAGGGGCGGCACTGGAGTTTTGTTCTGTTGTGAAACTGATTTGCGGTGCCAACCTGAATCCTGGCTGAATGAAGGAGCCAAGTGCAAAAAATTTAGTTTCCTCGGTTTTCACACCGCGCTGTTCTGAGGCTGCCAGATCTCAAAACGCGCGCCTTGCGTAGCGACCGCATCTATCGCTGCTACCTTCAAGTTGTTCGCGTCTGCTAGGGAACGGACGACAGACAACCCGAGCCCTGCCCCTTGAACAGTATTGCCATCCAAACGGGCGAAGCGTTCAAAGACTTTGTCGCGCATGTCTGCGGGGATGCCAGGGCCGCTGTCTTCTACCGAAATTCTGCCGGAATTCAGACTGACTTGAATCTGCGCTCCGTCCGGGCAGTATTTGACGGCATTGGAGAGGATATTGTCCATGATAATACGCAGATCCTCTTGCGCACAGTGAAACACAGACCCGTCCACGTTCGTCAATTCGATTTCAATGCCTTTACTTTCGGCAACGAGCAAAAGTTCTGCGATAGATTTGCGCAGGACAGGTGCAACTTTGATCTTTGTTTTCAGCGCCTGGCTTTGGTCCGCTCTTGCCTGATCCAGCAGGCTGTCGGCCATTGCGGCAGCCCGATCCACCCCCAACAGAATGTTGTCAAAACGTTTCTGCGCGTCCTCGTTCAAAGTAGTCCGGTCGATCACCTGTATCTGCGCTTTGATTGCGGCCAGAGGCGTACGGATTTCATGGGCCGCATCATCAATGAACTCGCGCTCACGGCCCATCGCTTCTCTGATCCGGTCAAACAGCCCATTGAGCGACACAATGATGGGGGACAGTTCTTCGCCGCGCCCGGTTGTATCCACAATATCCAGCCGATCAGCCGTTCGGTGCTCCAGCTCATTGGACAGATCAGATAAAGGCATCAACCCGATGCGCACTGCATAAAGAATGGCAGCGACCGAAGCGGCAAACACTAATAGCAGCGGCACTAGCGCCGAAAGCACCACCTGCCAGACGATTTTATCCGATTCCTCGCGCGGGCGACCTATGACCAGTTCCCCCCCGGAACTCAAATCGTAGCGCCGAACCAACCATATACCGCCATCGCTGATCACCATATCCGCGTCGATTTCCTCGTGGGAAAACGGCGGCAGGTCCGGTTTTGAATTGAAGGTGATCGCACCTGCTGCATCGCGAACGCGAATGACAAATTTGCCTTCATAGGCTTCGACGCTTTCGCGGATCATTTCTTCGGCACGCGTTTCGATCTGGTCGCCTGCCAGGGTCGTCGTGGCAATGGCCAGAATGTCGGTCTGTTCCTGCAACAGGTTCGAGACCTTGATCCTGGCAGATATGAACAAGGTCGCAGACGCCACAACAAGCGCGACCGCCAGCAACGGGACCAACAACCACTGGATGCGCTGGCGGATGGATCGGCCCCAGATTCTATTCCGCATCGACGACATAGCCAATTCCCCGAATGGTGCGGATCAACCCAGGATCAATGCGCTTCCTGATCTGAGACACATAGACTTCGATGATATTGCTTTCCGGTCCTTCGTCCCATCCGTAGAGTGTTTCTGCCAGTTCATCCTTTGAGATCACCCGGCCTTTGCGCTCCAGCAGTGCAACCAACACCTGGTAAGCTTGCGATGACAGTTCGACCGGTTCGCCATTATACCGAACAGTACGGGAGGCGGGATCCACGCAAAGCTCGCCGTGGGTCAACTCCGGTTCAGATCTGCCGTGCGATCTGCGAATCCGCGCGCGAACCCTTGCTCGGAGCTCCTCCATATCGAAGGGTTTGACCATGTAGTCGTCCGCGCCAAGGTCAAGTCCCTCTATCCTATGCTTCACCGCGCCGCGGGCGGTCAGGATAATAACGGGTTCAGACCTGTGGTTCTTTCGCAGCCAGCGCAAAACACTGATCCCGTCTTGCCCCGGTAACCCAAGATCCAAAATGACAAGGTCAAATTCAGCTGTGGCAAGCGCGTCTTCCGCTTCCAGGCCATCTTTGACCCAATCGGCACGATAGCCGCTGCTGCTCATCGAGGCGTGTATTGCATCACCGATCAAATCGTCGTCTTCAACCAAAAGGACACGCATGGTCTTCTCTTTTTTGTAGGATCTTTGAGTACTTTCAGGGGCTAAGGTTTTCATTCGCTACTAGACCCGATCCCGGCCAGCTTTGCTTTGCTTCGCACGTCGACCGTGGCCATTGCACAACACGATAGCGCCGACAACAGCCACGGCTCCAGCAACAATTATTCCAACTAATCCGGTGACCAGAGATGAAATTTGCGATATCTGCCCCGCAAATGCGAAACCCAATGTTGCGTAGCATATCGTCCAAACGACCCCTCCGGCCAGCGCAGACAGCGTGAACTCCGCCCAAGACTGCTTTAGCGCGCCGGAAAGACATCCGACATAGGGGCCAAGGGGGCTAAGCGCCGTGAGGGTAAGGAAGATTGCAAACAGCCCCTGTCGATCGATCAGTGTCTGCGCCCGCTTTATGACTTGGCCAGTCCTTTGTCTGCGCATCAGTTTTGCAATCAATGGCGTCCCAAATCCACGTGATGCCCAATACAGAATTTGATCACCCACGGCGAAACCAACGAAGGCAAACGCGATGAGCTCTAGGAATTGGAAGTCGCCGGCTGCGGCGCCCCCCCCCTGCAGTCATAACCATCAGCGAAGAGGGAATAGGAACTGCCAGGCAGGAGAGGGTAACTGGCAAGAATATGATCCAAGGGCCGTAGGTTTGGATGAGCGCAGGAAATACATCAGTCATTGCCACATCCATCTTCCCAGTCCCTCTTGCGTTTGTTCGATTAGGGGCTGAAGCTTAGCAATTGTCAGCACTCGCCGGTCCAAGTATTCGGTCATCCTTCGGGGCAGTTCATCAATCGGAGTATCGTCGGGGCACCCAGATGCTTCGATCATGTTCGTCTTCGGACCTTCCCAGAACTGAGCAACGAGGCGTATCGTCTTCCAAGGTTCAACAGGTTGGTTCAGACTTCCCGGATCGGAAAAGAACATCAACTTTCTAAAGAAACTGAAAGCAAAAAGAGCGACCAAAACGATGGCGCGTGCGGCTCTTTGCCAATTCCAAACAAATTGAATAAACCCACGTAGCTTGGACACACCTTCTGCCTCGGTTCTAATTTTGGCGATCATCGGTAAGTTACATCGTGCCATACCCATACAGGCTAATTTGGTGCCGTGTTGGCGCTGTATTGGTGGTTGATTTCCGAAAGAAGGTCTGGCTTCGCCATTGGCCTGGCCAGGCAGGTCGTCACCGAAGGATCATCGCAGGAAGGCTCTTAAATTATTCTTGACGTAGAGATTGCCAATACCGCCATCGGAAACATGACTACGAGAAATGCTAGGGGAGTTAGTGGGCGGGGACTCATCCGAGCCTTGGCCCGACCATCACTGTCGATCGAAGAAGATTTCATCATCGTGCTGCCTCACAAATTGAACTTCTGAGGTCATAGGCGACCTAGCTGAATCTAAGCTGAATCAGATTTTGCAGGACATCTGATCATGGAGTTGATCCGCCGCTCTTCCTTAGCCCGCCAACGGACGACATACTGAACGGCTTGCGGTCCCTGCGGCTTTGATGAAGTAACCGCCCCGACAAGAGCAGCTTGCTAAGGTGAGTCGACAGCGGGCCACGCTGGAAGGCGGTCAAGTCGGACACTATCAGGGTCGGGGTGGATTTGGCGAAAACAGCCTAGCAGATGCATGGGGACGAGTGGCTCCACGCAAGAAGCTGCCACGGCCCTCTTCTAAAGGGGCGCGGCTATTAGATATCTGGCCAACGATGCGCGGCTGATCCTGCCCGTTTGCCGATGCTACGCGAACAGCTTCCGCTTGGAACCTTTCAATCGGTCATGATGCCTTCCGTGTTCGACACGATACGTGGTCAAAGCAGCGGCACAATCCAAGGAAACGCTCAGAAGCCTGCCAAAAATGTCCAGCAGCAGATGCCGCTGGAATCATTTGCTAGGCCCAGGACCCATTGATTATCGTGGAGCCGCATGATTCACCGTCCGAAAACGGAGCGGTGATATGTCTGATCTTTTCTGGCTGAACGATGCGCAGATGGCGCGGCTGGAGCCCTACTTTCCGAAATCCCATGGCAAACCACGTGTCGATGATCGGCGGGTTTTAAGCGGGATTATTTTCCTCAATCGCAATGGTTTGCGATGGCGAGATGCGCCTAAGGAGTATGGCCCCCACAAGACGCTCTATAACCGTTAGAAGCGTTGGAGCGACAAAGGCATTTTCGCACAGATGATGGTGGGACTGGCTGCCGAGCACAGCGAAAAGAATACCGTGATGATCGATGCTACCTACCTGAAGGCTCATCGCACAGCGTCCAGTTTGGGCGTCAAAAAGGGGGGCGTGGACGTCTTATTGGACGAACCGAAGGCGGCATGAACACCAGACTTCATGCAATCTGCGATAGCCGGGGGCGCCCACTCAACCTGTTCGTAACTGCAGGACAGGTGAGCGACTACATAGGTGCGCGAGCGCTTTGCGATAGTCTTCCGGATGTCGGTTGGCTGCTCGGCGATCGCGGCTACGACGCCGACTGGTTCAGAGAAGCATCAAAAGGCAAGGGGATACACGCCTGCATCCCCGGACGAAAACAGCGGAAGGCGACGGTGAAGTATGATAAGCGCAGATACAAACGCCGCAATCGGATCGAGATCATGTTCGGCAGACTCAAGGATTGGCGGCGCGTTGCCACTCGCTACGACCGATGCCCAAAGGTCTTCCTCTCAGCCATCGCTCTCGCCGCCACTGTCATCTACTGGCTATGAGTCCTGTGCCTAGGTCAGCAAGCCGCAGTATCTTCGCTGCAATTTCCAAAGAGAGCGGTGAGTTGCACATTGATGCTATTGCCAATTTCCCCAAGCCCTTCTGGACCGCAGAGCAGATAGATCGCGCCGACAATATGCGAGGCGATCAAAATGGAGAAAAGATAAACAAGTCTCACGCTGAACCCTTTCAACATGTGAAACGCCGGGACTAAAGATGACAAACGAAGTAAGCAATCGTCCATGCTGCATTACAGCAATGCTATGGGTGCATACCTGAGCGGTTCTAAGTTGTAGGTCAGAAAATCAACGATGCCCTGCAAAGCACTGAAGATACGTGACTGCTTTAGCCTCTCCGTACAAGAGTGGGAACTTATTATAAGATTGGTTGTTATAAACGTTTATACCACCAAAGGGATGATAGAATATGAATGACCGTAGAAATGAATCTTCGCACCCGTCCAAAGATCGAATTCTGACCACGCGGCAAGGGCATCCCGTCTCGAACAATCAATCGCAACGCACGGTCGGCAGCAGAGGGCCCGCGACACTAGAAAATTATCAGTTCCTTGAGAAAATCTCGCATTTCGACCGTGAACGGATACCCGAACGTGTTGTCCATGCGCGCGGTTTCGTCTGCTATGGCGAATTCGAAGCGACCGGAATGATAGGGGACGAGCCTGCCAGCACCTATACCCGTGCAAAATTGTTTCAGGAAAGCGGCAAGAAGACGCCACTTGCGATCCGCTTTTCAACCGTGATCGGCGGCCGTGACAGTTCCGAAGTTGCCCGTGACCCGCGCGGGTTTGCTGTCAAATTCTATACCGAAGACGGCAACTGGGACTTGGTAGGTAACAACCTGGCCGTCTTCTTCATTCGTGATGCAATAAAGTTTCCCGACGTGATTCACTCGCTGAAGCCTGATCCAGTGACGTTCCGTCAAGAACCAAACCGCATCTTTGATTTCATGAGCCAGACGCCCGAGGCGATGCACATGCTGACTCATCTGTTCAGTCCGCGTGGCATCCCGGCCAGCTATCGCCACATGGAAGGGTTCGGCGTAAACACTTATAAAATGGTTAACGCGCAAGGCGAAACGGTTCTGGTCAAGTACCATTTCCATCCACGCCAAGGCGTGGCAAGCCTGACTGGCAGCGAAGCTGAAAAGGTACAGGGCAAGGAATTGGGTTCGGCATCCAAAGATCTGTTCACGGCGATTGAGATGGGCAATTTTCCGCAATGGGACATGTACGTCCAGATCATGGAGGATCATGACCATCCCGAACTGGACTGGGACCCGCTGGACGATACGAAGTCATGGCCGGAAAAGGACTTCCCGCTGCGCCATGTCGGCACCATGACCCTGAACCGCAATGTTGATGATTTCTTTAACGAGAATGAACAGATTGCAATGGGGACCGGTGTTCTGGTTGATGGTTTGGACTTTTCCGACGACAAGATGCTGGTGGGGCGGACGTTCTCCTATTCCGACACGCAGCGCTATCGCGTGGGGCCGAACTATCTCCAACTACCGGTAAACCAGCCAAAGGCACCGGTCGCGACGAATCAGTCGGGCGGACAGATGTCCTATTCGCGTGACATGGCACCGAGTCAGAACCCTTCGGTGAACTATGAACCCTCGATCCACAACGGACTGCAGGAAGCTGAGCATCGACCGAATATCCCGCCTCAAATCAGTGGTCAGCTGACCCAGAGTGGGTTGGAACGTCGCAATGATTACGTACAAGCGCGCGGTCGTTATTGCACCATGATGGAGTGGGAGCGGGATGATCTGGTTGCTACCTTGTCAGACCTGCTGTCGCAATGCGAACGCGATGTGCAGGAACGTATGGTCTGGCATCTGCTCATGGTACATGACGATTATGGCACCCGGGTGGGCGATGCTATCGGCGTCAGCGCAGGTGACGTCCGCGACATGGAGCCCCTGGAAGGCCAGATGTTGACCGATGAGGACAAGTCCCGCTTGAAGAACTTGGGCCAGAACGGCGACGAGATTGATCCATCCCATTGGGGTCAATTGACCAGTTCGGTCAAGAACCGCCAAGCCGATGCTGAAGAAGTCCTTGCAGGCCAATTGCCCGATACTCACCGTAAGGTTGCCGAATAATCGGTCAGTGCATTTACTAAAGAATACCAAGGCCGCCCGCCTCATTTGCAGGCGGCCTTTTGTATAACACAGCTATTCTCTGGCCGCGTTTATGCCAAGGGCGTTGGGTTCGCTGTCCACCGGGGTCTTGGCTCTCTCCAAAATCGGACAATGCTGCTTCACAATGGCGTCCGAGGCTGATCGTCTTGACTGTTATTCACGAGATCGATGCCGCCCCGCCACCATGTCTATTGTCGCAATGAAGTTAGGCACAACGAGTGGATCGACGCTTAACACTCTCATCAGACGAATGACCAATCTCGCCTATTGGCCACAAACATCAGTTCAAAGCCCAAAGCTTCTGCCGACGCGTATAGTGCTCTGTCTGTTGATTGTCACTGAGAACTGACCCGGTATTTTCACCGAGATTTGACCCACCCTCAGTTATGCGTCGTGGTTTAT
>NZ_JBIFFO010000042.1:0-9368 GCF_043557115.1 Sulfitobacter sp. 1A13679
TCCTACGGCGCCTCATGAAGGGCGCGGACGCCACCAAAAGCGCTACCAGAAGTTACACCTCTCCCTGGGACATGACCCTCTTGGAGGCTGTCGGAAGACGCTTCGGCAGCTATCATGCGCCAGCGGTGGTCGAGGTCTTATCCGACAATGGAAGCGCTTACACAGCAAAGGAAACCCGCATCTTCGCTCGCCAGCTCGGCCTGAAGTCATGCTTCACCCCAGTCGCCAGCCCGCAATCCAACGGCATGTCCGAAGCCTTCGTAAAGACGCTCAAACGCGATTACGTGCGCGTCAATCCACTACCCAATGCCGAAACCGTTTTGAATTTGATAGGAGAATGGATCGAGGACTATAACAACAACCACCCCCACAGCGGCCTAAGATGGCGCTCGCCTCGCGAGTTCATCAAGGCCACAACCGAAACCGCTTAGGTGTCCGGTGAAACGGGGGCCAGTCCAATGAGAGCCATCCACTGGCGGTCATCACGCCGCAGGATTTCCTTGGGGAAAGGGTACTAAGAATCCTGCCCAGCGGGCTAACCAACTGGAACCTTTTCGCTAAGGCGCTGACGGATGCGGGGGTGGATTACGCCTAAGGAATCGGCATCCAGACGTCGCACACGGGCTACAGTCTGATTGCTGAAAACCTTGCAATTGGTCTGATCGAACCCTTCGCGGCAAGTGCGTGGCGGAACAATGAGGTGGTGGTGCGGCCCTTCCATTCGGCAGTCACTTTCGACTACGTGATCGCCTATTCCGTATTCCAGCAGCGGACCGAACCGCTTAGGACGTTCGCCAATATCATTCGGGGCATCGCGACGGTCTGAGCCTGCGCCCTCTTATAACCGGCCACTGTCCGACGGTGGTTCCCCAAGTGCTGGGGAACCACACTTTTATTCATTCGCATCAAGCGCTGCCAAGAACGACTCGATGCCTTGCTAAAGCCGCGCCTTTGGAATGGCCGAGAAGTCACGCTCCAAGCGCAACTCGACTTTCCCATCCAGAGCGGTCACCCGCGCCTCACCTTCCGGACGGCCCATCCTCAGGGAGGTTTTGGATACCGATTTGCCCCCCTTTGAGCCTGCCTTTTTCGGCACAATCAGCGCCTCCCGGAGCATTCCCAACTCGGCATCCTTGTCCCTCTCGGGATGCCTATTCAAGTGGTCAGCGATATCCTTTGCCAGATCGGGACGCCCCTCGATCAGCTTATAAAGGTCCAGCCCCAAGGCCCTAGGAATTGCTTCGGGGTAGCGCACGGCACCCTCAAGAGCCTCCAAGACTCGGGCGAACTGCCTGATATAGGTCCGCTTTTGTTTTAGGGCTGAGGCATACAGCGATGAGACCGCCTCTGCCGCACCAATCCCCTCGTCGCCTGCATAAGACAGCGCAAGGTGCGTCATCTCGCCAAAGGACAGATCTTTGCGAATCAGGTTTTCGTCGACGATTTTGCGGTAGAGGCCAACAAGCGGTTCCCCGCGGGGAACCATCGCGGCGGAGATACGGCTGTACCGGAGGTCGCCTGTCTCCTCGGCCAGCTGCCG
The DNA here is from genome assembly GCF_043557115.1 of Sulfitobacter sp. 1A13679. Lineage (NCBI taxonomy): Bacteria > Pseudomonadati > Pseudomonadota > Alphaproteobacteria > Rhodobacterales > Roseobacteraceae > Sulfitobacter > Sulfitobacter sp. 1A13679. The sequence continues at coordinate 1,541 of NZ_JBIFFO010000042.1, forward strand.
AAAGGCCGACAGGCGGCGGTAACCCTGAATAAGATCAAAGCCGTTCTCTGTCTTCTCTACCCGGATCGGATTTAAAAGCCCATCGGCCTTGATAGAGTCTTTCAGCTCATCCAATTCAGGGACTACATTGGCGGATCCGTCACGGGTTAGCTTGGAGGTCAGCACTTCGGACGTCTGGATTTGATCCGTGATCAAGCCAAGTTTTTTAAGCCGAACATGTTCATGCGCCAGCGCGTCGTTCTCTGCCCGGATCGCCGCTTTGGCATCGGCGCGGGCATGGGTCGCCTCGGCAGTTTCCGCAATCGCGCTAGCCATGGGTCCGCGCCGGGTCGGGGCCGGTTCATGGCCGCTCGCGACTGCCCGCCGCACTTCGGCACCCGCAACTACGGGCCGGACCTCACATCGATCTACAGCCTACCGCCGATCCATCCGATCAAAACCAAAAGCGCGCGGCTCAACCGCTGGCTCGAACCCAGCTACCCGCTCTTTATCAATCACTGGCGCCGCCTCCTGGGGGGCCGCTCGCCCAAGCTGACCTTGTCATATGCGAAAGCGGCTCGCCGGTCCTGCTTGGCCCGCGTTTGGCCGAACTAGCTCCACAGGTCGTGCGCTTTTACCGTGTTTTAGACGATATTTGCCTGCTGAATGCGCCGGATGTGCTTCTGCGGGCAGAACGGAACCACCACCCCTTTACCCGCACTAGCACCGCCAGCCCCCATATCGGCGCCCGTTTCGCGCATCACCCCAACGTCACGCTGGAGCCAATCGGCATCCCCCACGCAGAATAACAGGTCAGTACTGCTTACCGCACCCATCGCGAGGGCCCCATCCCGCCTACGCAGGGACGACCCTCCTCGACACTCCTGCCCTCACTCAGTTGGCTGACGCGCCCCCCACTGGCATATCCATGTCCTTGGCCGCTTACGCGAAACGCCACCTACGCGGCCCAACATCACTTGGCACGGCTAACAGAGTTTCGACACCACGCTTGTCCATATCGCCCATGCCGATATCGGTCTCGCCCCCTACCGCGACGAACCGGGGGTCGTCTATCGAACGACCAACTCCAATCGCATCCTGCTCTACCAACACCATGGGCTGCCCACCCTCGGGCCAGACCGACTCTGCCACCCGAACGTCCCGTCGATCATCGGCTACAACAGCCCGCATGCCTTCGAGCGCTGCGAAACTTGGGAGCGCAGGCCCAAGGCCGTGGCAGACTGGAAGGAGCTGGCCCTACGCCTGTCTCAAAATGGTGTTACAGACCCACCCGAGGTGGCCTCCATGCCCCCCGCCAGAGCCGAAAAGCTCCGGGTGAAAACAGTGCCAGCATTGGCCTGCAAGGCATAGTTTTCCGCCTGATCTACAGCATCTCCCGACCAGTCTTGCAACCACATCAGGGCATCGTTCGAACATTTGAACGCGACGGATGTGCCATCCACGTCCCGCGCTAAGGCATGGCAACCGGCGGCTTAAGTCTCGGTCGATTGGATTACATTTACTTCGGTGCCATTGCGCGACAGACCAAAATCGCCGCCCAATAGGATCGCCCGCACCCCGTCATGCGTGGTAAAACCATTGCAGGAAATCGCCGTCCTGAACCCATTGCGCCAACCGGAACAGCCCTGCAACGAACATGCATCCCCGGCGTGCCGTCCTCATGGAAAGACCAGCCGTCCTTCGCCCCGCCCGAAGCGTCGCAATCGAAAAAGGCGACCAAGCCATTCGTGCGCCGCACCCGTGCGAAATCCTGCAAAGCCGTGGGATTCGAGGACGCGGAATAGCGAAAGCCGCAATTCACCCCGACGATATTGCGCGCCGCGACGGCATCGAAATTCAGCGCCCAGGTGATCCCGCCTTCGCAATGGACGTTTTCAAGATAGAAATCTTTATCGTGCGTCAGAAACCGTGCCCCATGAAAGGACTGGATCACCGCGATATCTCGCGCGCCCGGCGCGCTCCCAATATTCACATGCAGTAGGACTCCTTCATGAACCCAAGTATTCACCGTCGCCGCGCAACTGGCTACATCCGCAGCTTCTCTTAATTCGGTATAGAGCCCCTCCGGCATCAGCAAATCGCTGCTAAACAACCGCCGTACCGAGCTTTCATTCGCCGTGAACGTCCCGCCCGCGTCACTCCATATCACATCGAACGGCCCCGCGCGATAGCGCAGCGGCCCACCCCAACCGATCACGGCGACAGGCTGGTTCGGCTCGTCATTACCATCGCGGGTGAAGGCCGCTTCGGCGTATTCGCCCGGCTCGACCAGAACGCGATAGGCCGCACACGTGGCGTTGCCCGCGGTAAAAGCCGCATGGATAGTTCGCTTTGCATTGGCGAAATCACCGTCCGCGCCAAGGCCGCTGTTGCCGTCATTGCCGGCTAAGCCATAGACATGGATCGCCGCGCCGCTCCAGATCGCGTGGTTCAACCGCCGCGCGATAGTCCCCGCCAATCTGTTCGATACCAATATCAAAGCGCACCCGATCCAAACTGAACCCCGCCGAAAAGCGATAGGTACCCGGCTACGGTATGCCGCAAATGTGTGCATTCCGATCCCCAGCATTAAACCACCCCCTTGATGGCTGTGGCTGTGGTTCCCGTCGCCAGCACCCTTGCGATGCGGATCGGGTAGATCACGCCGGGCGAAAGGGCGGGCAGGGTGGCCGCGTCCCCGCTTTTCAGCACCACCGCCAGATCGCCAGCAGAAGCGACCACCACCCCGCGGGTCACCTGAGGAAGGTCTGCCGCATCACTGGGCGTAACGTCGAACCCGCCGCAGATGGGGCCGGTTAATCCGTTGTGGTGATCTTCGAAGATATCGAGAATGGGCGTCGCGGCCTCTTTCGAGAACTGAGAATTTCAGCATTAGAGGGGCGGATAAACCATATCTTAAGGCGGCGTGCGCTCCGGGTTAGGGGAGGGGGTTTCGCGTGCGAAACCCAATTGGTCTGGGGCGGAGGGTGAGAGAGGTTTCGCGCGCGAAACCTCTCTTCGCCGCATCAAACTTCTTCAAGCAGATATTTGATCCGGTCCATCACCAGCTCAATCATCTCCTCGTTCACATGAGTACCCCGGATGCGAATGGCATAACCATCTTCGGTACGTACACGCTCCATCGTGACATCATTGGCCAAGCTTACCGGCCTAGACCGTTCCACGGTTTTTCGAGGCCGCCCGCCGCGTTTGGGATCGGTGCCGACACCTTCGACTGCTACGATCAACGGCTCTAACACCGCCCATTCATCCTCCGCCGTGGCCACGGCATGAGATTCCAGTGCCGTCCGCATCGCCTCGGTTTGGCCTGCACGGAGGCCGGTCGCAATACGCAGACATTGACGTTCGCTGAGCTCGGGTCCGAAACGGAGCATATCGCCAAGCTCCTCATGCACCAAAGCAAAGGATCGAACCTTCGACCGCTTTGCCTTGCTGGCCGAGGAAAACAGCGTCGCCACGGCCTCATCAACAGTGGGAAAAACCCCATCATGCACCGTGATCGCGGCTGCCCGCCCGCGCTCATATTGGCTGAGCCCGGTCCTGACCTCGTTTTCCTCGATCATCGCCACGATCGCATCGGCCAGCGTATCCGGTTTGCGCACGAAAGCCGGAATCGTCTGATGGCGCTCACCGCCCGAAAGCGCGTTCAATTCGCGCATGGCGGCAAGGCGTCTGAAGCCAGAGATCAGAGCATATTTCCCGGCGGCTTCAGGATTGGACGGCTCAAAAACCTCGATCGGCAAGCGGAGCCCATGGTCCGCAATCGACCGCCGCAACTCGGCAAGGTCCTCTTCATCCATCTTCAAACGATCACGGCTTAGCGCATCAGCGGTGATCTCATGCAGTGGCACTTCGGTTAGGACGAGGCCCTTTTCGCGCGCCAATCGCAGCGCTTTTGCATCCGCTTTGTCCCGCGCATTTTCTTCGCGCAGATGCTGGGGTAGGGGGTCTTTATGCCGTGCCGCATCCGCCGCGACGTCGGCGATTGGCGCCCGGGTACCAATTCGGGAGGTTTCGCGCGCGAAACCCTCTTCAATCTCTTTAAGCGCCTCCGCCGAGGGGACTTCAAGCTGTCTGCGTTTCGCCATTCTCGGCCTCCTTCCGCTCTTGATCATCGCGCCACCATGCGCCCAGCAAAATCTCTTTGAACTCGGCATAGGTCCGATCAAAGGTTTCCCGACCGCGGGTATAGGTCTCACGGTTAAAATCCCGGTAATCAGCCTCGTAAATCCCGTTAACACTCTCTCCGGCCTGCCCGACCATCGCCGTGAACTCCTGCCGGTAAGTATTTGTCATATCACCGAAATAAGCTTGGATCACGTTTGCTAGATCGGTCTGCTGGCTGGCGTCAAAGCGCGTGATGATTGCACGCACGACGTCCCATTCAAACTTCATCTCCGGCAAGCCTTCGCGCCGCCGCGCCGCGTTCTCTCCCTCCTCAATCGAGGCAAAGGTGGAATAGAGCATATCAAAGAAACGACCTGTGGAATCGAACTCCAAGAACGAGGCACCCAAGGGCACCATGATAATATCTGCCGCGGCCAAAGCATTGATCGTCAGATAGCCGAGGGCAGGGGGCGTATCGAGCAAGATGATGTCATATTCATCCAACGCCCCCCCTGAATCCAGCGCCGAAGAGAGCGCATCCCACAGGGCCCAATGCCGCAAGGCCATCCGCCAAACGGGGATTTGAAACTCCGCCCAATACAGATTGAGCTGGGCTCCGATGAGATCGATGTTGGGCCAATGGGTCTTTTGAACGACGTCTTTGAGCGAGATCGTCAGCGCCTCGGTAAGGGTTTCGTCCATCGGAATTTCGGGCTCTGCAGCCGCCGCACGAACCCGGTTTTCAGCCTGCACCTGCATCGCGTAATCGCGGGCGAGGAGAGGGAAGATGGTCTGCCACTCATCCTGAACCTGCCCCCCCATGATGGAGGTCATCGAGCCTTGGGAGTCGAGGTCGACGACAAGCACTTTATAGCCGTCCAACGCCGCAGACATGGCCAAATGCGCCGCCGTTGAGGTCTTGCCCACACCCCCTTTAAAATTCGCCACCGCGACCACTTTCGCTGGTAGGCCTTCGGGGCGATAGGGGCGGTATTCCTTGGTGCTGACACCTTCTTCGGCGAAGTGGTTTCGCAGCGTAAGTATTTCTTCGAGGCTAAACCGCTTTGCGTTTCCGGCGCCCTCGCCTTGGGGAAGTTCGGGGTGTTTGTTCAGCACCCTTCGCAGATGCGCGGGGGCTACGGGGATGAGGTAGCGGCAAATCTCCCACGTCGAAAATTTTCGAAGCTTTTTCTGGCCGTCTGGGGCATACCCGCGTTTAGCGAGATCTGCCCTTCCGCGCCCAGCAAAAGCGGCGGCTTTGGCGAATCGGGCAGTGTCTACCGGATCGCTAAGCTTCGCTGCTGCGGTTTCAGGGTCGAGATTGAAATAGGGGGGCAGGGGTGTGCCCGACTTCTTGTCCATGTTGCGATGCCTCGGTCAAATCATCATTATTCGATGTTATCATCCTAATTGTCGCACATCCTTTCGGAAATGGGAATCAGTAAGGTATGCTGTACATGTTGGGAGCGCCTTGCCGGTTTCGCATGCGAAACCGGCCTCTTCAAATCAGAATCTATACTAAGAAAAGCCCACATAGTTTGTTATTGTTTATTAGATTTAGAATCTTTAGGCCTAAGTAATCTTTTCATATCAACGCGCTATGGAAAGATAGGTACCACTTTGCAGGTTTAATGGTACCTGCCTACAGGTTCGCCAGTACCCGTATGCGGGTGAACGGGGTCCGATTCGCGGGGGGAGGGGGACCGATCGTCGGGAGGGCCGTTTTGAAGCGATTTTTGGGCTTCCAAGCCCGCGTTTCCTTCGGTCGGCCCACGCGAGTAAGGTAAATATACCGTAAGGGACCCGTTTCCGGGATGCCTCTGCCCTGTAAACGGGTCCCCATTGACTGATTGAGATTGGGCACCTTTTGCGCAATAATGGGGCGAGGTCACCCAAGAACGCGAAGCGTCGGGGCGGTGGCGGCAGAGCAGAGGCCGAGATGAGCAGCATCCCCCATGAGAAATTGACCGGCGCGCTTCGCCGGCAGTCGGTGAAGAAGAACGTGGCGGCGATCCACGTCTCGGGAAAGTTGACGCTACTACAGCGGAAGCTGAGCAATGTTCTTCTCCTCAATGCCTATGACACGCTGGTGACGCGCAACAAACATCAGATCGATGCGCGGACCCTATGCATGATGGTGGGCTATAACTCCAACGACATGGATACGTTGAAACAGTCCCTCCGCAGTTTGGCCGAGACGACGGCGGAATGGGATATGTTGGATGCCAATGGGCGGCAGGAATGGGGCGTCTCAGCGCTTTTGTCCTATGCGAAACTGTCGGCGGGGGTCTGTGAATATGCCTATTCCCCGGCTTTGGCGGAAAAACTGCATGATCCGAAGGTTTTCGCGCTCATTAATCTGAATATCCAGCGGCGGTTCACCTCTGGCCATGCGCTGGCGCTCTATGAAAACTGCTATCGGTTTCTGCGGACCGGATCGACGGGGTGGTGGCCGATTGATCTGTTTCGCCGGCTTATGGGGGTCGATGGCAGTGCCTATTACGAAAGTTTTAAGCACCTGAATGCCAAGATCATCAAGCCAGCCGTGGCGGAGGTGAACAAGACCTCAAACATCCTGATCACCCCCGAGCTGCACAAGATGGGGCGGCAGGTCAGTGAGATCCGGTTTCTCATCAAAGAGAACCCGCAGCTTGCCATGCTCGACATTGATGATGGGGAAGGGCTGCGGCAGGGGGCCGTCTATACCGCTCTCATGGATTTGGGCGTCTCAGACCGGTTGGCGCGGCAATGGATTTCCGAACATGGTGAGGACTATGTTTCAGAAAAGATTGCCTATTTGAAGGGCAGGGGGGGCGTCGATAGCCCGGTGGGATATCTAAGGGCTGCGCTTCAGAACGACTATAAGTCAGAGAAACCCGCAGCCCCTTCGCCCAAGGCCAAAGCCGCGGCGGTGGTGCGCAAAGCGCAAACGGCGCAGACCGATGCTGCGGCAGAAGAGCGCGCGCAAGTGGTTGAAGAAGAACGCAAAGCGCGGGCCGCGATCATGGCGCGGGTGCAGGAAATCGTCGAATCCCGCTCTCCCACACAGCGCGACGCGGACCGGAAATTGTTCTTGGCTTGGCTGAGCGATGAACTTTTGAAATCAGAGTTCTCTCGGCTGGGTTGGAAGGCCGCGCTCTGTGCGTCGGAGATGCGGGCGTTCTGGGAAGATCTGATCCCTGATGCTTTCGCGGATGAGGCGCCCTTCGGCGGTTAAGACTTCCTTAACCTGCCTCCGTAATATTTTAGCCAAATTTTTTGCATGAAAGTGCCGTTTGGCTGGTTGTAGCCAACTTTCCCGGCAGCGCTTCTTGCAGCAACCGTCTCCGCTTTGGCGCGGGTTGGGAGGCAGCGGTTATGAAACATCGGGTCATCCATAGCCCGGTCGCGGTTGGGGCGGTCTTTCCCATCGGGCCGGTCAGGAACCGTTTATGCGAGATGGGGGAAGCGCGCCTTCGACATCGCGCTTGCTATGGTTTTGTAGCCTGTTCTCCTGCCGGTGATCCTTGCCCTCGCGGGTGTGGTCGCGCTCGATGGTGGGGCGCCGTTCTTTGGGCACCGGCGGGTGGGCAATGGGGGGGCAGGTTTCACTGTTGGAAGATCCGCACCATGGTGGCCGACGCCCAAGAGCGCCTTGCCCAATATAGAGGTGGTCCTGGAAATTCGACCAGTTTGCCGCCGTGGTAAGCTATAGCATTGATTTCATTTCAGGCGGCAACCT